>NZ_CP130060.1:922041-1229389 GCF_030644385.1 Stomatobaculum sp. F0698 | reverse complement strand
TGGCTTGTTCTCTGCCTGATACTCGCAGCGCTGGCCTCGGCGCTCGTCACGCTTTGCATGGGGGCGGTGCGAATTCCGGTCGAAACGACCTGGGCCGTTTTACAGCGCCATCTCTTCGGGCAAAGCGGTCGCAGCATTCCGGTTTCGATGGAGCAGATTGTCTGGCAAATCCGCGTGCCGCGAATTATCCTCGGTTTTCTCGCGGGGAGCGGTCTTGCGCTCTGCGGCTGCGTGATGCAGGCGGTCGTGCAGAATCCAATGGCAGATCCCTATATACTCGGCGTTTCGGCCGGAGCGACACTCGGCGCAACGGGCTCTCTGTTTCTCGGCGTCGGCATTGTGTCGGGCTTCTGGGCGTTTCTCGGCGCGGGTCTTGCCTGCTTTCTGGTGCTCGCCCTCGCCTCGGCGGACGGCAAAACCACCTCGGTCAAGCTGATTCTCGCCGGCATGATCGTGAATGCGCTGCTCACCGCCTTTTCCAATTTCATCATTGCGGTCGCCGGCAATTCCGACGGCATCATGTCGATTAAGTTCTGGACCATGGGATCTCTGACCCGCGCCGGCTGGAAGAATATCGGGCTCATTGCGGTGATTGTTCTGCTGGCCACAATCTTTTTCATGAGTCAGGCGAGAACCTTGGACGGGCTGTTACTCGGCGAAGAGGCAGCTGTCACAATCGGCATCGATACCTTTCGCTGCCGTCTCGTGTACCTTCTGGTGCTCTCGCTGCTCACGGGCGCTCTGATTTCGGCCAGCGGCACGATAGGCTTTGTGGGGCTCATCATCCCGCATCTCGCGCGGGCTCTGGTCGGCACGGCACATCGAAGACTCTTGCCGGTCGCGGCGCTCTCCGGGGGGCTCTTCATGCTCTGGGTCGATGCGCTTGCGCGGAGTTTACTGCCGAACACGGAGCTGCCGGTCGGCATATTCACGGCTTTAATCGGTGCCCCCTTCTTTGTCTATGTGATGGTGCGGAAACGTTACGGATTCGGAGGCAAATAAATGAGACTGGAAGCAGAAAACATCGCGGTCTCGATCGCCGGAAAATCCATTGTGAAAAACGTGACGCTCGATGTGCCGGAGCACAAGTTCTCGGCTCTCCTCGGTGCAAACGGGAGCGGCAAGACCACATTGCTTCGCGCGATTTATAAGACCCAGAAGACGGACAGCGGCACAGTGCGGCTTGACGGCGAGGACATTGCCCGCTTTTCGGGCAAGAAAATTGCGCGCCGCATGGCGGTCATGGGGCAGTTCAATCAGATTAATTTTGACTATACGGTCATGGACATTGCGCTGATGGGGCGCTATCCGTTTCACACGCTGCTCGAGCGGGAAAAGGACAGGGATTATGAGGCGGCGCTCGAGGCGCTTTCGAAGGTCGGCATGAAAGACTACCGCGACCGGAACTTTCAGTCGCTCTCGGGCGGCGAGAAGCAGCGCGTCGTCTTGGCGCGCGCACTCACGCAAAACCCGAAAGTCCTGATTCTGGATGAGCCGACGAACCATCTGGACATTCGCTACCGGCTTGAAATTCTGTCCATCATCAAAGACCTCGGCATCACGGTGCTTGCGGCGCTGCACGACCTCGGGCTGGCCGCGCAGTACTGCGACTATCTGTATCTCATGCGGCAGGGCGAAATCGTGGAGAGCGGCGTGCCGGAAGAGGTGATGACACCCGAAACCATACGGAGAATTTTTGAAGTCGAGGCAGCGGTGTACCCGAGTCCCATTGACGGAAAACTCATGATTCAGTATCTCTGACAACGGCGTTTGGCAACAGAAGTTTTAGCGGAGATTCCGCAGAAAGAGAAGATTATGAAGAAAAAGACCATGCTTTTACCGCTCGCGGCAGTCGCGGCGGCATTGATGATTACCGCTTGCGGACAAAAGGCAGCGAGCTCCGAGGCGAGCGCCGCAAATGCTTCGGAGACGGAGAGCAAGGCAGGTACCGAGAACGGTGCTTCGGCAGAGAGCAGCACCGAGGCGAAAAACAGTGCGGCTGCAAAGACCGCCTATCCCCTGACGCTCAAGATTTACGATGCCGAGGGCAAGGAAGTCGAGATGAGCTATGCCCATGCGCCGGAACACGTGCTCTCGACCCAGCTCTCGATGACCGAGCTTCTGATTAAGCTCGGCTTAAAAGATAAGATTGTCGCGGTCTTTGACAATGACAATGCGCTGAAGGGCGACATTGCGACCGAGATTGCCTCCTTAAAGAGTCTCGGCGACAAGAAGTCGGTCTCGAAGGAGAGCATACTTGCGCTCGAGCCGGATTTGATTCTCGGCAAGGGTCCCCTTATGTTCACCGACACGGCGATCGGCACGGTGCAGTCCTATCAGGAACTCGGCATCCCGGTCTATACCGAACTCGCAAGCGCTTCGATAGAGCAGTCGCTCAAGAACATTCCGGAGGATGTTCGCAACATCGGCAAAATCTTTGATGTGCAGGAGAAGGCGAATGCGTATGCGGACGAACTTGACAAGCGAATCGACGCGCTGCTCACCAAGGTCAGCAACCAAAAGGGAGAGCCGAAGAAGGTGCTCTTTATGGCGGGCTATACGGACGGCACCTTTGCCGGCTTCAACTCGAAGATGAGCAGCTGTATGTTAAAGACCCTGAACGCGGAAAATGTGCTCGAGAAGGGCGGCAACGGCCTCACGCTCGAAAATCTGATTTCGATGAATCCGGATGTGATTGTCTATGTGCGCTCGGATCGCTTTGCGGCGGCGGATGTGAATGCGGTCGCTTCGCTCAGCGAAAATCAGGTGGTGCAGGATGTGCCCGCAATCAAGAACAAGAAGATAATCGAGATGGACTATGACGATGTGATGGACTACGGCGCGCGCGTCATTGACTCCGCCGAGAAGCTCTATGACTTCATGTATGAGAAATAAGCGATTTACCCGAGGAAGGCGGATGGGCGGAAGGCTCATCCGCCTTTTTTCGGAAGCATACGAGAATAAAGCAGAACGAAGAAAGACAGGCTTCAGAAAGCCGGGAGTCATAGAGACAGAAATTAAGAGAGACAGAAATTAAAACAGAAAGAAATTAAGACAGACAGAAATCAGAGAGGAAGCAGCGCATGCAAGAATTCGGAGCAAGCGAAAAATTTCGCTCCTGTATCGGTATTTTCGGCGCGAGAAATGCGGGTAAGTCAAGTCTTTTTAACGCGCTTTCCGCGCAGAAAGCAGCACTGGTCTCGGACACACCGGGAACGACCACGGACCCGGTTAAAAAGACCATGGAGATTTTGCCGCTCGGGCCTATCACCTTAATCGACACCCCGGGCATCGATGACGAAGGGGAACTCGGCAGAGAACGTGTGCGGCGCGCCGAGGAGATGCAAAAGCGCTGTGACGCGGCAGTGCTCTGTCTCGCGGGAAAAAAAGAGGCGGGAGCGGCGGAGGAGCGACTCTTTCGTGCGCTCGCGGCACAGGGAATTCCGCTTTTAGCGGTCATCACCAAGGCGGAAGCGCTCACGGAGACCGAGCGCAGGGAGGCAGAGGCTTACTTCAGAGGGCTTATTACACGCTGCGGGGCCAAGGTCAGGGATATTTATCTTTGTTCCGCCGTGAGCGGAGAAGGCATAGAGGAAGTTAAGACTGCCATCGGCATGCTTCCGCGTAAGTCGGAAAAGAAGGCGCTGCTCATGGATCTCGTTGCCCCCGGTGATACAGTCGTCCTTGTCTGTCCGCAGGATGAATCCGCGCCGCGCGGTCGCCTTATTTTGCCGCAGCAGATGGCAGTGCGAGAGCTTTTGGACGGCGGAGCCTTTCCCTTTCTCTGTCAGCCGGAGGGACTGCCTGCCCTGCTCTCGGCCCTTCGCGAGCCTCCGGCGCTCATCATCACGGACTCGCAGGCGTTTGCCGAAGTTGCCGCCTGCATTCCCGCAGAGCAGCCGCTCAGTTCCTTCAGCATGTTGCTGGCCAGACAGAGCGGCGTGCTCGAAACGGCATTAAGCGGTGCGGCGGCAATCGCGCGGCTTCGTGAAGGCGACGCTGTCTTGATATCGGAGGGCTGTACCCATAAGAGACAATGTAAGGACATCGGCACGGTGAAGCTCCCGAAGCTACTCGAAAAGGCCTCGGGGAAAAAACTCCGCTTTTATTTCAGCTCCGGCCACGAGTTCCCGGAGGACTTGCGCGAAAAAGAGATACGGCTGGTGGTGCACTGCGGTGCCTGTATGCTTGGGGATACGGAGCTTTTGTCGCGCTTTCAAGAGAGCCGCAACGCGGAAATTCCGATTACCAATTACGGTGTGGCCCTCGCCGCGATGCAGGGCATACTGCCGCGCGCGGCCGTGCCGCTGCTAAAAGGAAAGTGAGTCCTTGATAGCGTCGAAGAGTATACAGTCCATCTTCGTTCGGATGCGGCGTCCGCTTGTGATATCGTGGTTGCGAAATACCGGAGATTCTGTTTCGCTTCGGAGCATGTTTCCTGTATGCAGTGGGACTGGAGTTAAGCCTGTATTCGTGCTAAAATATATACTGTTTATGGAAATTGGAGTAGTCTGCCAATCGGAACAAGAAGGAGACCGCATATGCAAAAAGAATACAATAAATACCTGAGTCCGCTCTCCGAGCGCTATGCCTCGGCGGAGATGCAGTATTTGTTTTCACCGGAGAAGAAGTTTCGCACCTGGAGAAAACTCTGGATTGCACTCGCAGAGACAGAGAGGGAACTCGGACTTCCGATTACGGAGGAGCAGATTGCGGAATTAAAGGCGCATGCCGAGGATATCAACTACGAAGTCGCCGAGGCGAGAGAGCGAGAAGTGCGTCACGATGTGATGAGCCATGTCTATGCCTACGGCACGCAGTGCCCGAGCGCAAAGGGCATCATCCACCTCGGTGCAACCAGCTGCTATGTGGGCGATAACACAGATATCATTCTCATGACGGAGGGACTCCGCATTGTGCGCCGCGAACTCCTGAATGTCGTTGCGGAGCTCGCAAACTTCGCGGAGAAGTATAAGAACCTTCCGACCCTCGCCTTTACCCACTTCCAGCCGGCACAGCCGACCACGGTCGGAAAGCGCGCCACGCTCTGGATGAACGAGCTCCTTCTGGATCTCGAGGATCTGGACCATGTGCTCGCGAACATGAAATTGCTCGGCTGCAAGGGCACCACGGGCACGCAGGCTTCGTTCAAGGAGCTCTTTGAGGGCGACGAAGAGAAGATTAAAAAGATCGATCCGATGATTGCGGAGAAGATGGGCTTTGCGGCCTGTGTCCCGGTATCCGGACAGACCTACTCGCGGAAGATTGACACCCGCGTTCTGAATGTACTCGCGGGGATTGCGCAGAGCGCGCACAAGTTCTCGAATGACATCCGTCTCCTGCAGCACCTAAAGGAGGTTGAGGAGCCCTTTGAGAAGAGCCAGATCGGCTCCTCGGCTATGGCCTACAAGCGTAACCCCATGCGCTGCGAGCGCATGGCGAGCCTCGCAAACTATGTGATGAGCGATGTGATGAACCCGATGCTCGTCGCGAGCACCCAGTGGTTCGAGCGTACGCTCGACGACTCCGCGAACAAGCGTCTCTCGATTCCGGAGGGCTTCCTCGCGGTCGACGGCATTCTTCGCCTGTATATGAACGTCGTGGATGGCCTCGTGGTCTACCCGAAGGTCATTGAGAAGCGCCTCATGGCAGAGCTTCCGTTCATGGCGACCGAGAACATCATGATGGATGCGGTCAAGGCGGGCGGCGATCGCCAGGAACTGCACGAGAAGATACGCGAACTCTCGATGATTGCGGGTCAGCACGTCAAGGCAGAGGGCAAGGACAACGACCTCCTCGCGCTGATTGCGGCCGATCCTTCCTTCCGCCTGAATCTGGAGGACCTCGAGAAGACCATGCAGCCGGAGCGCTATACCGGCAGAAGTGCGGAGCAGGTCACGGACTATCTCCGCGAGGTGGTCAAGCCCTTGCTCGCGGAAAATCAGGGCGAGCTCGGCGAAAAGGCAGAGATTCAGGTCTAAGGCTTTCGGAGAGAGGAGAAGATTATGTCAGTCAAAGCAATTGTCGGCGCCAACTGGGGCGACGAAGGTAAGGGTAAGATTACGGACGTGCTCGCACAGGATGCGGACATTGTGGTCCGCTACCAGGGCGGTGCAAATGCGGGACACACGATTATCAACCACTACGGCAGATTTGCGCTTCACCTTCTGCCCTCCGGTGTATTCTCGGAGCGCACCACCAACGTCATCGGCAACGGTGTTGCCTTCCACATCCCCTCGTTTGTGAAGGAACTCGCGAGCATCGAGGAACAGGGCGTGCCGGCCCCGAAGGTTCTGGTCTCCGACCGCGTGCAGCTATTGATGCCCTATCACATTCTGCAGGACAGCTACGAGGAGGCGAGACTCGCGGGCAAGGCCTTCGGTTCCACGAAGTCCGGTATCGCGCCCTTTTACTCGGATAAGTACGCGAAAATCGGCATTCAGGCGGCAGAACTCTTCGATGAGGCGGCGCTTCGCGAGAAGGTAGAGAACATCTGCACCATTAAGAATGCGCTCTTTGTGCATCTCTATCATCAAGAGCCGCTGAAGGCGGATGAGATTATGCAGACCTTGGCGGAGTACCGCGAGGCGATTGCTCCCTATCTCGCGGATACGGGCGCTTTCCTCACCGAGGCACTGCACGCGGGCAAAACCGTCCTCGTCGAGGGCCAGCTCGGCTCGCTCAAGGACCCGGATCAGGGCATTTACCCCATGGTCACGAGTTCTCATACGACGGCTGCTTTTGCGGCGGTCGGAGCAGGCTTCCCGCCCTATGAGTTAAAGGACATTGTGACGGTCACCAAGGCTTACTCGAGTTCGGTCGGCGCAGGTGAGTTTGTCTCCGAGATTCTCGACGAGACCGAGGCAGAGGAGCTCAGAAAGCGCGGCGGCGATAAGGGCGAGTACGGTGCGACCACCGGAAGACCGCGCCGCGTCGGCTGGTTTGATGCGGTCGCAACCCGCTACGGCTGCCGCGTTCAGGGCAGCACCGAGGTTGCGCTCACGGTTTTGGATGCACTCGGCTATCTCGACGAGATTCCGGTCTGCACGGGTTACGAGCTGGATGGAAAGGTCATAGACTACTTCCCGGTGACCCCGCTCTTAAAGCGCTGCAAGCCGGTGCTTACGGTGCTGCCGGGCTGGAAGCAGGATATTCGCGGCATCACGCGCTATGAGGAACTCCCGGAGAACTGCCGGAACTATGTCGAGTTCATCGAGAAGCAGATCGGCGTGCCGATTACGATGGTCTCGAACGGACCGGGCCGAGAGGAACTGATTCACCGCAAGAAGTAAGAAAAGAACTTTGTGGCAATGGCATAGTCGTTTGAGAAAAGGAGGATTTTGTCATGGATCTTGCATTGCTTCGCACCCTTGTTCCCGTTATCCTCGCCGTTTTCTTTCTGGGCATCATACTTTCCGGTTATGTCAAGGCACCGCCGGACAAGGCATTCATCATCTCGGGGTACCGTAAGACGCCGAAGATTTTAATCGGACGGGCAGGTGTTAAAATTCCGCTCCTCGAGCGTCTCGATGTCCTTTACCTCGGCCAGATGACGGTCGATATCAAGACCGAGCAGTCGGTGCCCACGACGGATTTCATCAATGTCAATGTCGATGCGGTCGCTAAGGTGCGAATTGCGCCGGACAGCAAGGGCATTGAAAAGGCGTCTCGCAACTTTCTGAATAAGAAACCCGAGCAGATTGCGATGGACCTTCAGGACTCCCTCCAGGGTAACATGCGTGAGATCATCGGCACGCTGACCTTAAAGGACATCAACACGAACCGCGATTCCTTCTCGGATCAGGTGATGATGAAGGCGGCTGCGGATATGGAGAAGCTCGGCATCGAGATTCTCTCCTGCAATATTCAAAATGTGACGGATGAGAAGGGCCTCATTAACGACCTCGGTGCGGACAACACTTCAAAGATTAAGAAGGACGCCGCGATTGCGAAGGCGCAGGCGGACCGAGACGTTGCGATTGCGCAGGCTGAGGCAAACAAGGCCGCAAACGATGCGCGTGTACAGGCAGACACCGAGATTGCGCAGAAGAACAACGAACTCGCGATTCGTCAGTCGGAACTGAAGGTCATTTCCGATACGAAGAAGGCAGAGGCGGATGCAGCTTACGAGATTCAGAAGCAGGCGCAAGAGAAGAATATCCAGATTGCCACGGTCAATGCCGCGATTGCAAAAGCAGAGCGCGACTCCGAGCTGAAGAAGCAGGAAGTCGCGGTCATGCAGCAGGCCCTCGACGCCGAAATCAACAAGAAGGCCGATGCCGAGAAGTACCGTGTGGAGCAGGCGGCTGCCGCTGAACTCGCAAAGCGCCAGAGAGAGGCGGAGGCGAGAAAGTACGAGCAGGAGCGCGAGGCAGAGGCGAGAAAGGCTGTCGCAGAGGCTGCAAAGTACGCTGCGGAGCAGGAGGCAAGCGGTATCCGCGCGAAGTACGAAGCGGAGGCAAGCGGTATTGCCCTGCGCGGTAAGGCGGAGGCAGAGGCGAGAAGAGCTGTGGGTCTTGCGGAAGCTGAGGCCAT
This sequence comes from Stomatobaculum sp. F0698, assembly GCF_030644385.1. Taxonomy (GTDB): domain Bacteria; phylum Bacillota; class Clostridia; order Lachnospirales; family Lachnospiraceae; genus Moryella. The sequence continues at coordinate 1,220,854 of NZ_CP130060.1, read as the reverse complement.
GGAAAAGAAGGCCGAGGCTTACCAGAAGTACAACAATGCCGCAATGGCGGAGATGCTCATCAAAGTGCTTCCGGACATTGCAAGTGAGATTGCGAAGCCGCTCGCACAGATCGATAAAATTACGATCATCGGCGGCAGCGGCAGCAATGAGAACGGCGTGTCGCAGCTTGCTTCGAATGTTCCCGTTGTCATGGGCAAGCTCTTTGAGTCGATGAAGGAGACCACCGGCATCGATCTCGGCGAGATTATGCGCGCGGGCACCTATGACGCAAAGGTGAACCGGAACCTCAACGTGACCGGTCTGGAGCACGCGAATGTGTGCGCAGGAGAAGCGAGGGTTACACCGACGGAAACCGCGCCTTCACAGCAGGCTGCAGCAGCGGAAGCCACGCAGCAGACGGTAGCACAGGCGGAGGATACAAATCCGCCCGACAAGCACCACGACAGAAAGGCACACTGACAGTGTAACGATAAAAAATACGTCAGCGGATTCAAAGTCCGTGTAGCCTAAAGCAAAAGGACGGCAGAGTGGCTCTGCCGTCCCTTTTCTCTTTTTTGATTTCAGGATAATAGAGTAAACATGTGGATATTAGTTGATTCTAACAAAACTTGGTGTTACAATAAAACCGACAAAGTTGTCGGTTTTTTTACTACGAGGAGAAATCTATTTTTGGAAGAGAAAAAACAGAAAGCCGGTCAAATCAGGAAAAAAGAGATTTTAGATGCGGCTAGAAAGGTCTTTTTGAGCAAAGGATTTGCCGACACGGTAATGGAGGATATTATCACCGAAACATCCCTTTCAAGAGGAGGTGTATATTACCATTACAAAAACAAGGTAGAAATATTACATGATCTAATGCGGGAGGGCATGGCTTATCGGATTGAGAAAATAAATGAATTTTTATCGTCCTATTCGGGAGAACTGGACGGAAATGCAGTGGCACAGATGATTGTCGATAAAATGCTCGGTGAAAGTGAGCTTATGAGCGTATATGCCATATATCTACAATCGATGAAAAACAATGAAGAGTTGAGAGCTTTGTTCCCGATCTTGGTTGAGGAATCCTTAAAAGCGAGCTACAGCGGAGTGAAAGAGGCAAGAGAGGATGTATACAAGTATTTTCGCAACGACTTTTTGATATTTCTTATGAACACGATTGTGCTAGGATGTGAAATTCTGGATGGAGCAAGGGATAGCTTTGTGAGGAACAGAGAGTTCTTTCTGAATACAGTAAAGCTGTTTATTGATGGTTATGATAAAGGCAAAATCAAATAATTTTTTTGATTGTAAGTTAGCTAAAACTAAAACATGAGGATAAATTATATGGAGAAGAAAAAACATCATGATGAAATGCTTAAACGTACTTCGGGCGGTACGAAGCTAGGGAAGGATGAAGCGTTAATAAAAGAGATCGAGAGTCTGAATCTTGACGTTCCGCAGGAAATTATGCAGCGGATCGAAAGTGATGTTGCGCAAAGTGAAAAGCAAGCTAAAATCAGCATGGATGGTTTAACCAAAGCACTCATGAGTGTTGCTCCGGAGTACAAGGGCAGAATGCGGCTTTCTGTCATTTTTGCTTGCCTCGGAGAGATTTTCAGTTTCGCCACTTATTTCTTTAGCGCTTACGCTGCCGCATGGCTTATAAAAAGAGCCGGAGGCAGCTCGATCGGTTTTGATGAACTTCTGCGATACGCTTTTTTGGCAATGGGCTCGTTACTGCTTTATTTTGTGCTTACCGGCCTCAGCACAACTATTTCGCATAAGACGTCCTTTTCTATATTGGAAAAGCTTCGGCAGACGCTATTCGAGAAGTTAAAAGTAATTCCCATGGGATACTTGGTGGATAATCCCGTGGGAAAAATCAAGGTGATCATTATGGACCGGGTAGCGGATATGGAAGATTGGGTAGCTCATACCATGCCGGAGCTGCCAAGCCGTCTTTTACATCCAATCCTTTGTGTGATCATTTTATTTTGCTTGGATTGGCGTATAGGATTGTCGATTTTCGTTCCTCTACCTGTTGTTCTTATAGGAATGGCGACAATGATGCATAAATACCGCAGTAGGATGGCTGTTTGGTTGTCGAGCTATGCCAATGTTGCGGATAGAAGTGCTGAATATGTTCGCGGAATCCCTGTAATCAAAGCGTTTGCACAAGATAAGGCTTCTTACGGAAAATTTGCGGATGCAGTAAAATTCTATCATTTTTCCACAATGAAGTGGTGGAAGCAAAGTTGGTTGGGCAAAGCCTTGATGACTGCGGCAATGATGACGCCGCAAATTGTGAGTATGCCTTTTGCATTTTATTTATACGGAAAGGGTGAAATCGGTATAGAAACCCTGCTCTTATCGCTTATTCTGCCGATTTCCATTCTTCCGCAGGCCTTGGCAATCATGATGAGTTTTGAACTCTTTCAGATGGCCTCCAATACCTGGGTTTCAATACAGGAGTTGCTTGACATGCCTGCCCAAAAGCGTCCTGATCCTGACAAGAGAGCAGCTATCGATAACAATAAGGGGATTAAATTTACGGATGTAAGTTTTTCTTATCACGATGGCACTGAGGTGTTGCATAAGATCTCCTTTGAAACGAAGCCGGGAGAAGTAACCGCGCTTGTCGGTCCCTCCGGCGGAGGAAAATCCACGATTGCAAAGCTTTTGGCTGGCTTTTGGGATCCGGCGTCAGGTGTGATTTCTCTTGGCGGTGTGGATACAAAGAAAATACCTTTTCATCAGCTTGCCGAAGAGATTTCCTTCGTTTCTCAAGATAACTTCCTGTTTGATGTAAGTATCAGGGATAATATTCGTCTCGGCAAGCCCGACGCAAGCGAGGATGAAATCATAAGAGCCGCAAAAGCTGCTCATTGCCATGAATTCATCATGGCGCTTCCCGGGGGATATGAAACCAAAGCGGGCGTTGCAGGTGGCGCGATGTCAGGCGGTGAACGCCAACGTATAACCCTTGCCAGAGCCATCCTGAAGCCTGCCTCAACCATTATTTTAGACGAAGCGACCGCTTACGCTGATCCGGAAAACGAAGCCCTCATTCAAGAAGCAATCTCTCATCTCGTAAAGGGAAAGAACCTTGTGATCGTTGCGCATAGGCTGAATACCATCAAGCAGGCCCATCAGATCATTTTAATTGATAAAGGCCAAATCATAGCCAAGGGAAGGCATGATGAGCTGTTGCAGGAGCCGCTCTATGCAAGTCTTTGGAGACAATATTTAGGAGAGGAGTAAGAGATGGAGTTTATTAGATTGTCATTTAAAATGGCAGGGCGCTATAAAAATCGCCTCAGGGCGGGAGTGTTCCTTATTTTTCTGCAAAATGCGTCCATATTGTTTGGCTTTTGCGCGCTCTTCCTTGCATTTGGTTGGATGAATGAGACTACCGGGAAGCATATTCGGACGATTTTCGGCGTGTTGTTTGCTTCCTTCCTTTTCAATTTTCTGACGGGGTGGGCGAAAAGCAGTCTCAGCGATGGTGTTTTCTTTGGTATTTTCAAGGATTACCGACTTGCAGTCGGTGAAAGGCTAAAAAAAGCTCCTATGGGATACTTTGCAGAACAGAGTCTTTCAAGAATCATGTCAGCTTTTACCAATGTCATGAAAAGTCTTGAAAACTACTCATCAATGAGTATAGACTTTACTGTTTCCGGTATTTCAATATCTTTTTTCCTTTTGATAGGTATGTTTGGTATAAATTTTAAAATCGGAATTTTAACTCTAATTTGCTTAGCTCTTATTTGGCTCTGTGTAATTCTTATGGTAAATCAAGCAAAGAAAGAGATAGCTCGGGAACACGCTGCAATTACCAAAGTTGGAGACGCCCTCGTTGACAGCATCAGCGGTATTCCCGTACTCCGCAGTTTTCCGCTTGCGGATGCCGGAGTTGTGGAAGAAGTGCATTCCAAATTGAAGAATTCTTCTGAGGAGCTCAGGCTTTCTCAAGTACATTTTGAGATGGTTTTTGTTGTCTATGCGAGAATTTTTTCTACTGTTATCAATCTATCGAGCTTGCTTGTTACCTTGTTTTCCTGCTATCTCTATACAAAAGGCGAAGTCTTATTACCTCAGGCGCTCACCGTTTCGGCGGCCGGATTTATGATTTTCGGCGGTCTAAAGCAGCTTGAAAATGCGGCAATTCTGATGGTGAAAAATCCTGCCAATATGCAATATTTGGATGAGGTTTTGGATATTCCCGAGATAAGTGACGGTACTTTGGAAACCGTGGAAAATCAAGATATTGTCTTTGACAAGGTGAGCTTTAGCTACGACAAAAGAAAACCGGTCTTAAAAGACCTGTCATTTACGATTCCGCAGGGGTCAAAGACAGCCATTGTAGGACCCTCCGGTTCCGGAAAAACGACCATTATCAATTTGATATCCCGTTTTTACGATGTGGACAGCGGTACAATCAAATTGGGAAATAGGGATCTACGAGATTATAAAGTGGAGAGTTTACTTAAAAATCTTTCCCTCGTTTTTCAGGACGTGTATCTTTTCCGGGATACCATAGAAAATAATATCCGTTTTGCAAATCCGCATGCAAGTCGCGAGGAAGTAGTGGAGGCCGCAAAAAAAGCGCGCTGCCACAATTTCATCATGGAACTTTCCGAGGGATATAACACCATGGTAGGCGAGGGGGGAAACTCCCTTTCCGGCGGAGAAAAGCAACGGATTTCGATTGCCAGAGCATTACTTAAAAATGCTTCGATTATTCTTTTGGATGAAGCGACCAGTTCCGTTGATCCCGAAAATGAACATGAGATTTTAGCGGCTATCGAGGAATTGTCCAAAGGACATACAGTGATTTCCATAGCGCACAGACTTACTACCGTGAGAAAAGCCGATCAGATCTTGGTGATTGATGACGGTAAATTAGTGCAAGCGGGAAAACACAGCGAGCTGATCAATCGGGAGGGCATTTATTCTGCGTTTATTCAGGCAAGAGAGCGAGCAGCCAACTGGATTATAAATGCGTAAAGAGCAGCCAAATGATAGTAGTCCGCATCCCGAACAGCCCATTTTACTTGAGGGTGGCAATTTTAAAGCAAAAGACAAGGACGGCGCTTATCCGAGAAACGGATGGGTATTTCTTCCCGACTCTGACGGCATTAGCGAGGGACGCTTCTATTTTGATGCAAACGGCTACTTGAAGACGGGTTGGTTGCTCGATTCATCGGACGGCACTTGGTATTACTTGGATCCGGAAAACGGTTCGATTTTGACGGATTGGCATGAAATCAACGGCAAATGGTACTGCTTCAGCTGGGGCGCGTATGGGAAAAAGTTCGGCGTCATGTATTGCGACGAGAGGACGCCGGATGGCTATACCGTCGATGCGAGCGGAGCCTAGACCGGAAACTGAGGACAAAAAGGACGACAGAGTTATCTGTCGTCCTTTTTGTCCTCTTAGCCTGAAAAGGAGGGTATGAGTGGTTTTTGTCAGCGTCTTGTGTGACGCGTGATCAGCAAAAAGCCGTAGATTACGACCGGTATCGTGATGTCCATAAAGATAAGAGCGCGGAGCAGGGGGGCGCGGTCGGGACCGCCGAAGAGCCCCACAATGAGGGTTGCAAGCAGTATGAGAATCAAAAAAAGGGCCAGGGCAAAGCTGAATACACGTTTCATCACAGTATCTCCTTCAACGGTTCTCAGTCTGCAAGCGTTTCCCAGCGCTCATAGCAGTCTGCGAGTTCTTCTTCCGCGCTGTCCTTTCGCTTTTGAATCGCGAGGAGAGCGGCGGCATCCCTCTGATTTTCGGGGAGCAGAAATTCCTCTTCAATGCCGCGGAGCGTGTCCTCAAGTTCGGCAATGCGCTGTTCTAAGGCCTCGAGTTCGGCGCGGCGCTTTTTCTCCGCGGCCTTTTGCGCCTTCTGTGTCTTATAGTCCTCGGCACTTGTAGAGGGACTCTCGTTTTCTTCCCCCTTCGCCGCGACGGCGCTCGCGGGGAGCGCGGCGCGCTCGGCATCGGCTTTTTTCTCGAGGTAGTAGTCGTAGTTGCCGATGTAGTTCACAAGGCAGCCGGAGGTCAGATTCAAAATGCGGGTCGCAGTGCGGTTGATGAAGTAGCGGTCATGGGACACGTAGAGCACTGTGCCGGGGAAGGCGCGGATGGCGCGCTCCAGAATCTCCTTACTTTCCATGTCGAGGTGGTTGGTCGGCTCGTCGAGGAGCAAAAAGTTCGCGTGGGAGAGCATGAGCTTTGCCAGTGAGACGCGGCCGCGCTCGCCGCCCGAGAGATCCTTGATGCGTTTAAAGACATCATCCCCGGTGAAGAGGAAGGCCGCAAGCATGTTGCGGACCTCGGTGTTGTTCATATCGGGCCAAGTGTCCTGCAGCTCTTCAAAGAGGGTTTTTTCCGGATGCAGCACCTGGTGCTCCTGATCGTAGTAGGAGCAGAACACCTTGGTGCCCAGCGTCACGGAGCCGCTGTCCGGCGGAAGCAAGCCGTTGATGATTTTAAGCAGCGTGGTCTTGCCGGTACCGTTTCCGCCCATAATTGCGACATGCTCGCCGCGCTTTAAGGAGAAATTGAGGTCCGAAAAGAGTAGGTTGTCGCCGAAGGCCTTGCTGAGTCCCTGTACTTCAAGTACATCCTTACCGCTGACCTCATCCGGCGTAAAAAAAAGCCCCATGTCCTTTTTGCTCTCATAGGGATTGTCAAGACGCTCCACCTTGTCGAGCAGCTTCTCGCGGCTCTCGGCGCGTTTAATAGATTTTTCGCGGTTAAAGGAACGGAGCTTTTGAATAACCGCCTCCTGATGCTTGATTTCCGCCTGCTGGTTTTCGTAAGCGCGAGCGGCAGCCTCGGCGAGCGCCTCCTTCTTTTCGGTGAATTGCGTGTAGTTGCCCTCATAGGTGTTGACGCGGCCGTGACTCAAATCAAAGATCTTATTGACAACACGATCCAAAAAGAAGCGGTCATGCGAGACAATTAAAACAGCGCCCGGATAATTCATGAGATAACTCTCAAGCCATTCGATGCTCTCAAGGTCCAGGTGGTTGGTCGGCTCGTCAAGCAGAATTAAGTCGGGCTGTTCCAATAAAAGTTTACCGAGAAATACACGGGTTTTCTGTCCGCCGGAGAGCGAAGAGAGCGGTCGTCCGGCATCGACCTCACCGAAGCCGAGACCGCGAATAATGCCGCTCACCCGGCTTCGCGCCGCATAGCCGTCCATGAGCTCGTAGCGGTGCTCGGTCTCCGTGTACAGCGCGAGCAATTTTTCAAGGTCTGCCCCCTCGCTGTGTTTCATTTCCGCCTGCAGTTCGGCGAGCCGCGTCTCCAGGTCCAGAATGGGCTGAATGACTTTGGTGAGCTCTTCTTCGATTGTGAGCTCGGAGTCAAGTGTGTTATCTTGGTGAAGATAGCCCATGCTGCAGCCTTTTTTCAGCGTGACTTCACCGCCGTCCCGAGCAAGTTCTCCGGTCAGTAGATTTAAGAGCGTACTCTTTCCGGCGCCGTTCGGGCCGACAATCGCCGCCTTATCGTGTTCGTTCAGAAAAAAGGAGGCATCTTCTATGACGGTCTCCCCCACAAAACTCTTTTTTAAATGCGCGGCATTCAATATCATAAGCACTCCGTTTTCTTAAGCTTTTACAAAGCATACTCCGCTGTAGTATATCGAAATGCCGTTGGATTGACAAGGCAGAGAAAAATCCCTATACTTACAAACTAAGCGCAATACAACAACTTGGTTTAAAGACGTAAGAAAGTAGGAAGTGAAAGTTTGAAGGACAAAGTATCCTCGGCGGTCATTCAACGTCTGCCACGCTACTATCGATATCTCTCGGATCTCATGGAGGAGAACGTGGACCGCATCTCCTCGAGCGATCTTGCGGCGCGCATGCATGTCACGGCTTCGCAGATTCGTCAGGATTTGAATACCTTCGGCGGTTTCGGACAGCAGGGATACGGCTATCATGTGGAGCATTTACATGCCGAAATCGGGAAGCTGCTCGGCATCGATCAGCAAAAATATATTGTCATCATCGGCGCCGGCCACCTGGGACAGGCGCTCGCAAATTATCAGAATTTTACCAAGCGCGGCTTTCAGGTGAAGGCACTTTTTGATATCGATCCCGAGGTGGTCGGCAGAACCATTCAAGGTGCGCAGGTATTTCCCTTGGACTATCTGGAAGCGTATCTCGAAAAGAATGCCATTGACATTGCGACCTTGACACTCCCCAGGGACCGCGCCATTGAGGTTGCCAAGCGGCTTTGCCGCTGCGGCATTAAGGCAATTTGGAATTTTGCACACACGGATCTTCAGGTGGATGAGGATGTGCTCGTTGAGAATGTGCACCTCTCGGAGAGCCTGATGCAGCTTTCGTACCGCATGATTGCGGCGCGGCGAAAACTGCAAAAAACGGAGGAAGCTTGATACTGGGACTCGGAAGCGATCTGATCGAGATTGCTCGCATAGAGAGGGCGGCGCGACAGGAGCATTTTCTGACGCGGGTGTTCACAGAGGAAGAGCGGCGGCAGTCGGGGGGAAACATGGCTTTTCTCGCCGGCTGTTTTGCTGTGAAAGAGGCTGTCGTGAAGAGTTTCGGGACCGGTTTCCGGGGAATTACGCCTGCGGAAATCGAAGTGTTGCGAGATAGGCTCGGCAAGCCCTATGTAAGCCTTACGGGAGCCGCCGCCGCGCAGTGCGAAGCGCTCGGTGCGGCACTTCCGCTGGTGAGTATCAGCAACACAAAGACGCACGCCATGGCAGTCGCAGTCCTGGAACGCCTTTCGTAGGCGGGAGGAAGTCATGAGACAGGAGACAGACGGGGTCTTGGTTCTGGAAGATAGCGATCTCTGTCGCATTCCGGTGAGACAGAAGAGAGCCAACAAGGGGACTTACGGTCCCCTGCTTTGCATTGCCGGCAGTGAAGGAATGGCGGGAGCCGCCTATCTGTCCGCGCTCGCCGCCTATCGCAGCGGCGCCGGTCTGGTGCGTATTTTGACGCCGGAAGTGAATCGCTCGATTTTGCAGATACAGTTGCCGGAAGCCATCGTGGAAAGCTATGATTTGGAGACGGCATCCATGGCCGCGGAGAATCCGGGTGAGGCTTTTTTGGTGCAACAGAAGGGCGGCATTACGGTCTCGGAGGAAGAAAGTCCGAAGGTGACGGAACGAGGGCAGCATTTGCCGCTGTCCCTCAGTCATTTGGAGGCCTTGCTTGCATCTTGCAAGGCAGTGGTCTTAGGACCGGGGCTCGGGCAGTCGGAGTATGCGGCGGCACTCGTGAGAGAGACGCTTCGGCACTGCAGAGTTCCGCTCATTGCGGATGCGGATGCTCTGAATCTGATTGCGCGGCGTCCGTCTCTCTTGTCGCTCCGAAAAAGTCCCTGGATTTTTACGCCGCATCCCGGTGAGATGTCCAGGCTCACGGAGCATGAAATTCCGGAGATACTCTGTGAAACGCGTAAAATTGCGGAGAATTATCGTGAAAACTACGGTGTTACGCTCTGTCTCAAGACAGATGAGAGTATCATAGCGGATGCGGAGAGCGGAAAGACTTATCGAAACGAGAGCGGCAGCCCTGCGCTCGCAAAGGCCGGGAGCGGCGATGTGTTGAGCGGTATCATTGCCGGTCTCCTCTGTCTCGGGATGAAGCCGGGAGAGGCGGCGGCCTTCGGTGCCTATCTGCACGGCAGAGCGGGGCAGGCGGCCGCGGAGCGCTACTCGCTCCACGGGATTTTGGCGCGCGATATCGCCGATGCGGTTCCGAGCGTCATGCGTGCCGCCGCATTCAATCAATTGAAAGGGAGGTGAGCGGATTTGGAACGGCAGGATAGAGAACAGATGCGTGTCTACGCAAAAATCAGCCGTGCGGCGCTCCGTCACAATATGGAGGCCATGCGGGACAGCTTGCCCGAGGGAATCCGAATTGCCGGCGTTGTCAAGGCGGATGCCTACGGGCACGGCGCAGCCTTGGTCGCGGATACCATCGCGCCCTATGTCAGCTTTTTCTGTGTGGCAACTGCGGAGGAAGCTCTCGGGCTTCGAAAGCACGGTATCGAGAAGCCCGTTTTAGTCTTGGGACCCGTTTTTGATGCGGACTACGAGGACTTGGTTCGGGCGGAGATTCGCCCTTCGATTTTTACGGAAGAACAGGCAGAGGCTTTGTCAAAGGCGGCGGAGAAACTTGGTCGCAAGGCTGCCTTTCACCTCGCGGTGGATACCGGCATGCATCGCATCGGACTAAAACCGGATGCGGAGGGTGTTCGGCTTGCGGGGCGCATTGCAGCGTTTTCAAACCTGGATTTTGAGGGCATGTTTACCCATTTTTACCGCGCGGACGAGTGGTCTCAGGAGACTACGGAACTGCAAGAACAGCGCTTTCGCGATTTCCGCAAAGCACTGCGGGAGAGGGGACTTTCACCCCGCATCTGCCACATTGCAAATTCCGCGGGTATTTTGAATCTGCGCGGCACAGAGTATGATATGATGCGGGCAGGTATTTCGATTTACGGCATCTATCCCGCGACGGAAATGGCACATCCTTTGGCCTTGGAACCGGTTCTGTCCCTGCACAGTACCGTGACTTATGTCAAAGAGCTTCCCGCCGGCGGGGCCGTCAGCTACGGCGGCACCTTTGTCGCGGAGCGCCCCATGCGGGTTGCCACGGTATCGATCGGCTACGGAGACGGCTATCCGAGAGCGCTCAGTAACAAGGGAGAGGTCCTGATTCACGGGAAGCGCTGTCGCATTCTGGGGCGCGTCTGCATGGATCAGCTCATGGCGGATGTGAGCGCGGTGCCGGAAGCGAGAACCGGTTCGCCCGTCACGCTGCTCGGACGGGACGGTGAAGCCTGTATCACCCTCGAAGAGCTGGCAGAGCGCTCGGGCCGCTTTCACTACGAAATCTTATGTTGTCTGAATCAAAGAGTGCCCCGCATCGATAGCTGAGGCGGAGAGAGGAGTTTTTTTGGACAGTCTGTTGCCGAGTATACTCGGCTTTCTACCTGCACTATGGCTTTGCGGCACAGCCTTTTCCTTCGGAGCCGCCCTGCAAAATCTGAGCGAAAAGGAACTTGCCGCGCGATTGGAAGCGGGCGATAAACGCGCCGGGCAGTTGTTGCGACATAAGGGAAGGCCGGGGGCCTTCATCCGCAGTCTCCAGTTGCTCACGATACTGCTGGGCTTCTCGGTCGGCGGTTTTTGTCTCTTGCCGCTTGTGAAGGCGCTTTCCGAGCGTGTTTTCTTGAAAGGCCTGCCGCAGGCGTATGCTTTTTCGGCTGTCTTGGTCTACGGACTCGCGGCCATGATTTTCACCGCGTTCGGCACCCTCTTGCCGAAGCGACTCGCGGAACGGAATCCGGAGAAGGCAGCACAGAGAGCGCTTTTTGCGGTGCGCGCTTTCATGCTGGTGCTCGCCGTGCCGGAGTGGCTGGTACTCAAGCTGGTTACCTTGGTTCTGAAATTTTGCGGCATCGAACCCGAACAGGCCGGGGAAAATGTCACCGAAGAGGACATTATGTCCATGGTAAACGAGGGGCATGAGCAGGGAGTCGTGGAGTCCGATGAGGCACAGATGATCACCAACATCTTTCGCCTGAACGATAAGACAGCGGCGGATGTGATGACACATCGAAAGCGCGTCATCGCCCTGGACGGAGAGATGACACTCGGAGAGGCGGTCGAGTTTCTTCTCGACGAAAACGTGCACTCACGTTTTCCCGTGTACAGGGATGACATAGACCACATCATCGGCATACTGACGCTGCGCGACGCCATGCATTTTTCGCGCACGGAGGCGCGGCGCGACAAGAAAATCTCGGAGTTGCCGGGGCTGCTTCGCGATGTCCACTTTGTACCGGATACGCGGGCCGTTGACCTCTTGTTCCGCGAGATGCAGTTTCGAAAACTCCAGATGGTCATTGTGGTAGACGAATACGGGCAGACCGACGGGCTGGTCAGTATGGAGGATATCCTCGAAGAAATTGTCGGTAACATCACGGATGAGTATGACCGCGATGAGGATGAAATTCGAGCGCTCCCGGACGGAACTTGGATTATGCACGGCTTCACCCGTCTGACGGATGCGGAAGAGGCGAGCGGAATACCGTTTACCGAAGAGGAGAGGGAGAATTTCGATACCCTGAACGGCTTTTTGATCGCAAAGCTCAACCATTTCCCGGAGGACAATGAGAGGGCAAGCATACGCGCCCACGGTTTTCTGTTCCAAATCCTGAAAGCGGAGGACAGAATGATCAAAACCGTAAAAGTTGAGTGGCAAGAAGAGGAGTAAATCTTACATTTTTCAGTCGTTTTTGCTTTCAACGTCGGAATCTCTTTACAGAAATTTAAGTTATCGGTATGATAGGAACAAGAAAGTTCGACAGAAAAGGGGGAACCGGTTATGAAGATTGCGAAATTAGCGGTAGCGTCGGTGGCGCTGACACTTGCGCTGAGCTTTACGGCATTTGCGGGAACCTGGAGACTCGGCGAGAGTCGTCCCGACTCCTGGTGGTATGACTATGGGAACGGGCAGTATCCTTCGAACACCTGGCTCTGGCTCGACGGAAACAAAGACGGCATCTCTGAGTGCTATTACTTCGACAACGACGGATGGCTGCTGACCGACACCACGACGCCGGACGGCTATCAGGTGAATGCGGACGGACAGTGGATTACCTACGGACAGATTCGCCGCGTGTACTCGACGGCGGCGACCATTGCGGCGGTCAAAGCGTCGGGAGATAAGACCTACAGCCCGACCAATGTAAAGCGCAACCACGGTGCGAGCGGCACCTTTGACGAGGAGACCGGCAAGCGTGTAGGCGGCGTGGAGTCGCCCTTCACCACCACGGTATATTGATTTTGTGAAACGCGCGTCGGTTGACGCGCGTTTTTTCGCGTGTTAGTATGGGACGGTAAAAACGGCGCAGCGTGCGCCGCGCAGAATAGAACAGAAGGAGTTTTTGGTATGTCAGGACATTCCAAGTTTGCGAATATCAAGCACAAGAAAGAAAAAAATGACGCCGCAAAGGGCAAGATTTTCACCGTCATCGGAAGAGAGATTGCGGTTGCAGTCAAAGAGGGCGGCCCGGATCCTTCCAATAACTCGAAGCTCAGAGATGTCATCGCAAAGGCGAAGGCAAACAATGTCCCGAACGATACCATCAATAACGGAATCAAGAAGGCAGCGGGCGGCCTTGACAGCGTGAACTATGAGCAGAACGTTTACGAGGGCTACGGTCCGTCCGGCGTTGCCATCATCGTTGAGACCTTGACGGACAACAAGAACCGAACGGCGGCAAATGTGCGCGCGGCTTTTTCAAAGGGAAACGGTAACGTCGGTACGCCGGGTTGCGTCTCTTTCATGTTTGATCGCAAGGGTCAGATTCTGATTGATAAGGAAGAGTGCAATATGGACGCGGACGAGCTCATGATGTTTGCACTCGATGCGGGCGCAGAGGATTTCGCGGACAATGAGGACAGCTACGAAGTTTTGACCGACCCGGATCAGTTTTCCGCGGTGCGCGAGGCCTTTGAGCAAAAGGGAATTGCCATGCTCGAGGCGGATGTCAAGATGATTCCGCAGAACTGGGTCAGCTTAAAGAGCGAAGAGGATCGGAAGAAGATGCAGCGCATTCTGGACCTGCTCGATGAGGACGATGATGTCCAGGCGGTGTTCCACAGCTGGGACGAAGAATAAGTGATTTGAGGGTTTTGAAGGGGGAGAGGAGGAACACAGCCTCTCCCCTTTTGTATTGGCAAAGAGAAGGAGGTTTGCTTGGGAGAGTTTTTAAACGCGGTGTCGGCGGTTTTTGTGATTTTCAGCCTGATGGCGGTTGGCTTCTTACTGGGAAAACTCAAATTTATGACGGCGACCGAGAAAAAGTTTGTGAGTCGTTATGTCATCAATATTGCGGTGCCGCTCAATACGATCGTCGGTATCCAGAAGAATTTGAAGCGCGCGGACATGCTCGAAATGGGGCCGTTACTGCTGGTGCCCTTGCTTACCATTCTCATCTGTCTCGCGGTCTCCATGCTGGTTGCAAAGGCTCTGAAGCTTCCCAAGCGGAGAAGCGGTGTCTTTGTGGCGCTCGCCTTTCTCTCGAACACTCTGTTTATCGGCTTGCCCATGGCACAGGAACTGTTCGGCGATGTCAGCTTGCCCTATGTGATGCTTTACTACATGTGTTCGACCGTCTTCACCCAGACGGTTGCTTTGATGTTGGTGGAGCATTCCGGAGATGCGGCGGAACAGAAGGAGAAGAAACAGAATTTGTTGGTCTCGCTGTTCACAAAGCCGCCGATACTCGGCATCATTGCGGCCTATGTGCTGTTACTCGCAGACATCCGCCTGCCGCGCATTGCGATGAGTTTCATGAACTATGTGAGTGCAACAGTAACGCCGCTCGCGCTGTTTTACTGCGGCTTTGTGATCTATGAGCTCGGGAAAAAGAGCCTGCGCCTTGAACGCGGCATTCCGGCCATGCTGGTGCTTAGACTGCTGTTTGCCCCGTTGGTTTCGATCCTGGTGACCCGTGCCCTCGGAATTACGGGTCTTCCGCAGAAAGTCTTCCTCATTGAGGCGGCGCTGCCCTCGGTCTCGCAAATCACGGTCATGGCGGGTGCCTACGGCGCGGACGAACAGTACGCGGCCATCGGTTCGGTACTGTCCACCTTGGGTATCTTTATCACGGTACCGATTTTGATGGTTATGTTCTGAGGGCCGGAATCGGAATCGAGTTTATTCGGAAGGAAAGAGGGGCGTTGGAATGAAAACCGAATTTTGGAGTTTGCAGGCAGACGCTGTGTTAGAGGGGCTCTCGACCGCTGCGTCGGGTCTCTCCGCAACAGAAGCGGAAAAACGACTGGAGGCCGATGGCAAAAACCGCCTTTCAAAGGGAAGAGGGGAAAGCCCGCTCCGGGTTTTCCTCAGACAGTTTGAGAGCCCGGTCACACTGCTCTTACTCTTTGCGACCGCCGTCTCGTTTTTGATGCAGGATACGACGGATGCATTGATTATTTTCGCGATTGTCCTCTTTTCGGCAGTGCTCAGCTTTTTCCAGGAGTACCGCGCGGGCGTTGCGGTCGAGGAACTTTTAAAAGTGGTCGGCGACAAAGTGACGGTATGCCGGGATGGTAAAGAGCGGGAAATTTCGGCGGAGGAACTTGTCCGCGGCGATGTGATCTTACTCCGGGTCGGCGATCTTGTGCCGGCGGACTGCTACCTCCTCGAAGCGAGCGGTCTAACGGCAAACGAGAGCGCACTGACCGGCGAGACTTTTCCGGCGGAGAAACACGCCGGTGCGCTCGACGTTGCGACTGTGCTCGCGAAACGCAGCAACTGCCTCTACATGGGGACCGGCATTAAGGCGGGGTCCGGAAGAGCGGTCGTCGTGCACACGGCGGCGGAGAGCGAGTTCGGAAAAATTTCGAAGAGCGTGCAGAGCAAGGAGACGCCGACCGACTTTGAGCGTGGCGTGCGGAAATTCGGCGCGTTTCTGATTCGCATCACAGCGGTAATGCTCGCGGCCATTTTCCTCTTCAATGTCCTGATGAAGAAGCCGCTGTTTGACTCCTTTATGTTCGCACTGGCGCTCTCGGTCGGACTGACGCCGCAGCTGTTGCCGGCGATTATCAGCATCAATCTCGCAAAGGGCGCAAAGCGCATGGCAGAGCAGAAGGTCATTGTCCGGAAACTCAATGCAATTGAGAACTTCGGCAGCATGGATGTGCTCTGCTCCGATAAAACGGGAACCATCACGCGGGGCGAGGCAGCGCTCTCGGGAGCGGTCACGGCGGGAGAAGGCTTGCAGGATAAAATTTCGGAAGACAGCGCACTGCCGGAGGCACTCGCGGTCGCCCGAGAGAGTCTGTTGCTCGCAGCCTATTTAAATGCGAAATTGCAGGAGGGCTATCGGAATCCGCTCGACGATGCGCTGACAAGAAGGGAGCGCCCCATCGACGCTTATCGAAAAGTCGCTGAGATTCCCTACAGCTTTGAGAGTCGCTGCCTGACGGTGACGGTAGACACGCCCGAGAACTCTCTGTTTCACGGCAATCGCGTCATGATTACAAAGGGCGCGCTCGAAGAGATTCTCGCGAGATCGGTCTCTGCCATGAACGCAGCGGGGCGGGAAGTACCGCTCGACGAGATGCGGAATGAAATCGAAGCCGGGTATGCACACTATGCGGGACTCGGCTACCGCGCAATCGGCCTTGCGACCCGTATTCTCTCCGCCGATGAGGATGCCGCAACGGCAAAGGATTGCGGACTCATGTTCCGAGGCATGTTGCTCTTCCTTGACCCCTTAAAGGATAACGTACGCGAAACGGTAGCTGCGATTCGGCAAGAGGGCGTGAGCCTCAAAATTATCACGGGCGACAATGCGTTGATTGCGGCAAACATTGCTGGACAGCTTGATATGGACGCGAAACAAATCATGACGGGCAGCGAAATCGCCGCTCTCTCCAAGGACGAATTAAAGGCGCGGGTCCGTGAAGCCGAACTCTTTGCGGAGGTGGATCCCGGGCAGAAGGAGGCAATCATACTCGCGCTGAAGGAGGCCGGTGCGGTTGTCGGCTACATGGGAGACGGCATCAATGATGCGCCGGCTCTCCACGCCGCGGATGTCGGCATTTCGGTGGAGAGCGCGAGCGATATCGCA
The DNA here is from genome assembly GCF_030644385.1 of Stomatobaculum sp. F0698. Lineage (GTDB taxonomy): Bacteria > Bacillota > Clostridia > Lachnospirales > Lachnospiraceae > Moryella. The sequence continues at coordinate 1,204,229 of NZ_CP130060.1, read as the reverse complement.
AAGAGCGCGGCCTCCATCGTTCTTCTCGAGCAAGATCTCGGCGTGCTGCTCGCGGGGATACGGGAGGGCAGAAAGACCTTCGCGAACACGCTCAAATATATCTTTATGACGACGAGCGCAAACTTCGGCAATATGTTCAGTATGGCGGGAATTTCGCTGATTCTGCCCTTTTTGCCGCTCCTACCGAAACAGATTCTCAGCACAAATGTGTTGACCGATATGCCCGAGGTACAGATTGCGGACGACGTGGTGGATGCGGAGTGGATAAGCCGCCCGATACGCTGGGACTTCCGCATGATACGTCGTTTCATGCTGCTCTTCGGTTTGATCAGTTCCACGTTTGACTATCTGACCTTCTTTGTCTTGCTTCGCGTTTTCCGTGCGGATGCGGCGCTCTTTCGAAGCGGTTGGTTTGTCGAGTCGGTGGTCTCTGCCGCACTCGTCGTATTGATTATCCGGACGTCCAAGCCCTTCTTTCAAAGTCGTGTGGGCAAGGGACTTTGCTTTGCGACCGTCTTGTCGATTTTAGCGGCAATCGCCTTACCCTACACGCCGCTCGGCGCGCTGCTAGGCTTGGTGCCGCTGCCCGCTTCTTTGCTCGCAGCTCTTGGCCTGGTTGTGGTATGCTATATGCTGACAGCCGAGATAGCAAAGCGCTGGTTCTACCGGAACGGCAACGGCATCTAAGCATAAATTAACAGGAGGAAATGACCATGAAACAGCATCTTGTCATTACGATTGAACGGGAGTACGGAAGCGGCGGACGTCTGCTCGGCAAGGCACTCTCGGAGGAGCTAGGCATTCCCTACTATGACGATGAAATTATCCGCACCGCCTCCGAGTATGCGGCGGTGGGAGAGAAGTATTTCCGCCTTCATGATGAGAAACCCGGCAAAAGTCTCTTCGGACAGGCGCGGGATGTAATCGGAAAACCCCGCGTCGCGGGCAACATCACAAACCCGGACAATCTCTTCCGCTTCGAGGCGGAGGCCATACGAAAGATGGCGGATCGGGGTTCCTGCATTTTCATCGGCCGGAGCGCGGATTTTGTGCTCGATGCGACCGAGTTCGGGGAGTTTGTGAGCCTCTTTGTGTACTGCGACATGGCGAGCAAAGTGAGACGCGTCATGGAAGTGGATGCTGTGGATGCCGAGGAAGCCATGAGTCGCATCCAGAAAATCAACCGGCAGCGTCGGGATTACTGCCGCTACTATACCGGCAACAACTGGGGCGACCCCATGCTCTACGACTTGCCGCTTAACACGACGAAGCTCACCATCCCCCAGACGGCGGAACTGGTGAAGACCTACCTTCGTTTCCGGGGGCTTTTGGATGCCTAAATATGGTTCACAGTTTTTTTACAGACAGGGCAGGGGTCTCGGGTTATAATAGAGGCGCTTTCGTCTGGAGGGAAGCGCTATGAACAACAATCCGAGAAAAAATCTGGGTGCCGGCCTTTCGCCGCAACGGCGGAAAAGACGGCGCGCCTTCACCACTTTACAGAAGACTGCGGCGGGACTCGGCGCAGTTCTTTTGGTGTGCGGAACCGCTGCCTTTGTGCAGGGGCGAGGCGGCAAAGCGGCGCGGCGCGGCGCGATAAATACGCCGAGCAACGCGGAGGCGGTGCAGACCATTGAGGCTACGCTGTCGCCGGAAGAATCCCGCGCGGCGGAACTCGAGGCAAACGCGCGCACGGTGGTGGACAGCTATCATAACCTGGGCATTGTCAATGTCGAGGGGTATCTCAACATGCACAAGGAGGGATCACAGAAGAGCGATGTGAACGGGAAGCTCTTCGGCGGCTCCGCCTGCGAGATACTCGATAAGACCGAAGACGGTTGGTATCACATCTCTTCGGGCGGTTTTGAGGGCTATGTGCACAGTGACTATGTGAAGACCGGAGACGAGGCCAAGGCACTCGCGCTGCAGAATGTAAAACGTCGCGCGATTGTGAAGGCCGATAAACTGAACATACGCTCCGCACCGAGCAAGGATGCGGACAGCGTGGGCACTGCCCTGCAGAATGAGCGCTACGAGGTGCTCGGCGAGCAGGACGGCTTTGTGCAGACGCGCTCAGGCTATATCAGCGAGGATTACGTGGAGATTCAGGATTGTCTGAACGAGGCGCGGAAACAGGATCTTCGCGCCATGGTGCTCAATATGTACGACAATCTCGGCGTCTCCGAGGTTACTGGGTATCTGAACATACGCGAGGAGCCGAAAGAGGACGGTAAGATCATAGGCAAACTGACTTCCAAGGCGGGTTGCGATGTCCTGGAGACTGCGAACGGCTGGCTGAAAATCAAGTCGGGCGGTATCACAGGTTATGTGAAGGCGGAGTATATTGCGACCGGGGAACAGGCCAAGGAGGAGGCCATGCAGAACGCCTCTTTGATGGCCATTGTGCACACCGATGTTTTGAATGCGCGCGCCGAGCCGAAGGAGGACAGCGCGATTTGGACCCAGATCAACAACAGTGAGCGCTATCCCGTTGTGGAGCAGCTGGACGGCTGGGTCAAACTGGAACTCGAGGAGGGCGATGATGTCTTCGTGAAGAGCGAGTACGTCGAAGTCCGCTATGCATTGAATGAGGCGATTCATTTCAGCCCGCAGGAAGAGGCGGAACAGGCTTCCCTGTCGCGCCGTCAGCAGCTGGTCAACTATTCGCTGCAGTTCCTCGGCAATCCCTACGTCTGGGGCGGAACGAGCTTGGAGCACGGTGCCGACTGTTCCGGCTTTACCATGAAGATTATGGAGCGCTACGGCGTCTCCCTTCCCCACTACTCGGGCGCGCAGGCACAGATGGGCAAGAAGGTCTCGGAGAGCGAGATGCGACCGGGCGATTTGGTCTTTTACTCGAACTCGCGCGGAACGATTAACCATGTCGGCATATACATCGGCAACGGTCAGATTGTCAATGCGGCGAGCCGCCGTTCCGGTATTAAGATTTCGAGTTGGAACTACAGAACCCCGCGCGCCATTCGCAATGTCCTCGGGGACTGAGTGAGTTACAGAGCGATAGGACAAAAAGAGTTGGTAAAGAACCCCGCAACGCTGGTAAAATCAAGCGCTGCGGGGTTCTTATCTTCTGTGAAACAGGCTGTCTTAAAAAACCACCCGCTATGCGGGTGGCGACAAATCGCGGAGGCTCAGAGTCCCAGTATCAATTTTGCTTCCGCAATTCCGCTTTTTGTTCGAAACAACGTTTTCATCGCCGTTTTGACCTCGGCGCGCGGTATGTGTTTTTCGCGAACGGACGCAATGTAAACGGCTTCCAGCAGAATTTGCAGGTCCGGATCTTCCGCGGGCTCCTCGCTGTGGTGCCGGGAAACCAGATAGACAATGCGCTCCAGTTGTTCCGCGGGCATGTCGGCATCCCGCAGGAAATCACGCACCAAAGCAGCTCCCTCCCGTGCCTGAAGCGCGGGGTCCTCGCTGCCGTATGTTTCGCGGCACAGCGGGTAGGCGATATTATGGGTTAAAGCCGCGACTTCAAGCGCATAGCGCTCCCGGCGGCTCAACGGTTCGCCGTCCGCAATTTCCCGCGCAAAGCCCCAGACGCGGAGCAAACGATCCAACTCGCGCATATGTCCTTTCGAATAAAATGCAATATCGCGCGAAATTTCTTTGACGCTCTTCATCAAAATCCTCCGAAACGGTTGTACTCATGCAATCTTTGCGCATGGCGGAGGAAATGTCCAGCGCTTTCGGAAGATAAGCGCCATATAAGCTATCTTTTGTGACAGACTTACAAAAAAGAGAAGTTTATGGTCGGGAGAGCTTGGGCAGTATTACCTTGACAAAGTTCCTCGCGAGTGATAAAAATAAATTGGTATTCCAGTGTTCCGGTGTTGTAGAGAGAGGCAAGAAAATGAAGCATCGTTCTGAGATTATGCAAAACCTTTTGCTCTTAAGTCAGTTCGGTCTTTCTCTCGCGGCGCCGCTTCTTTTATGCCTTTTTTTGTGCCATCGTCTGGTTTCGGCCGGGCATGTCGGTGAATGGGTATACATTCCGGGTTTCTTTTTCGGCCTCGGTGCATCCTTTACAACGGCATGGAAGCTCTATCGGCAGGTTACGGAGCGGACAAAGCGGGAAGAAGAGGAAAAAGAGACGCGGGTTGCGAGCAATGAACACCGCTGAAAACAGAAGAGGAGGGCTATGAAGATACAGAAGGCTGTTCGGCGCGAGACCGAAAAAGTGGCACTCGGCGTGGCGATTATGACGGCGCTTATGCTGGGAATCTTGTTTGCCCTGCATCTTGTGTTTCCGGGGAAGTTCGGTTTTTCTCTCGGCACGGTTGTCTCTGCGCTGCTCGGCGCAGCAGTGAGTGTTCTGAACTTCTTTTTGATGGGACTTACGGTGCAGCATGTTGCGGGCTTGGAGGATCCCAAAGAGGCGAAGCGTTTCATGCAGAAATCCTATGTGAATCGCAATACCATGCAGATTGTGTGGATGATTGTCGCGGTTGCCGTGCCCTTCGTTCACCCGATTGCGGGTATACTGCCCCTGTTCTTTCCGGGCCTTTTCGTGCGCTTGCAAGGTTTTTTTCCGAAAAAAGAGGAAACAGAAGCAAAGCAAGGGGGTGAGATCTAAGGTATGAACTTTGATATTTCCGGCGCAAAGATTTTCTTTCGCATTCCGACCCATTTGCCGATACTCGGAGACATTGTTGTTTCGGAGACGGTGGTCATTTCCTGGTTGGTCATGCTGATTATCACGGGACTTTGTATTTTCCTGACCCGCGGTTTGAAGGTGGAGCACATCGGGAAGAGACAGGCCCTCGCGGAACTGATTGTGGAGAGTGCGGAGAACTTGGTGCGGAACAACACAGGCGGCACCAAGTTCGACTACCTGATTCCGTTCGTCGGTGCGCTGTTTGCGACGAGCGTGGTGTCAAACCTGATCAGCCTGGTGGGGCTCAGAAGCCCGACGGCCGATCTTTCGGTTGAGGCTGCTTGGGCTTTGACCGTATTCACGATGATTACGGCAAACAAGATTAAGGCGGGTGGACTGCTCGGTTATCTGAAGGGCTTTACAACGCCGATTCCGGTAATGACACCGTTTAACATTCTCTCGGAGATTGCGACACCGATCAGTATGGCTTGCCGTCACTTCGGCAACGTGCTCTCGGGCGTGGTCATCAACGGTCTGATTTACGCGGCGCTCGGTGTCGCTTCGGCAGCGCTGTTCGGACTGATTCCGGGTGCGGTCGGAGATTTCCTCTCCGGCATTCCGATTCTCGCGGTCGGACTTCCGGCAATTATGTCGTTTTATTTCGACTGGTTTTCCGGCATCATGCAGGCTTTCATTTTTACAATGCTCACCATTATGTACATTGCGAATGCGTCCGAAGGTTAAGGCGGCTTTGCAATCACCAACATTTAGGAGGATAGAGTCATGACAGATTTTCAGTTTCTTGCAAGAGGTATCGCGCTCATGGGTTGCGGAATCGGTGCGGGTTGCGCGCTGATTGCCGGTGTCGGCCCCGGTATCGGTGAGGGTAATGCGGTTGCAAAGGCGCTGGAGGCAATCGGCCGTCAGCCGGAGTGCAAGGGCGATGTGACGAGCACCATGCTCCTCGGTTGCGCAATTGCGGAGACCACGGGTATTTACGGTTTCGTTACCGGCCTGCTTCTTATCTTCGTGGCACCGGGCATGTTCATGAATTTCCTGAAGTAAGTCGGGAGGGTTAAGATGGATACACAGGCACTGGTAACCATCGTGCCTTCGACCTTTGTTCTGACCATCCTGAATCTCTTCATTCAGATATTTCTGATGAAGAAGTTTTTGTTTCAGCCGGTGAAGCGCATCCTTGAGGAGCGCCAGAAGCGCGCGGATCAAAACATCCGGGCCGCAGAACAGGAAAAGGCGGAGGCAGAGGCTGTCAAGGCAGAGTATACGGAGAATATGGCGCGCGCACGCGAAGAGGCGGCAAGCATTTTGGAACGCGCAAAACAGGATGCATCCCAGCAGGCGGATGAGCTGCTTGCAAACGCGAGAACAGAGGCGCAGTCGCTGAAGGCGAAAGCGGAGAATGATATCCGCCAGGAGAGAAAGCGCGCGCTGAACGAGGCGAAGGATGAAATCGGCGGACTCGCAATGGACATTGCGGGCCGTGTGGTCGAGCGTGAAATTCACGAGTCGGATTACCGCGCACTGATTGACGACTTCCTGCAGAAGGTTGAGGATGCGTCATGATGCGCGTGGCTGAGCTCTACGGCGGCAGTCTCTACGATCTCGCCGCGGAGGAGAAGCAGGAGAGAGACTTGCTCGAAGAGATGCAGGGCGTACAGCATTTATTGCGGGAAAATCCGCAGTATGCCGCGCTGCTCTCCGAGCCGAGTATTCCGAAGGAGAAGCGCTTGGAACTTTTGGACCAGGCGTTTCGGGCCGAGCTTAAGCCTTATCTCCTGAATTTCTTAAAGCTCATTACCGAGAGAGGGCTGCTGTTTCAGTATGCCGGCATGTGCCGCGCCTACGAACAGCGCTTTAACAAAGCGCATAACATTGCCGAGGCGCTGGTCCGTACGGCGGTACCGCTCGAAGAGGCGGAGCGCGGCAAACTGAAGGAAGCGCTGGAAAAGCAGAGCGGAAAGCAAGTGGTACTCAAAGAGCGGATTGATGCAAGTCTGCTCGGCGGCATGGTGGTCGAGATGGACGGCAAGACCTTGGACGGCAGTGTTGCGGGTCGACTTCTCGCCATTCGCAAAAAAGTGGAAGAGATAGTACTGTAAAAAGGTGGGCATAGAATGGAATTAAAGTCAGAAAAGATCTCTGAGGTCATTCGAAGCCAGATCAAATACTACGAGAACGCCATCATTCAGAACGAAACCGGGACGGTGCTCACGGTCGGAGACGGTATTTCGAGAGTTTCCGGCCTTACAAATTGCATGTCCGGCGAGCTTCTTGAGTTTCAGGATGGCAGCTTCGGTATGGCACAGAATCTGGAGGAAAACAGCGTCTCGGCGGTTTTGTTCGGCTCGGACGTCGGTATTCAGGAGGGACAGACCGTTAAGCGCACGGGGCGCGTGGTCTCGGTTCCGGTCGGCGAGGCTTTGCTTGGCCGCGTCGTGAACGCAATCGGTCAGCCGATTGACGGAGCGGGCCCGATCGCAAGTCAGGAGTATCGCGCGGTCGAGAGCCCGGCACCGGGCATCATCGATCGCCAGCCGGTCAAGGAACCCATGCAGACGGGTATCAAGGCAATCGACTCGATGATTCCGATCGGAAGAGGACAGCGTGAGCTGATCATCGGCGACCGTCAGACGGGTAAGACGACGATCGCGCTCGACACCATCCTGAACCAAAAGGGCAAGGATGTCATTTGTATCTATGTTGCAATCGGCCAGAAGCGCTCCACGGTCACGGGACTTGTGAATACGCTTAAGGAAGCCGGTGCGATGGACTACACGATTGTGGTTGCGGCAACGGCTTCGGAGCCGAGCCCGCTGCAGTATCTCGCACCCTATGCGGGCTGTGCGATGGGTGAGTTCTTCATGAACCGCGGTCAGCACGTGCTGATTGTCTATGACGATCTTTCGAAGCACGCGGTGGCATACCGCGCGATTTCGCTTCTGATTCGGCGTCCGCCAGGCCGTGAGGCGTACCCGGGCGATGTCTTCTACCTGCACTCGAGACTCCTGGAGCGTGCGGCAAAGCTCTCCGCAGAGAAGGGAGCGGGTTCGATGACGGCGCTGCCGATTATCGAGACCCAGGCGGGCGATGTCTCTGCCTACATTCCGACCAACGTCATTTCGATTACCGACGGTCAGATTTTCCTTGAGACCGAGCTCTTCCACAGCGGCGTTATGCCGGCTGTCAACCCGGGTATTTCGGTGTCGCGTGTCGGCGGAAACGCGCAGGTCAAGGCGATGAAGAAGGTCGCGGGCACCCTGAAGCTCATCTACTCGCAGTACCGCGAGTTGCAGAGTTTCGCGCAGTTCGGTTCCGATCTCGATGCGGATACCAAGGCGCGTCTCGCGCAGGGCGAGCGCATTGTGGAAGTCTTAAAGCAGGGCAAGTCGGCACCGGTTTCCGTTGAGAAGCAGGTTGCGATTCTCTATGCGGTCGTCAATAACATTTTGCTTCCGATTCCGGTCGAAGACATTCGGGAATTCGAGGAGGATCTCTATCGCTTCCTCGACAGAGATCCGGATGCTGTCTCCGTCATGGAAGAGATACGCAAGACAGGCGCTTACAGCGAAGACGCTGAAGCGCGTCTGAAAGCAGCGCTTCAGCGTTGCACCGAGGAATTTTTGCAGAGAAGACAGACGAGTACGGCACAGGCTTAATAGGAGGAGACGATGGCTGCAGCAAATATGAAGTCCGTCAAACTCCGGATTAAGAGTATCCAGAACACCATGCAGATTACGAAGGCGATGGAATTGGTCGCATCTTCGAAACTGCGGAGAGCCAAGGAGAAGGCGGAGGCAAGCGCACCTTACTTCTCGAGTCTCAGACAGACGCTCATCAACATTGCCGCCGAGAACACGGACTATACCAGTGTCTACGCGCGCGAAAATAAGAGTGAGCGCCACTGCTATATTCTGATTGCGGGTGACCGCGGCATGGCGGGCGGATACAATGCGAATTTGTTCCGCGCGTTTGAAGCGGAGAGCAAGGGGAAGAATTTTTCCGTGCTCCCGCTCGGAAAAAAGGCCCAGGACTACGTCTCGCAGAAAAAGCTGGAACGGGTAGAGACAGAGAACATACCGGTTGCATCGGTACGCATTTCGGACTGCTTCGCACTTGCAAGAATGCTCTGCAGAAAATTTCGTGAGGGAGAGTTCGGACATGTTTCGCTCTTCTACACAAGCTTTGTCTCGTTGATGAAGCAGGAGCCCGGCTCTTCCACCATGTTGCCGATTGCGGACTTCAAGAGTGAGGTCTGCGAGATTCGCGGCAAAGAGGGAGAAGAGAAAAAGCAGGCTCAGAATTTGATCCTCTACGAGCCGAGTGCGGAGGAAGTCTACGACGCGATTGTGCCGGAGTACCTTGCGGGTCTCCTCTACAGTGCCGTGTCGAGTTCGCTCGCGAGTGAGTACGCAGCGCGCCGCACGGCCATGGAGGCGGCGACGGACAATGCGGCTGAGATGATTGACAAACTGAGCCTCTACTATAACCGCGCGCGTCAGGCAAGCATCACGCAGGAAATCACGGAGATTGTCGGCGGTGCGGAGGGGAGCAACGGTTAAGCGCTTATGAAGGAGAAGCTTTGATGAGTGAGCAACATGTAGGTAAAGTCGTTCAGGTGATGGGCGCTGTGCTCGACGTCCGCTTTGCGGAGGGAGAACTTCCGGCGCTCCTCCATGCGATTGAAGTAGATATGCCCGAGGGCAAACTCATTGCGGAGGTAGCGCAGCAGATCGGAGACGATACAGTTCGCTGCATTGCGATGAGCTCGACCGACGGCTTGGTGCGCGGCGCGGCCGCGCGCGATTTGAACGGACCGATTACGGTGCCGGTCGGAGATGCGTGCCTCGGCCGCGTGTTCAACCTGCTCGGTGAGACGGTCGATGACGGCCCGGCGGTGGATACGGCGGAACGCCGCAGCATCCACCGCGCGGCCCCCTCGTTTGAAGAGCAGACCCCGGCGACCGAGATTCTGGAGACCGGTATCAAGGTTGTCGACCTGATCTGCCCCTACGCAAAGGGCGGTAAGATCGGTCTCTTCGGCGGTGCGGGAGTCGGTAAAACCGTCCTCATTATGGAGTTAATCCATAATGTCGCGACGGCACACGGCGGCATCTCGGTGTTCACCGGTGTCGGCGAGCGCACGAGAGAGGGTAACGACCTCTACGGCGAGATGAAGGAGAGCGGCGTCCTCGATAAAACGGCGCTGGTCTACGGACAGATGAATGAGCCGCCGGGCGCAAGAATGCGCGTGGGTCTTTCGGGACTCACCATGGCGGAGTACTTCCGCGATGAGAGAAACCAGGACGTGCTTCTCTTCATCGACAACATTTTCCGCTTTACCCAGGCAGGTTCCGAGGTTTCGGCACTGCTGGGACGCATGCCCTCCGCCGTCGGTTATCAGCCGACCTTGGCGACGGACATGGGTGCTCTTCAAGAGCGCATCACCTCCACCAAGAAGGGTTCCATCACGTCGGTGCAGGCAGTTTACGTCCCGGCCGATGACTTGACGGACCCGGCACCTGCGACCACCTTCACGCACTTGGACGCGACGACGGTCCTTTCGCGCGACATTGCAAGTAAGGGTATTTACCCGGCTGTGGATCCCCTGGATTCGACGAGCCGCATCCTGACGCCGGAAGTTGTGGGCCAGGAGCACTATGACATTGCAAAGGGTGTGCAGCAGGTTCTGCAGCGCTATAAGGAGTTGCAGGATATCATTGCCATCATGGGTATGGACGAGCTCTCGGAAGAGGACAAGGTCGCGGTATTCCGCGCGCGTAAAATCCAGAACTTCCTCTCGCAGAGTTTCTCTGTCGCAGAGCAGTTTACGGGCCTCAAGGGTAAGTATGTCTCCCTCAAGGAGACGCTCCGCGGTTTCCGCATGATTTTAAACGGCGAGTGCGACGAGCTTCCGGAGAGCGCCTTCCTTCTGGTCGGCGGCATCGACGAGGCGTTTGAGAAGGCAAAGGCGTTAAAGAACGCGCAGTAAGGAGGAGAGCGCATGGCGAACTTCCACTTGGAAATTGTCACGCTGGACGGGCTGAAATATGAGGGTGAGGTGGAGCGTTTAACGCTCCGCACCATCACGGGCGATCTCGCAATCCTCGCGCGTCATACAAATTACTGCACTGCGGTCGGCATGGGCACGGCTAAGCTGCGCTTTCCCGACGGAAAAGAGCGGGAGGCGGCTTGCGTCGGCGGCATGCTCTCGGTGATGGACGGTATGTGCCGACTTTTACCGACCACCTTTGAGTGGAGCGATGAAATCGATTTGCTCCGTGCGGAGGAGGCAAAGCAGAGAGCCGAGGAGCGGCTCAAGGCGAAACTCTCGGACGAGGAGAGAATTCAGGCGCGTGCAAAATTGTATCGGGCACTGATTCGTATCCAGACGGCGGGACAGCCGAAGCTGAAGCTTTGAACGCGAGATACGAAAATGCATAAGACAGGGGAATTTGTCACGGGAGGCGAGAGCCGCTCTGTGACAGATTCCCCTGTTTGTGCTATACTGTAAGTTCAGGATTCCGGAAAAGCGAACGAAAGTTCATAGAGAGGAGGGGTGGTTTTGGCGCAGAAAAAAAGCAGCGGAAGGCGGCGAAAAACAACGGCGACAGTGCCGCGGAGCAGAAAGAAGAGCGGTGCCGCGGTTCAGAGAAAGCGAGAAGCGGAGCAACTCTTATTTCTGCGCGGAGAAGTGATACCGCTCTTCTTGGCTCTCTTTGCGGTTCTCTTATTGCTCAGCAATTTCGGGCTTTGCGGCGCACTCGGCACCGTGCTCCGGGACGTACAGCTGGGGCTTTTCGGCGGGCTCGGATTGTTATTTCCGTTTTTACTCTGCGGAATTGTAATCTATCGGGCCCTCACGGAAGATAAGTCACGTGCGCTCGGGAAAACTGTGGCGCTTCCGCTCACGTATCTTTTGGTGATTGCCTTGGTGCACCTCGCGCAGGGAGAAGAGGGCGGAAACTTTGCGTATCTCTATGCGGCGAAGCGCGGCGGCGGTGCGCTCGGCGGACTCCTTTCGGAGGTTCTCGCCGGTTTACTGGGACCGATTGGGGCGGGGCTCATTTTACTGGTGGGTTTGATACTCTGCCTCTCTTATATCACCGAAAAATCCTTTGTCTCCATGATGCAGCGCGAGAGCGGTAAGGTTTATGCGCGCGCCAAGGAAGACTTTGACAAGCGGCGGGAAGCAAGGAGAGAAGAACGCGCCCGGCATAGAGAGCTTCTCTCCGCGGAAATCGAAGAACATCTGGCGCAACTGGAGTCGGAGCGCGGCAAACGCGAAGAGACAGAAGAATATCGATTCGAGGAGCCCGAGCAGGAGAAACCCGTTCGGGAGAGCGCCTGGGAAAACGTGTTGTCTGCCTTTCACGCAACCCGCAGAGAGGTACTTGCGGAAGCAAACGAAGAAGAGACGCAGGAAGATTTGCCGCGCGAGGTAATCAGAACAGAACTTCTGAGCGACTGGGAGTCACGCTCTCATGCGCGGCGTGAGTCCGCACCGGAAGAGCTGCCGCCCGTTCTTCGCTTTTCGGAGCCGGAAGCAGAGGAGGAAGAGGAGCCGGTAGAGGTTCCGGATCCGGATCACTATGCGGACGGAGACCCGATGCTGCTTGCAGCCCTTCGACGGGCGGACGAAATATTAAAGCGCGACGATACGGTGCCTACGGCTCCGGTCGCAACGGTCACAGAGCCGCCGGCAGAGTCGCCTAGGGACTCTGCGGAAACGTACGCGGATGCGGAGCCGGTAAACGAAAATACCTTTGTGTATTACGAGGAAACGGAAGCGGATACGGAGCTTTCGCAGGAAGAACCGGAACAGTGGGAAGAAAAGCTCGCACAAATCGAGAAGAGCGAGAGCGCGGAGTGGAACACGGAGGAAGAAGTGCCGCACTCCATCGAGATTGCGGAAGCGGATGCAAGGCCCGCGCTTAGCTTCCGCCGCGAAGAAACGGTGATACCGCAGCATGAGAGGCGAGAGCCGAAGCCGCAGGCAATGAAGCCTGCGGCGGCAAAGCGCGGACACACACCGAAGCAGTACAAGACGCCGCCGCTCGAGCTGCTCGAAAAGGGCAAGGAAAAGCGGCAGGAAGGCGACTTTGAGTACCGCAGCACGGCGTTAAAACTCGAAGAGACGCTGCACAATTTCGGCGTGGACGTAAAGGTCACAAATTTCAGCTGCGGCCCGGCCGTGACGCGCTACGAACTTTTGCCCGCACAGGGCGTCAAGGTGGGCAGAATCGTGGCGCTCGCCGACGATATCAAACTGAGCCTGGCGGCTGCGGATATACGAATCGAGGCACCCATCCCCGGCAAGTCGGCGGTCGGCATCGAGGTTCCGAATCGAGAGAACAATACGGTTTATTTAAGAGATTTATTGGAGAGCGAGCGCTTTAAGAAGGCAAACGGAAAACTGAATTTTGCGGTCGGAAAGGACATTGCGGGACAGACCGTGGTCACCGACATCGCAAAGATGCCGCATCTTCTGATTGCGGGTGCGACGGGTTCCGGTAAGTCGGTCTGTATCAACACGCTGATTATGAGCATACTCTACCGCTATCGGCCGGAGGAAGTGCAGCTCATCATGATAGACCCGAAGGTCGTTGAGCTCTCGGTCTACAACGGCATCCCGCATCTTCTGATTCCGGTCGTCACGGACCCGAAGAAGGCTGCCGGAGCGCTCAACTGGGCGGTCGCGGAGATGACGGATCGCTATCGCAAGTTTGCGGAGACCGGTGTCAGGGATCTTCGCGGCTACAATGAGAGAATACGAGCGGCCGCCGCAAGCGGCAGCGTGCCGCCCGAGGATTTGCCGAAGCCCTTGCCGCAGCTTGTCATCATCATCGATGAGCTGGCCGATCTCATGATGGTCTCGAAAAACGAGGTGGAGGAGGCTATTTGCCGCATCGCACAGCTTGCGCGTGCAGCCGGTATGCATCTCGTTATCGCAACCCAGCGCCCGAGTGTCAATGTCATTACCGGCCTCATCAAGGCGAACATCCCGTCTCGCATCGCGTTTGCGGTCTCCTCGGGCATTGACTCGCGGACCATTTTGGACGGTGTCGGTGCGGAAAAACTGCTCGGAAAAGGAGATATGCTCTTCTTCCCGCAGGGAATTCCGAAGCCGGTGCGCGTGCAGGGAGCCTTTGTCTCGGATCAGGAAGTGCAGAAGGCGGTGGAGTATATCCGTCAGGAGGACCTTCCGCTTGCATACTCGGAAGAAGTCGAGGATAAGATTTTGCGCTCCGGAGAGACCAAGGAGACACAGACCGTGGACAGCGGAAGAGATCCGCTCTTTTTCCAAGCGGGACGTTTTGTCATCGAGAAGAATAAGGCATCGATCGGCAACTTACAGCGTATGTTTAAAATCGGTTTTAACCGCGCGGCGCGCATCATGGATCAGCTTGCGGCGGCGGGGGTGGTCGGCGAGGAGCAGGGTACCAAGCCCCGTGAATTGCTGATGAGCATTGAAGAATTCGAAGCGATGGAGCAGTGAGAGGGAAAACGATATGAAATTATTGGAACTGGCGGCGGAAGGGCTGAAAGGCCGTTTATTGCAGGGGGAGCTCGGCACGGAAACGGAAGCTCTGGTTTATGATTCCCGAAAAATCAGCAAAGGCTGCCTCTTTGTATGCATGAAAGGAGCCAATTTCGACTCCCACGATTTACTCGCGGAACTCCCGGGTATGGGAGTAGCCGCAGTGGTCATAGACCGCGACGTTGCAGCGCTACCGGCAGGAATCGCCGTGTATCGCGCAGACGATGCCCGCGCGGCCCTCGCGGCTCTCTCGGCGGCCTACTTCGGCTTTCCCGCGCGGGAGCTGATTACCGTCGGTGTGACCGGTACCAAGGGAAAGACGACGACAACCCATATGATGCGCGCGCTACTCGAGGCGGGCGGCATCAAGACCGGACTCATCGGAACCAACGGTATCACAATCGGCGACACCCACATTGCGACCAAGAACACGACCCCGGAGTCCTATGAGATTCAGGAGAATTTCCGGAAAATGGCGGATGCCGGCTGTAAGGCGGTGGTCATGGAGGTCTCGAGCCAGGGACTCATGTTGCATCGCACCGGCGGCATCCTCTTTGACTACGGTGTCTTTACGAACATCGCGCCGGACCACATCGGCCCGAATGAGCACAAGAGCTTTGAGGAATATCTGTACTGGAAGTCTCAGCTCTTTTCACAGTGCAAGACCGGAATCATCAATGCGGACGATGTTCACGCCGTCTATATTGAAAAGGCGGCAAAGTGCGAGCGTTTGTACCGCTTCGGCGAGAAGCAGGCGGCGGAATTTACGCTTCGAAACCTTGCGCACACGGCGGATCCCGACTTTGTGGGGATGTGTTTTGACTTTGTGACGCCGGAGAAGACCGTCCCGGAAGTCAGAGTCGGTATGCCGGGACAGTTCAATGCGGAGAATGCGCTTGCGGCGCTTACGGTTGCAAACTTAATCGGTGTCTCGGACGAGGTGCTGGCCGCCGGGCTCCGCAACATCCGTGTGAACGGACGCATGGAGATTGTAAAGCTGCATCCGTTCACCGTCCTTGTCGATTACGCACACAATGCGGTCAGCATGGAGGCACTGCTCGATGCGCTCAGGGAGTATCACCCGAAGCGTCTGGTTGTGGTCTTTGGCTGCGGCGGCAACCGCGCAAAGGACCGCAGAACTTCGATGGGAGAAATCGGCGGCAAGAAGGCGGATCTTTCGATCATAACGGCGGATAATTCCCGCTATGAGAAGGTCGAGGACATCATTGCCGATATTCGCGAGAGCATTGTAAAGACCGGAGGCGCTTTCATCGAGATTCCGGACCGGAGAGAGGCCATCTTCCATGCGGTGCAGAAGGCGGAACCCGGCGATATGATTGCGATTATCGGCAAGGGGCACGAGGACTATCAAGAGATTTGCGGTGTGCGCACGCACTTCCTGGATCGGGAAGTCGTAGAGGAAGCGCTCCGCGAGATGGGAGAATGAGATGCGCGTGCTGAGCATAGGAGAAATCAGAGAGGCGACCGGCGGTGAGCTGCTGTCGGGCAGCGAGGACGTAAGGGTTTCATACATCAGCATTGATTCGCGGGATGTAAGGGAAGAAACCCTATTTGTGCCGCTCGTCGGTGAGAAGGTGGATGCGCACCGCTTTTTGGAACAGGTGATAGCGGACGGAGCCAAGGCGGTATTCACCGCGAGGGATTTGACGGAGGCGCAGCATGAAGCTGCAGCGGCGGCGGGGACCGCGGTCATTCGGGTTTCCGATACGCTGATTGCCTTACAGGCGCTCTCGGCTTGGCACAGAAGCCGTCTTTCGCTTCCGCTGATCGGCGTGACCGGCAGCGTGGGCAAGACCACCACGCGCGAGATGATCGCGGCCGCGCTCTCGGCAAAGTATCGGGTATTTAAAACCAAGGCGAATCACAACTCGCAGATCGGCGTGCCGCTCACCCTGCTCGACATCGAAGACGAGGAAATCGGCGTGATCGAAATGGGCATCAGCCGCCCGGGCGAGATGCACATTATCAGTGAACTGGTGCGCCCCTCGGCAGCCGTCGTCACAAACATCGGAACCGCCCATCTCATGGAACTCGGAAGTCGAGAGAATATACGCGACGAGAAATTAAAAATACAGGACGGCATGCAAAAAGATGCGGTTTTATTCCGGAATGCGGACGATGCGCTGCTGCTTGCCGGCGTGCTTCGAGGGGATATGATTTCCCGAACCTACGGAAAAGCGGAGACGGCGGACTGCCGCGCCGAGCATGTGCGCCTGGTCAACGGCTGCGCCGCATTTACGGCAGACATACGCGGTCAGCGAGTCGAGGTGAAACTCGGTGTGCCGGGCGAGCACCAGGTATGGAATGCCCTCGCTGCGCTCGGGGTCGCGGAAGCTTACGGTGTTCCGCTTGAGGGGGCGGCTTCGGAACTTGCGAACTTCAAGGGCTACCGGCATCGCCAGCAGATTTTTGTGCGGGACGGCGTGCTTGTGATTGACGACAGTTATAACGCGAGCCCGGACTCCATGCGGGCCGCGCTCTCCATCCTGCGTGAAATGAAAGACCGCCGTCGCATTGCGGTACTCGGCGATATGAAGGAACTCGGCGCGGCGGAGATAGAACTGCACCGGGAAATCGGCGCGGAGCTTGCGGCGGCGGAAGGCGCGGACTGCGTGTTTACGCTCGGCGAACTCGCGGGTGCGTTAGCGGCAGCGCTTCGCGAGAATTGTAAAGCGGCTTACCGCCCCGAACTCAAGTGCTTTACAAAGCGAGAAGAACTCTTCGCGGCACTGAAAGAGACCGTGAAGCCGGGGGATGCTCTTTTATTCAAGGCCTCGAACAGCATGAAGTTCTCGGAACTCGCGGATTATTTTTCGGGGCAGGGAGAGCGAGGAGAGCATTGACCGAGCGCTATGCGGATGTCATTCTGAACATCAGCCATGAGAGCGTGGACCGCCCGTTCACGTATATCATCCCCGAAGAGTTGCGCGGAAAACTCACACCGGGGACTGCGGTGCAAGTGCCCTTCGGCAATGCGAAGGAAGCAAAACTCGGCTATGTCCTCTCTCTTCGGAAAGAAGCGCCGAGCGGGTTTCAACTCCGCGAAATTCTGGGGATCGCCGAGAAGAAACTCGGCGTGGAAGAGGGGCTGCTGTCACTTGCGGTGTGGATGCACGAGCACTACGGCTGTATGTTAAATCAGGCTTTGAAAACTGTCCTGCCGGTCAAGGAGGCCGTGCGGGCGCGCAGGCGGAAAGATACGGAGAGCGCCGAGCACACGGCGCGCTCGGAAGCGGCGGCGCGTGAACTGACGGCGGAACAGAGTGCGCTTCTTTCGGAACTTGGGCAAGCGGAGGCAGAGAAGCCGGGGGGCAGCTACCTGCTCTTCGGCGTGACCGGCAGCGGAAAAACGGAAGTATACATGCGCTTAATCGAAGAGCAGCGCCGTCAGGGGAAGCAGGCAATTTTATTGCTGCCGGAGATCAACCTGACCTTTCAAACCGTTCGCTATCTGGAAGAGCGTTTCGGCGGGGAAGTCGCCATCATCCACTCGAAGCTTGCCAAGGGCGAGCGCTACCGCCAGTTTCTCCGCGCGGCGCGCGGGGAGGCAAGCGTCATGGTAGGCCCCCGTTCGGCCCTGTTTGCGCCTTTTCCGAATCTCGGGCTCATCATCATCGACGAAGAGCACGACGGCGCCTATCGAAACGATGCGGTGCCGCGTTACGACACGCGTGAAGTGGCGGCGAAGCGAGCCGAGCTCGCAGGCGCACAGCTGATACTCGGCTCCGCGACGCCTTCGGTGGAGAGCTGGCGGCGGGCCGAGACAGGTGAATATCGGCTTTTAAGACTCACGCGACGCGCGGTTCCCGGTGCCGTTCCGGCGAGCGCTACGGTCGCGGACCTCCGCGAAGAGTTAAAGCGCGGGAACAGGACTGTGTTCAGCGAGAGTCTGCGCGAAAAAATCGAGGGCTGCCTTTCGAGACAGGAGCAGGTCATGCTCTTTATGAACCGGCGCGGCTATGCGCGTTTTCTCTCCTGTCGGAGCTGCGGTGAGCCTCTCAGCTGCCCGCACTGTGACGTGAGCCTTACCTATCACGAGGACGGCAGTCTGCGCTGCCACTACTGTGGCTATAAGACGGTGAAACCGGAGCGCTGCCCGAGCTGCGGCTCGCCGTATATTGCGGGCTTCGGCATGGGAACCCAGCAGCTCGCAGAGCAGACCAAGCGCATGTTTCCCGCGGCGCGCGTGCTCCGCATGGATGCGGATGCCGTTCGCGGGAAAGACGGCGGACAGAGCATTTTGGACCGCTTCCGGGCGAAGGAGGCGGATATTCTGGTGGGTACCCAGATGATAGTGAAGGGGCATGACTTTCCGAATGTGACCCTGGTCGGTATCATGGCGGCGGATACAGAACTGTACCTCAGCCATTATACGAGCGCGGAGCGTTGCTTTCAGCTCTTAACCCAGGCGGCCGGCCGCGCCGGCCGCGGGGAAAAGCGCGGCGAGGTTGTGATACAGACCTATCGCCCCGAGCACTACGCGATTCAGAGCGCCGCCGCGCAGGATTACGAGCGCTTTGCGGCTGCGGAGCTTAGCTTTCGGCGCGCGGCCGGCTATCCGCCCGTGCTCCACATGATGACGGTACAGCTTGCTTCCAAGGAAGAGGAAGCGTTGACACGCGCGGCTGCGTGCTATGCGGACTGTCTTCAGGCTGCGGCAAAGAAACTCGGTGCCGCGCCCCAGTGCATCGGGCCCGTCAATGCGGCTGTGTACCGCGTGCAGGACTATTTTCGGAAGATGATTTACATGAAGCATGCGGGCTATGATATACTGGTACAGATTAAGGCAGCGGCAGAGGAGGCGTTCCGGGAACAGGTCTCGGGCGGCATCTCTGTGCTTTACGAGTTTGTCTGACGGAGAGGAGAAGGAGTGGCACTTCGAAACATACGCGAGATCGGTGACCCCATTTTGAATCAGAGAGCAAAGGAAGTGCGGGAGATGACACCGAATCTTCGCGCACTCATCGAGGATATGGTTGAGACCATGCGTCATGCGAACGGCGTGGGTCTCGCCGCGCCGCAGGTCGGCGTGTTGAAGCGCCTCGTGGTGATTGAGTGCGAGGAGGGAGAACTCCACGTGCTCATTAACCCCGAAATCATTGCGCGTGACGGCGAACAGACGGGCTATGAGGGCTGTCTCAGCGTTCCCGGAAAAACCGGCATTGTGACCCGCCCGAATCACGTCAAGGTGAAGGCACTCAATGAAAATATGGAGCCTGTGACGGTCGAGGGAGAGGAGCTGCTCGCGCGGGCACTCTGCCATGAGCTCGACCATCTGGACGGACATCTCTACACCGAAATGGCAGAGGAACTCTATACCAACGAGGAGTTGGAAGCGATGCAGGCAGAGGAGGATGAGGACGAAGCATGAGAATCGTCTATTTCGGAACGCCGGATTTTGCGGTTGCGCCGCTCCGCGCGCTGAGTGAGGCGGGCCATGAGATCGCACTGGTTGTGACGCAGCCCGACAAGCCGCGGGGCAGAGGGCATGCGATGCAGTTTCCGCCGGTCAAGGAAGAGGCGCTTCGTCTCGGTGTTCCGGTCGCACAGCCGGAACGCGCGCGGGATGCGGGCTTTATCGACCTGCTCCGCGCGAAGGAGGCAGAGCTCTTTGTCGTCACGGCCTTCGGGCAGCTCCTGCCCAAGGAGATTCTGGAACTGCCGCGCTACGGCTGTGTGAACATCCACGCATCGCTCTTACCGGCCTATCGCGGTGCGGCGCCGATACAATGGGCCATCATCGACGGGCAGCAAGTCAGCGGCATCACGACCATGCAGATGGATGAGGGATTGGATACCGGAGATATTCTGCGCCGCTATCCCTTGGAACTTTCGCCCGAAGAGACCGGAGGAAGCCTCTTTGCGAAATTGGAGCTACTCGGCGCGGAAGCCATACTCGACACCGTCAAAGGCCTCGAGACGGGCAGTATTGTCCCCGAAAAACAGGGGGAGACCACCACGGCCTATGCGAAGATGCTCCGAAAAGAGATGGGAAATCTCGACTTTTCGCGGGATGCGGCATACATTCTCCGTTTGATTCGAGGCTTAGACCCCTGGCCCGGCACCTTTTCTTATCTGAACGGAAAGATGATTAAAATCAGAAAGGCAGAGCACGGCGGCGACAGCGTAGGACACGCACCCGGTGAGGTCTTGGCAGCCGATGAAAGCGGCCTTCTGGTTCAGACCGGAGACGGGGCGCTTCGCATCACCGAGTTACAGCCTGAGGGCAAGAAGGCCATGGCGGCTGCGGCTTGGCTCCGGGGCACTTCGGTGCGGCCGGGAGACCGCTTTACCGTAATCCGCGAAGCGGAAAACTGAAATCGTTACTGAGAGGAGGGCAGCATGTACATGTATTACGGATTGGACTGGACTTATCTATTGGTGTTGCTTGGCCTTGCTTTGACCCTCGGGGCGCAGGGCTATTTAAAGATGATGTTTGCGCGCTATTCGAAGGTGCAGAGCGGCACGGGTCTTACCGGGCGCGAGGTCGCCGAGCGAATTTTGCGTTCAAACGGCATTTACGATGTCACGGTACATCCGGTCGCAGGGCAGTTGACCGACCACTACGACCCCGCAAAAAAGACCGTGAATCTCTCGGAGGTCATTTATAATTCCACCAGCATTGCGGCGGTCGGCGTTGCGGCGCACGAGTGCGGCCATGCGATTCAGGACAACTTAAGCTATGCGCCGCTTCGCTTCCGCCATGCTTTGGTGCCGCTTGCGAACATCGGCTCCAAACTCTCCATGCCCATGATTATCATCGGCGTGATGCTCGGCGAGAGCAGAAACATACTCGGACCTCAGCTCATCAATCTCGGGCTTTTGGCCTTCAGTCTCGCGGTTATTTTCCAGCTCATTACACTTCCGGTCGAGTTCAATGCGAGCCGGAGAGCGCTGATTCAGCTGAGAGAACTGAACATTCTGCCGCCGAGAGAAGAGAGCCAGGCGAGATCGGTGTTGATTGCGGCAGCGCTGACCTATGTTGCGGGGGCGGCTTCATCCGTGATTCAGCTCCTGAGACTTTGGATTTTATTCGGCGGAAGGAAGCGCAAATGACGGGACCGAATGCGCGAAGCGTCGCGCTGGACTGCCTGCTTCTCATTGCGGAAGAAGGACAGTTCTCCCATGTGGTGCTTGCGGCGGCGCGGGACAAATTTGCCTGGATGGCCGAAGAGGAACGCGCTCTTTCGGAGCGCCTTGTGCACGGCAGTCTTGAATACCTGCCCAGGCTGGACCGCCTGATTGCGGAGCGCTCCAAGACGCCGCTCCGCAAGTTAAAGCCGGTCATACGCTGCATTTTGCGTCTGTCACTTTATCAAATTCTGTATTTGAGCCGCATTCCGGCGCATGCAGTGGTCAACGAGGCCGTGAAGCTCACCGAGCGCCGCGGTCTTTTCGGCTTGAAGGGATTTGTCAATGCACTGGTGCGCCGCTTTTCCCGTGAGCGAGAGGCCATGCTGGCGGAAATCGCAGCGAGTCCGGATCCGGTCCTCCGCTATGCGCTTCCGGACTGGCTTGCTGCGCGTTTCATCCGTGAATTCGGAGCCGAAGAGGCAGAGAAACTCGCCGCGAGTTATCTGGAACCCGCTCCGTTCTCCCTGCGTCTTAACCGGACCAAATTCATCGCGGCGGGAGAACCTGCTGCCGTGACGGAAGGACTTACGCAGTCCCCCTACGCCCGGGACAGCTTTGTCGCGCGGGAGGGGCTCTCGGCGTCCCTGCGTTCGCGCATCGATGAGGGCTTTTTCTTTGCGCAGGATTTGAGTTCCACGCTCGCCGTGGCGGCCGCAGCGCCGAAACCCGGGGAGCGCGTGCTGGATCTCTGTGCGGCACCGGGCGGCAAGTCCCTTGCGGCAGCGGATCTCATGCGCGGCGAGGGAACGGTAATCAGTGCGGATTTGTCCGCGCAGAAGGTGGAGCGCATCGCGGAAAATGTTCGGCGCACGGGCTTTGCGTCCTCGGTAAAACCCGTGCAGTCGGATGCCGGGGTCTTTCGGAAGGACTGGGAGGCGGCATTCGATCTCGTGATTGCGGATTTGCCCTGTTCGGGACTCGGCGTGCTCGGCAGGAAGCCGGATATCAAGCTGAGACTCAAAGAGGCGGATATCGCCGCTCTGCAGGAGTTGCAGCGACGCTTTCTTTGCAACGCGTTTCGCTATCTTCGCCCGGGCGGACGTCTGCTCTACTCGACCTGTACTTTGACGGCGGAAGAAGACGAAGATAACGTGCGCTGGTTACTCGACCGTTTTCCGGAGCTCACGCCGCTTGATTTTTCTGCGGAGCTTCCGGAAATCGGAGCGGCGGAAGCCTGCCGAAGCGGCGCGGTAAAACTCTTACCGTCACGGTTGCCGCTTGACGGCTTCTTTATCTCGGTGTTTCGAAAGGCGGAATAAGATGTCAAATGTCCCGGATCTCTGTTCACTCAGTCAAGACGAACTGAAAAGCTATCTTGTAGAGCTCGGGGAACCGGGATTTCGTGCAAAACAAGTTTTTTCTTGGCTTCATCAAAAGAAGGCGGCAGGCTTTGAAGAGATGAGCAATCTCCCCAAAAGCCTCCGTGAAAAGCTTGCGGAGCGTGCAAGTCTCCCGGGTCTCAAGAGAGAAGTGGTGCAGGTCTCTAAAACCGACGGAACGCAAAAGTATCTGTTTTCGCTCCCGGACGGCAATATGATAGAGAGTGTTCTGATGCGCTATTCCTACGGGAATTCGGTCTGCATCAGCTCTCAGGTCGGCTGCCGTATGGGCTGTCGCTTCTGTGCTTCCACGGTGGATGGGCTTGCGCGCAATTTGACGGCGGGAGAGATGCTCGCACAGGTCTATGAAATCGAAAAAGAACTCGGTGAGCGCATCTCCAATGTTGTCGTGATGGGAAGCGGCGAGCCCATGGATAATTACGACAATGTGGTACGTTTTATCCGGCTCTTAAGCGATAAGGACGGGCTCAACATCTCGCAGCGTAGCATCACGGTGTCTACCTGCGGTCTGGTGCCGGAGATATGTCGCTTTGCGGAAGAGGAGCTTCAGGTCACCCTGGCCCTCTCCCTGCATGCTGCGGACGATGCAACCAGACAGCAACTCATGCCGATAGCCAATCGCTATGCGCTTAGCGATGTGCTGGATGCCTGTGCCTATTATTTTGAAAAGACGGGGCGCAGAGTCAGCTTCGAATACAGTCTGGTGGCGGGCGTGAACGATACGCCGGAAGAGGCAAAGAAACTCATTGCCCTACTGCGCCGCCGCAAAGGTCATGTGAATTTGATCCCGGTGAATCCGGTGGTCGAGCGTTCCTTGAAGGAACCGAGCCTCGCGGCAATCCATCGCTTTCGAGATGCGTTGGAGTGCGCCGGAATCAATGTCACGATACGAAAAGAAATGGGGAGAGATATCGACGGAGCCTGCGGACAGTTGCGGCGCCGTTACAGAGACAAGAAAGAGCAAGGAAACAGCAAAGAGGAGTAGTGGCTCATGAATGCAGTTGCACTGACAGATCGGGGAAGGGTACGAAGTTCCAACCAGGATACGGTGTTTGCGGAGAATCATGCGGTCGGCGCCCTGCCGAATCTCTATCTCGTGGCAGACGGGATGGGGGGGCACCGCGCCGGAGATTACTGTTCGCAGACTTTGACCACGCGCATTATATCCGCATTGCGGGAGAGCGAGGGAAAACTCCCGCTTCCCGCGCTGCGCGATGCCGTTTTGCTCGCAAACGAGAGTCTCTATGTGGAGGCGCAGCGGCACACGGAGCTGGAAGGTATGGGCACCACGCTCGTTGCGGCCTTTCTGGAGGAGCAGAGCGCGACCATCCTTAACATCGGAGACAGCCGCTGCTATGAGCTCGCGTCCGACGGCGGATTCCGCCAGATTACAAGGGATCACTCCTATGTGGAGGAGATGGTGAGCGCCGGAAAAATGCGGCGCGGCAGCGAGGCATACAACCGTGCGAAGAACATCATCACGCGGGCCATCGGTGTAGGGGCCGAAGTGGAGATGGATCTTTTTGAATTGCCCTTGGAGGGGCTCTCCATGCTTCTGCTCTGTACGGACGGACTCACCAATATGTTGGGGGACGATGAAATCGGTGCGATACTGCGCGGCGATGAGAAGCTTTCTTCCAAGGCGGAACATTTGATTCAGGCGGCAAACGAGAAGGGCGGAAGAGATAATATCTCGGTGGTCCTGGTAGATTTGAGAGAGGGGGCGCGCGAAGAATGATATTGAGATTAGGCTCCTACTTACAGGATCGCTATGAAATTATAGAGCTCATAGGTAGCGGCGGTATGGCGGAAGTGTACCGCGCATTTTGTCACAAAATGCAACGCACGGTCGCAATCAAAGTGCTCAAGGAAGAGTACAACGACAACGCGGATTTTATTAAGCGTTTTACCCAGGAGGCCCTGGCCGCGGCGCAGCTTTCCCATCCCAATCTGGTCAATGTCTATGAAGTGGAACACACGGACGGGTTCTACTACATCGTCATGGAGTTTGTGGACGGCATCACGCTGAAAGAGTACATTCATCAGAAGGGTAAACTCGAGCAACGGGAGGCGGTCGGCATCGCGATTCAGGTTGCGAACGGCCTTGCGGAGGTGCATCGACGCGGCATTGTGCACCGCGATGTGAAACCGCAGAACATGATTATCTCGAGCGACGGCAAGGTAAAACTGGCCGACTTCGGCATTGCGCGCATGGTCTCCACGGAAACCATGTCGCAGGAGGCCATGGGCTCCGTCCACTATATTTCGCCGGAACACGCACAGGGAAAGGCGACCGATGCGCGCAGCGACCTCTATTCTCTCGGTATTTGTCTCTATGAAATGCTCACGGGAAGCGTACCGTTTGACGGCGCGGAGGCGGTCACCATACTGCTTGCCCAGCTGAATCAAAACCCGCCGTCCCCGCGTTCCCTGAATCCGGAAATATCGTTAAGCCTTGAGCGCATTATCTTAAAGAGTCTGGAGAAGGATCCGCGGGCGCGATATCAAAGTGCGGCGGAGTTGATACGGGACCTCGAGAGCGCGGCGCAGAATCCCATGGCGATGCCGCCGAGCATGCAGGCCGCAGCAGCCGTAGGCGGAGATACCATACGCTTTAACGCGAAGGATTTTGCGGGGCAGCAGGCGCCCCCGGCGGAAGAGAACTTCCCCGAACCCGAAGGTGCGGACCAGGAGGAGAGGGGCGAGGACGATGAGAACAATTCCACCGATCGTCGTCTCAACAAACTGATTAAGGCGGTCGGAACGGCACTTCTCATTCTCTTGCTCGGCGGCGGTGTTGCGGCCGGACTCATACTCTCAGGCAGTCTGCGCGAACGCGACGGCAAGAACGAGAGTGAGAGCGCGGAAACGGAACAAAGTTCCGCCTTGAATGAAAAGCAGGCCTATGCGCCGTATCTCATCGGCCTCAGCAACAAGGAGGCGGAGGAGGCGCTGAAAGAAGAGGAACTCACGCTCGTCATTCAGCTCCGGAAGAATTCCGATCAGTTTCCGAAGGACACTGTCATTGAACAGGAACCGAAGCCGGGCAGCGTCGTACAGAAAAACAGCAAGGTCTATGTGACCCTGAGTCTCGGCGTCGCGGAGTTTGAACTTTCGGAACTGAACCTGGTCGGCGCAGAGGAAGAGAGCGCAAAGAAGACGTTGACGGAGAAGGGCTTTTCCGTGGAGGAGAAGAGCGAGTACTCCGATACCGTAGAAAAGGGGAAAGTGGTACGCTTGAGCCCCGAGAAGGTGAAAAAGGGGGAAACAGTCACCATCGTGCTTTCGCTCGGCAAGGAGCCGGAGAAAACGAAGATGCCGGATCTTAGCTATAACACCGAAGAGAGCGCCAAACAGGCACTCACCGAGGCGGGCTTGGTGCTCGGCACCGTTACCAAGGAGCACTCGGATAGCGTGCCGCAGGGCCAGGTCATACGGCAGAGCATAAGCAGCGGCACGGAGACGGAGAAAGGCAAGACGGTGGATTTGGTGCTCAGTGACGGGCCTAAGGTCACCTCGGTGGAATCAACGCAGGCGAGCGAGTCTTCGTCCCGCTATGTCGCCTCCATTGACGCAAACTTTACGCTCTCCAATTTGATCGGACCGGATTCCGGCGCGACCAGCGTCACGGTCATGGTGCGCCTGCGCCAGGATGTGAACGGACAGACGGTGTATCGCACGCTCATGGAGCCGCGCACCATCCGGGGAGATGCCATTCTGCCGCTGCGCTTCCGCACCATTGAGGGGGCCTACGGCGTGGATATGGGCTATGTGGAAATTGTTCGGACGGACAACGGACAGGTACTGCAGAGCTTCGATGTGCAGTTCTTCAAGGTGCAATAAACCATGCGGGGAAAAATCATCAAAGGCATTGCAGGCTTTTATCTGGTGGATTGCGACGGCGAGGTCCTGACCTGCAAGGCGCGGGGGCTTTTCCGGAAGCAGGGAGAAAAGCCCTTGGTCGGCGATCTCGCGGAAGTGGAGGCTGCGCAGACCAGCGAGTCGGAGGCAAATATCGTAGCTCTCTTGCCGCGGCGAAACCGCCTCATACGCCCGGCGGTCAGCAATGTGGACCGGGCACTGCTCGTCATGGCGGTGCGCACCCCGGACCCGCAGTTTTATCTGCTGGACCAATATTTGGTCACCATGGAACTACAGGGCATTCCTGCGGCAATTTTGTTTACCAAAGAGGATTTGGACGGCGGAGAACTCGCGGACTACCGCAGACGCTACGAAACGGCGGGATATCCCGTCTTTTCGGTCTGCGCCGAAAACGGCAGCGGCATTGAGGAACTGCGCGGTTTTCTTGCGGGAAAAACCACGGTGCTCGCGGGTCCGTCCGGTGTCGGGAAATCCACACTTACCAATCTGCTCTGCCCCGAAGCGAAAATGGAGACGGGAGAGCTGAGCCGCAAAAATGCGCGCGGCAAACAGACCACGCGTCACACGGAGCTGTTTTGTCTCGGCGAAAACAGTTATTTGCTCGACACGCCGGGCTTTACGGCCCTGGAAGTAAAGACAGACGAAGCGGGACTGAAACAGGCCTTTCCGGAATTTCGTTCCTTGGAAGGGCAGTGTCGGTTTACGGGCTGCAATCACCGCGCTGAGCCTAACTGTGCCGTCAAGGCGGCGGTGGAACGCGGAGACATCGCAGAGAGCCGCTATGAGAGCTATCGAAAGATGGCAGAAGAAATTGCGGAGAGGAGAAAGTATTGATGAATTATCGTTTGACGCCGTCGCTCCTGTCGGCCGATTTTACGAAACTCGGCAGTCAGATCGAGCTGCTCAAATCATTAGGGGTTCGCGCTTTGCACTGCGACATCATGGACGGGGATTTTGTGCCGAGCATTTCCTTCGGTATGCCGGTTCTCAAGTCCATTCGAAAGAGAACGGATCTCTATTTGGATGCGCACCTCATGGTGACGGAACCGGACCGTTATATCGACGCCTTTGTCGAAGCGGGCGCGGACGGCATTACGGTGCATGCGGAAGCCTGCCGCCATTTGGACCGCACGGTGCAGCACATCAAGGCCTGCGGCAAAAAAGCTGCGGTTGCCTTGAACCCGGCGACCCCACTCGTTGTGCTCGAGGACATACTCCCGGAGCTCGATATGGTGCTCATCATGTCGGTGAATCCGGGCTTCGGCGGGCAGAGCTACATTCCGTACTGCACGGATAAGATTCGCAGACTGCGAGAACTCGCAGATCGAAAACATCCGGGACTTTCGATTCAGGTGGACGGCGGTGTTAACCGACAGACCTTGGACGAAGTACTGGAGGCAGGCGCAGACGATATTGTCGCGGGTTCCGCGGTTTTCGGCGGGGATATCGCGGACAATGTTGCCTTTTTCCACGAGGGCTTTCAGCGCGCGGCGGCGCGGCAGCGAAAATGAGCTGTGCTCTTTTGATTGCGAGCACACATGTGGACTCCGTCTTTGCGGAGCGTGTGATTGCTCATTTAAGCCAAAACAACGGGATGCCGTATATGGTCGCTGCGGACGGAGGCCTTACGACCTTTAACGCCCTCGGAATCGCCCCCCGGCTCTTGGTCGGAGATTTTGACACCGTAAGACCCGAGCTCTTGGAACGCTATGTAAGTCGGGACGATATTGAGGTACTGCGGCACAATCCGGTCAAGGATGACTCCGACCTCGCGCTTGCGGTCGAGGCGGTCGCAGAGAAGGGTTATACGGAAATTTATGTTTTGGGGGCGCTCGGCGGTCGCTGCGATCACAGCCTTGCCAATATGCGCCTCTGTTATGCGTGGAAGAAAAAGGGCGTTTCGCTCTTTTTGCTCGATCCGCAAAATCGCATTCGCTGCGTGCTCGCAAGTGAAGGAAAGTTTTTGCTTGAAAAAAGCGAGCAGTGGGGAACCTATCTCGCTTTTTTCCCAATCGGCGGCGCGGTCAATATCCATGCGTTGAGCGGTGTGCGCTATCCGCTCCGGGATTTTTGTCTTTGCGATAACACGGCGCCGACGCTCACCGTCAGCAATGAAATCACGGCGGAGCGCGCGGAATTGGAACTTTCGGGAGATCCTGTGTCGGGACTCCTTATCATGGAAACCTGTGACAGAGAGGAGTCAAAATGGATCATGCCGTAAGCTGGTTTGCGACGACCTTCGGCAATAAAATTTCGGCGGAGGCGGTGACCTTCATTGTCTCGCTGCTGCCCATACTGGAGTGCAGGGGCGGCTTGTTACTTGCGTCCATGCTCAAGGTGAATCTCTTAAAGGCAATACCGCTGGTCATTCTCGGGAACATACTCCCGATACCCTTTGTACTGCTTTTTATGCGGCATATTTTGAATTTTATGCGCCGTTTTTCGTTTTCGCGTCCCCTGGTCGAGTGGCTTGAAAAACGCGCGCAGAATAAATCCGCGAGTTTAAAACGCGGCGAGTTCTGGGGTCTCCTGCTGTTTGTGGGAATTCCGCTTCCGGGAACCGGCGGTTGGACAGGCGCACTTGTCGCCAGTTTAATGGAAATGGACTTTAAAAAGGCGATGCTTGCGATTTCGCTCGGCGTACTCCTGGCCACCTTTATCATGTCCGTTGTTTCTTACGGCTTGTTGGGACTTTTGTTTCACTGAACCGGAGAGGACAAGCGGGGAAGTCCCCCTGCTTGTCTAGCTTTCGTTTTCGGTGTATAATCGGTTAAATCTTTTTTGCGGGCAAAGAAGTGCTTAGGAGGAGAAAAGGCATGATAGATATTCGGTTCCTGCGGGAAAATCCGGAGGCAGTGAAGGAGAACATTCGAAAGAAGTTTCAGGAGCAAAAGCTCCCGCTGGTCGATGAGGTAATTGCGCTCGACGAAGAGAGTCGCAAGACACAGGCGGAGGCGGATCAGCTTCGCAGCGACCGAAATAAAATCTCGAAAAGCATAGGCGCTCTGATGGGGCAGGGAAAGAAGGAAGAGGCAGAGGCGGCAAAACAGGAAGTGGCCGCAATCAATGCGCGCCTCTCGGAGCTTGAGCCCAGAGAGGCAGAGATCGCGGCGCGAATCCGTGATATTATGCTCACCATTCCGCAGATGATGGATCCCTCCGTGCCGATCGGCAAGGACGATTCCTGCAACGTGGAAGTGCAGCGCTACGGCGAGCCTGTGGTTCCGGACTTTGAGATTCCTTACCACACCGAGATTATGGAGCGTTTAAACGGCATTGACTTAGAGGCAGCCGGCAAGGTTGCGGGCAACGGTTTCTACTACCTGCTCGGCGATGTCGCGAGACTGCACTCTGCGGTGCTGAGCTACGCGCGCGACTTTATGATCGATCGCGGATTCACCTATGTAATTCCGCCCTACATGATTCACTCCGATGTCGTGACCGGCGTGATGAGCTTTCCCGAGATGGATGCAATGATGTATAAAATCGAGGGTGAGGATCTCTACCTGATCGGCACCAGCGAGCACTCCATGATAGGCCGCTTCATTGACAGCCTGAACGAGGAGGAAAAGCTCCCCTATACGCTGACCTCTTTCTCCCCCTGCTTCCGCAAGGAGAAGGGCGCACACGGCATTGAAGAGCGCGGTGTGTACCGCATTCACCAGTTCGAGAAGCAGGAGATGATTGTCATCTGCAAGCCGGAGGAGTCGATGCATTGGTACGAGAAGCTCTGGCAGAACACGGTGGATTTCTTCCGGAGCCTGGATATTCCGGTCAGAACGCTTGAGTGCTGCTCCGGCGATCTCGCGGACTTAAAGGTTAAGAGCTGCGATGTCGAGGCGTGGAGCCCGCGCCAGAAGAAGTACTTTGAGGTGGGCAGCTGCTCAAATCTCGGCGATGCGCAGGCGCGCCGTCTCCGCATCCGTGTGAAGGGCGCGGACGGCAAGAAGTACCTCGCACATACCCTGAACAATACCTGCGTCGCACCGCCGCGCATGCTGATTGCCTTCCTTGAGAACAATTTGCAGGCGGACGGATCGGTTCGCATTCCCGAAGCACTTCGTCCCTACATGGGCGGCAAGTCTGAGCTGAGAGCTTGAAAGGAGTAGAAGCAGATGGCGTACTATTTTGAGGAACCGTCGAGAACATTCGGAGAGTATCTTCTGGTTCCGGGATACAGTTCCGCGCAGTGTGTTCCGACTGCGGTAAGTCTTAAGACCCCGCTGGTGCGTTTCCGCAAGGGCGAGGAGCAGTGCCCGCTCGAGATGAACATTCCGATGGTCTCTGCAATCATGCAGTCTGTCTCCGGCGATAAGTTGGCCATTGCGCTCGCAAGACAGGGCGGTGTCTCCTTTATCTACGGCTCCCAGAGCGTTGAGGAGGAGGCAGACATGGTGCGCCGTGTCAAGCAGTACAAGAAGGGCTTTGTGACTTCGGATTCGAACCTCCCGCCGACCGCTACGCTCGCGGATGTGCTCGAGCTGAAGAATGAGACCGGACACTCGACGGTCGCAATCACGGATGACGGCACTGCGCACGGCAAGCTGCTCGGCATTGTCGCGAGCCGCGATTATCGCCTCTCCCGTATGTCCATGGATATGAGCGTCAAGGAGTTCATGACACCGCTTGAGCGCCTTGTCACGGCACCGAGCACTACGAGCCTCCACGATTGCAACGACATCATCTGGGACAACAAGATCAACTCCCTGCCGCTCATCGACGACGAGGGCAGACTACAGTACATGGTGTTCCGCAAGGACTACGACAGCCACAAGGAGAATGTGAACGAGCTCCTCGACGAGAACAAGTCTTATATTGTCGGGGCCGGTATCAACACGAGAGACTATGAGACCCGCGTTCCGGCTTTGGTCGAGGCAGGCGTCGATGTGCTCTGCATCGACTCCTCCGAAGGCTATTCGGAATGGCAGGAGAGAACCATCTCCTGGATACGCGCTAAGTACGGAGACCGCGTCAAAGTCGGTGCCGGCAACGTCGTGGATCGCGAAGGTTTTCTTTTCCTCGCAAAGGCAGGTGCGGATTTCGTGAAGATCGGAATCGGAGGCGGCTCCATCTGCATCACCCGCGAGACCAAGGGCATCGGCAGAGGTCAGGCGACCTCCGTCATTGAGGTCGCAAAGGCGAGAGATGACTACTTCCGTCAGACCGGCATCTACGTTCCGATTTGCTCGGACGGCGGCATTGTCCACGACTACCACATCACCCTCGCGCTTGCGATGGGTGCAGACTTCGTGATGTTGGGCCGTTATTTTGCCCGTTTTGATGAGAGTCCCACGGCTAAGCTCCGCATCAACGGCAATTATGTCAAGGAGTACTGGGGCGAGGGTTCCAACCGCGCGCGGAACTGGCAGCGCTATGACCTCGGCGGTGCGCAGAAGCTCACCTTCGAGGAAGGCGTCGACAGCTATGTGCCCTATGCGGGTACACTTGCGGAGGGTGTGCAGACCACGCTCTATAAGGTGCGTTCCACCATGTGCAACTGCGGCGCACTCTCGATTGCCGAATTGCAGGAGAAAGCAAGACTTACCGTGGTCTCTTCGACCTCGATTGTCGAGGGCGGAAGCCACGACGTGATTCTCAGAAACAATAACCAGACCAATTGACAGGGGGATATGTGAAAAAGAAATCCCTTGCGGCGCTGGCCCTTGTACTGGCGCTGTTCCTCGGAATTCTTTGGCACCTTCACGGGACAAAAGAGAGCAAAAAGCCGCTGGAGCGCAGCGGCTTTCTCTTTGATACCGTGATCGCGGTTTCGCTCTACGACAAGCAGGACGAGGCTGTGCTCGACGAGGCCTTTCAATTGCTGGAGCAATACGAGGAGATTTTTTCACCGACCAAGTCGGAGAGTGAGCTCTACCGTATGAATCATCGCGGGAGCGGTGTCACGACTTGGAAGGCGAGTCCCGCCATGCTTGATATGGTAAAACTGGGACTGCGTTACAGCGAGCTTTCCGACGGCGCTTTCGATGTCACGGTGCTCCCGCTGAGCTCCCTCTGGAATTTTTCCGGCGGTGAGGCAAAAGTTCCCGCGGAAGCGGATATTGAAACAGCGGTTTCAAAGGTGGACTACCGTCATGTTCGGATTGACGGCGATGTCATTGACTTTGGGGACGATTTTACACAGATTGACTCCGGTTCCACGGCAAAGGGCTATATCGCGGACCGCCTGAAGGACTTTCTGGTCGAGAAGGGTGTGAAGAGCGCCATTATCAATCTCGGGGGCAATGTGCTTTGCATCGGGGAAAAAGCGAAGGGAAAGCCCTTCCAAATTGCGATTCGGAAGCCTGAGGAGCACTCGAACGAGGTCGTCAAGATTTTGGATATTGACGGACTCTCCGTCGTTTCATCCGGCGTTTATGAGCGCTTTTTCGACCTTGACGGCGTACACTATCATCATATTCTTAATCCGCGCACCGGCTATCCGTATCAGAACGGTCTGGTCTCCGTGACCATTGTGGGCCCGAGCTCCGCGGAATGTGACGCACTTTCGACTGCGGTATTTTCGCTCGGAAGAGAAGAGGGTATGGCCCTGCTCGAAAAGACCGAGGGCTATTACGGCTATATAATTTTGGAAGACGGAAGCATACTTGCGTCCGCAGGGGCACAGCCCGGGAAAAATCCGTAACATTTGGGGAAGGAGTAAGACAGCCGATGACGATGACACAGAGACGTTCTCGTAGGAGGATTCTACTCCTTTCCTTTTTTGTGCCTGTGTTTGCCATGCTGCTTTTGTTTTTGCAGCGCGGCATTTATCCCTTCGGGGAGGAGAGCTTTCTTCGCACCGACCTCTACCACCAGTATGCGCCCTTCTTTTCGGAGTTTCAGTATAAGCTTCAGCACGGCGGCAGTTTGTTCTACAGCTGGAACATAGGACTCGGGGTCAACTTTACCGCGATTTACGCTTACTACCTCGCAAGCCCCTTGAACTGGTTTGTCCTGCTCTTTCCGAAGCGCTTTGTGATTGAGTATGTGACGCTTTTGATTGTCGTAAAGACGGCGCTCTCCTCGGTCACAATGACCTACTATCTGCTGCGGCACAGTAAGAGAGACGGGCTCTTTGCGCCGATTTTCGGCATACTTTATGCCTTCTCTGCCTACATGGCAGCCTATTCCTGGAATGTCATGTGGCTTGACTGCATTGTCCTCTTCCCGCTGATTTTGCTCGGCGCGGAAGAGCTGGTGCGCGGCGAGCGTTCTCTCAAGTATATCGTCTGTCTCGGACTCAGTATACTTTCGAACTACTATATATCCATTATGATCTGCCTTTTCCTGATTTTTTATGCAATCTTTCAGGCGATTACGGCGGAACTGAGTTGGGAGGATGTACTCAAAGCAGCGGGGCGCTTTGCACTGGCCTCTCTCATTGCGGCGGGGCTTGCGGCGGTGGTTCTCATGCCGGAAATCTTTGCGCTGCGGCTTACGGCTTCCGGAGAGATGAACTTCCCGAAGACCTTTGAGAGCTATTTTTCGATTTTTGATATGATGGCGCGGCAACTGCCCTTTGTGGAGTGCGAGATAGGCCTTGATCACTGGCCGAATATTTACTGCGGCATGTTTACCTTGCAACTGCTTCTTTTGTACTTCTCGAACCGAGAGGTGCCGATTAAGCAACGTGTGGGTTACGCTTTCTTTTTGCTCTTTTTCTTTGCGAGCTTCTCGGTCAATGTGCTGAACTACATCTGGCACGGTTTTCATTATCCGAATTCACTTCCTGCGCGGCAGAGCTTTATCTTTTGCTTTCTGGTGCTTTATCTCTCGTTTCAGGCGCTTGAACGCTTTCCGCGCTTTGCGCCCCGCGAGCTCTTTTTGAGTTTTGCTGCGGTGGTTCTCTTTGTCCTTTTGGCGGAGAAACTTGTGACGGAAGAGCATTTCCGCTACTGGGTCTTTTACCTTGCCTTTCTGCTCGCGGCAATCTATGCGCTTTTGTTCCGCTCCTATGCATCCGGACGCTTTGCAAGGGAGCACTACTTCTGGATACTGCTCCTATTGGTGACTCTGGAAGCAAGCCTGAACCTCGGGTACACCAGCATACCGACGACGAGCCGCACGGAGTACACCGCGGACAATGCGGATATTCAGACCTTAAAGCGGGCGGTGCCGAAGGTGCCCTTTGTGCGCTTCAAAAAGTTTGAGCGGAAGAGCAAGGATGACGGCGCATTCTTAAACTTCCACTCGGTCTCGCTCTTCAGTTCGACCGCGGATAAATCTATGACCGATTTTCTCCGCTCGGTCGGCTGTGAGGCCTCGGTGAACGCATATTCCATCACGGGCTCCACCCCGCTGGTGGATGCGCTTCTCGATGTGCGCTATTCCTTTGTATCGGATGAGAAAACGGATCCGGAGCAGGAAGAAGTGCTGCGATCCGGCGCAACGGTGTTGCTTGAGAATCGTGATGCCATGCCGCTCGGCTTTGTCGAAGAAGGCAATTTTACGGAGAGTTGGAGCAGAACTTACGAGAATCCGGCGGATGTGCAGAACGATCTCTGCCGTCTCTTTGACTCGGATCCGGTGCTGATTCCGGTGGAGACGCAAAAGAACGGAAATCAAGAGAGCCTTACTTTGGACGAGGACGGTCTATACTTTGCGTTCGCGACCAATGCGAAGGCGAATAAAATCAAAGTGTCTTTCGAGGACCGCGATAAGACCTACGACAACTTAAAGCGGCGCTATATGATGGAGCTCGGTCACAGAACGGCCGGAGAGACCATCAACTTTACGGAGATTTCCGACGATAAGCCCGAGCCCTCGGTCGTCGTGTACCGCTTTGATTTCGACGCACTGAAAGAACTCCGGCAGGCCATGCTGAAGCACGGAATGCAGATAGACAGTTATACGGACAACACAATCAACGCAGAGGTCGAGGCGGACGGGCCGTCCCTGCTCTTTACGAGCATCCCCTATGACAAGGGCTGGAAAGTGTATGTGGACAGAAAGCCGGTCAAGACCGAGAAGGCCATGGATGCCTTTCTTGCGTTCCGCGTTCCGAGCGGAAAGCATTACATTCATTTCCGGTACTTCCCGGAGGGGCTGAAGCTCGGCGCAATGATAAGCGCCCTGTCTCTGCTTGCCCTCTGGCTGCTTTGCCGCTATGAGAACGCCTACGAAAAGCGCTACCGCAAAAGGCTGACCAGACGCTATGAGGCGTTGTATCGGGAGCTCAGTGAGGCGGCCGAGCGCATGCATGCGGAGAGTCTCATGACCATGTTGCAGGACCCGATTGCGGAGCCGGGACTTCGCGCATCGGCGGGAGCGGACGGATTCCCGGAAACACAGCCTGCGCCGCAGCGCGAAGAAGAAAGTTCCGATTATCTCTTTTTAGAGGATATTTGAGTCTATGAAACAAAGAGCGCCTGCCACGAGGAATATCTCGTGGCAGGCGCTTTTCTGTATGCAATCGAGATTACAGCGTATCGGGTGTATCATGGCTGAAATAGCGCCAGAGCGTGGTTCGGCTGATACCGGGTTCTTGATGTAGATTGTTCAGGTAGAGACATGCAAGTTATGTTTGAAGGCTATGGATAGAGGAACTTGATGGTACAGATAGCGATGACTGTACTTTCCTGCTAATAAGAATTATGATATTAGCAAGAAAGGAAAAGCTGAACAAGTGTAAGCGGCCTTATCAACGCGAAGAAGGTTGGCAAGAAGTCTCACAAAACAGAATACTCTTAAAATCCAAGGCCTGCCTTCCCGGCAGACCTTGTTTTTTTGCGCTCTTTTTATGCAAGTGAGTATAGAATCTAGTTTAGATGACTGGTTTTGCGATTAAGTGAAAGGTTAAAAGGTTAATATGTGAAAAGCTGCTATGGCTTGTTGTGGCAGCTTTTTTATTTTTGTGTTTTTTGGGAATGACGCTTTGAATCACTGCACAAGCGATGTAGAATGATAGAAAGATGCGAGGTGAGCGGAGATGAGAGAAACACAGGAACTTGCGGACGAGGCATTGAAAGCAGCCATTCATAGTATTCTGGAGCAAGCGCTGTGTGCGGTCTCGGAAGCGAGGCAAAATCCGAAGGACGCTTTCAAGGACGGGCGCGCGCTGGCTTACTATGAGGTGCTGGATACCATAAAAAATCAGTTGGAAATATACGACTTGGACGCGAACGTTTTTGGGCTTGGCATGAATTTGGATTTGCTTTTATCACCGCGTTGAGAGCAGTATTTTTTGAATCTCCGGGGAAGAGAAAGAGAGGAGCGGCTATGCGGAAGCTTACAGATGACGAACTGCAATTTATCATCGGGCGTGTGATGACCTATGCTCTGGAGGCGGCGGAAGAGGCGAGAGAGCAACCGTACAGTGATTTTAAAGACGGGAGGGCGTTGGCCTTCTACGAAGCCTTGGACACGATTCGAAATGAACTCCTCGCGCGTGACTGTGATCTAAAGTTTTTTGGCTTGGATTGCTCGCTCGAGCGAGTCCTGTCTCCGCGCAAATAGACAAATCAGAAGCAATAAAACAGCGGCCCTGTGCAATCAAATTCGCACAGGGCTGCTGTTTGTAGTTGGTTTATCCCTCTTCCTTTGCCATCTTCTCCGGCTGAAAGACTTCGTCAAAGCGCTCTTCCGTGAGGAAGCCGAGCTTCACGCAGGCTTCTTTCAGGGAGATGTTCTCCTTGAACGCGAGCTTCGCGGTCTTTGCCGCGTTCTCGTAGCCGATGTACGGGTTCAGGGAGGTCACGAGCATCAGGGAGCGGTGCAGGTTCTCACGCATCTTTTCGCGGTTCGGCTCTATGCCCTCGCAGCAGTGGATACGGAAGGAGCGCATGGAATCCGCGAGGAGACGGGCGGACTGCAGGTAGTTGTAGATCATGACCGGCATGAACACGTTCAGCTCAAAATTGCCCTGGCTTGCCGCAAAGCTGACCGCGCTGTCGTTTGCCATGACCTGAACCGCGACCATTGTGACGGATTCGCACTGGGTCGGGTTCACTTTGCCGGGCATAATCGAGGAGCCGGGCTCATTCTCCGGAATGTGGATTTCGCCGAGGCCGCAGCGGGGGCCGGAAGAGAGCCAGCGGATGTCGTTTGCAATCTTCATGAGATCGGCCGCGAGTCCCTTCAGTGCACCGTGGGAGTAGACCAGTTCCGACTTGGAGGTCAGCGCGTGATACTTATTTTCCGCCGTGCGGAAGGGCTTGCCGGTGAGCTCGGAGACAGCCTTTGCGGACTCGGTGTCAAAGCCCTTCGGTGCATTTAAGCCGGTGCCGACAGCGGTGCCGCCGAGTGCCAGAGAGGAGAGCGGCGGAATGCTCGCGCGAATCAGCTCGAGATCGGTCTCGAGAGAGCTTCTCCAGCCGCTGATTTCCTGGGAAAAGGAGATCGGAACCGCATCCTGGAGGTGGGTTCTTCCGGATTTTACAATGCCCTTATAGCGGGTCTCAAGCTCACGGAAGCACTGAATCAGAGCCTCAAGCGAGGGAATCAGCTGCTCCTCTAAGGTGAGTACCGCAGCGATGTGCATCGCGGTCGGGAAGGTGTCGTTCGAGCTCTGGGACTTGTTGCAGTCATCGTTCGGGTGCAACAGCTTCTCGCCAGCAATTTCGTTGCCGCGGTTTGCAATGACCTCGTTCACGTTCATGTTGGACTGGGTGCCGCTGCCGGTCTGCCAGACTGCGAGCGGGAAGTTGCCGCAGAGCTTGCCCGCGCGAATTTCTTCGCAGACACCGGAAATGAGCTTTGCCTTCTTCTCGTCCAAAACGCCGAGGCGGCAGTTTGCGAGAGCGGCCGCTTCCTTCAGATAGGAAAAGGCGGTGATAACTTCGGCGGGAATTTTCTCATCCCCGATTTCAAAGTTCTGGAAGCTTCGCTGTGTCTGCGCGCCCCAGAGCTTGTCTGCGGGGACTTTGACTTCCCCCATAGAATCATGTTCGATGCGGTAATCCATTGATGTACCTCCTTCTTCTTGCGTTCCTTTGTCGTATTGTAACAAAAAAAAAGAGCGCTGGCGAGGCCTGCGCGTTAAAATGACAAAAGACAGAATTTGAGAAGAGGAGGAGGCTATGTGGTTTGTATTGGCGCTGTTATCGGCGGTATTTGCCGCACTGACGGCAATTCTGGCGAAAGTCGGTGTTGACAGTGTGAACGGAACCCTCGCCACAGCCATACGTACTACCGTGGTTCTTGTCATGGCTTGGGGGATGGTGTTTCTCACACAGGCAGAGCGGGGTATTTCGACAATCGCTCGTAAAAGTTGGATCTTTCTCATTTTGTCCGGGGTGGCCACCGGAGCTTCGTGGCTCTGCTATTATCATGCTTTAAAATTGGGGCGCGTTAACCAAGTTGCACCGATTGACAAGCTCTCCGTGGTATTCACGCTGGTTTTTGCGGCGATATTTCTGCACGAGGGGCTCACGTTGAAAACGGGACTTGCCTGTGCTTTGATTGTGAGCGGTGTGCTCTTGCTGGCCTTCTGAGTCCGGCAACGAGGCGTATATACATAACTTGAATATGTAAACTAAATCATCGTTTTCGACAATAGAAAAAGGCGGCGGATTGCATCTCGCAATCCGCCGCCTTTTCCCGACTCACTGCTCTTGCGGGAGTTTTTTGCCGGTCTTTTTGGCAACTGTCTTTTTCGTAGCTACTTTCTTTACCGCTGTTTTTTTCACGGTTTCTTTTTTGCCGCTCTCGGCTTTGCTGTCTTCCTTTTTGCCGCTTTTCTTTTTGTCCGCGCTTTTGTCCGCGGTTTTCTTTTTCTCGCTTGTTTTGCGAACCGCCTGCTTTTTGTCGGCCTTCTTCACCTTGCTGACGGTCGTCTTGACCGGTTGCGAGAGCGAGAAAAGCTCCGGCATTTCGGGCAATTCCGCCGAGCCGCTGCGTTGCTGCATGCGCGCACGGAGAAGCATGGGAAGGCCGTACAGCGATATAAAGCCCTCGGCATCGCGGTGATGATAAAGTTCACCGGTTGTGAACGAAGCAAACTCCTCGGAGTACAGAGAGAATTCGGAACTGCTGCCTGCGTGAATCAGGTTGCCCTTATAGAGACGCAGGCGCACTTCGCCGGTGAGGAGTTCCTGTGTGCTCGCAAAGAAAGCCTGAAGCGCCTCACGAAGCGGCGTAAACCACTTGCCCTCGTAGAGCAAAGAGGCAAATTTCTCGCTGAGTGTATGCTTGGTCTCAAGTGTCTCCCGGTCCAGAACCAAAGCTTCCAGACAACTCTGTGCCTTCAGCAGTATCGTGACCGCGGGGATTTCATAGATGCCGCGGGCTTTCATGCCGACCACGCGGTCTTCCACAAGATCGTAGATGCCGATGCCGTTGTTTCCGCCGAGCTCATTCAGGCGGCGGAGGAGTTCCGAGAGTCTCAGTTCCTTGCCGTTTAAGCTGACCGGGACACCCTTTTCGAACCCGATGCGGAGCAAGGTCTCGGCATCCGGGGCCTGCTTCGGCGAGACGCCGAGTAGGAGGAGTTCTTCCAACATAGGTTCCTGCGCCGGATCTTCGAGTTCAAGCCCCTCGTGGGAACTGTGCCAGAGATTTCTGTCATGAGAATAGGAGTGACTTGCGTCGAAGGGAAGGTCAATGCCCTTTTGGCGACAATAAGCCAGTTCATCTTCACGCGAACGGAAAGGCCAAAGCTCGGTCATGCGCCAGGGGGCTATGACCTTGAGTTCCGGTGCCAGCGCCTTAATGCTGAGTTCAAAGCGCACCTGATCGTTGCCCTTTCCCGTCGCGCCGTGACAAATCGCCACAGCGTGCTCTTTGACCGCAATTTCGGCCAACTTCTTTGCAATCAGCGGACGCGAAAGCGCGCTGCCGAGCAGAGCGGCTCGCTCCGGGCGCACCCCCGACTGCAAACACGGCAGAACATATTCCTCCGCGAATGCATCCTTTTCATCGAGGAGATATAGCTTGGATGCGCCGGCGAGTTTTGCGCGCTCCTCGAGACTGCGCAATTCGCTGTCTTGGCCGCAGTCGACACAGCAGCAAATGACTTCATAGTCAAAATGCTCCTTGAGCCACGGGATAATCGCCGTCGTGTCCAAGCCTCCGGAATAAGCAAGAACAACTTTTTCTTTTAATTTCGCCATGAAAATCCCCTTTCGGACAGTGCTTGCGATGCGAAAATAAGTTTCACTATATGATTTATAACCGTACAACGATTTCGAAAAAGACGCAAGCCATAAATCCGAATCGAAAGAGAAAAACAAGCATTTTAAGCCCCTGTAAAAATGTTGCGTATGTGCCGGGCGAAAAAGGAAGAAGAAAAACAGGAGTCTGCATAAATGTAGTAGACATAATTAAAATATGTAAAATACGGTTTCGGTTTCGATTTCTTGGATTTTAAGGTATACTAATCTATTGTTGTGCAGAGCTGACAGAATCAGAGAGGAAATAAGCAGTATGAGAGAACTCACAGGACAGCAGGTGGTGGATGCCATACGGACAGAGACGGAAAAGACCTTGGAAGCGCTGAACGGCTATGTGCCGACGCTTGCCATTGTGCGAGTCGGCGAGAATGTACCGCAGCTTTCGTACGAGAGAGGCGCAAAAAAACGCATGCAGAATTTCGGTCTGGACGTCAAGACCTTTGTGTTTCCGGAAGATGTGACGCCTGAGGTTTTCTTTCAGCGTTTTCGGGAAATCAATGCAGATCCCTGCATTGACGGTGTACTGCTCTTAAAGCCGTTGCCGGAACAGCTGGATGTAAAGCGCGCGGAGCGCAGCATCGATCCCGAGAAGGATTTGGATGGGATTTCGCCGGTCAACATAGCCCGCGTATTTGCGGGAGAAGAGGAGGGATTTGCCCCCTGTACGGCCGAGGCTGTGATCGAGACCCTGCGCACGTATGAAATTCCGGTGCACGGAAAGCGTGCGGTTGTGGTCGGGCGCAGTCTGGTGGTCGGTCGTACACTCGCCATGCTTCTTCTTCGGGACAATGCGACCGTGACCATCTGCCATACCCAGACCAGTGACTTGAAAGAAGAGTGCCGGAAGGCGGAGATACTTGCCGTGGCTGCGGGCAAGGCGAAACTTGTAAACCGTGACTAC
Source organism: Stomatobaculum sp. F0698 (assembly GCF_030644385.1). Taxonomy (GTDB): domain Bacteria; phylum Bacillota; class Clostridia; order Lachnospirales; family Lachnospiraceae; genus Moryella. The sequence goes on along the minus strand of NZ_CP130060.1, from coordinate 1,162,669 downwards.
GTATCCGAGGGCTGTGTGATTCTGGATGTCGGAATCAATGCGGGCGAGGACGGCAATCTTTGCGGAGACGTGAACCCGGAAGGATTGGAGAATGTTGCGGCGGCTCTGACCCCGGTGCCGCGCGGCATCGGGGCGGTGACGACCTCCGTACTCGCAAAACATTTGGTACAGGCGGCGGCGCGGCGTAGGCTCTAAAATCAGTGCCGAAGCTTGAGTTTCTCGGTCTGACTGGTTACAATAAAGGTGCAGGCTCGGCAGCTCCGAGAGGAGGCTGTCGTGTTACGAAAATGGATAAAAAAGCACCCTATTAGTTTGCTTCCCCTTGCGTTTTTATGCCTTGCGGTATTTTTCTTTGTTTATCGCGCAAGCCGAAATCATGACAATGCACTGCGCGGAGAGCTCGTGAGCACCGCTTATGCGGAAAATGCCAAACTCGGAGCGGATGAAAGCGGGGGGAAAGAGAGTACCGCAGAGACAAAAGCGGGAGAAACAAAGTCCGTTGCTCCGGAAACGGTGAGCGACGCGGAATATGTGAGCGTGTATCTTTGCGGCGCGGTGCAAAAGCCGGATGTCTACGAGGTGGCGAAGGGGACGCGTCTTAACGAGGTGCTGAAGCTCGCCGACGGTTTTCGGGAAGATGCCGCGAAAGACGCGGTCAATCTTGCCGCGATTGTGGAAGACGGGAGTATGATACGCGTGCCGACTTTGGAAGAGGCCGCAATGCACGCGGAGCCGTCAAGCGCAGCGCTTGCCGCAGAAGAAAATAGCGGAAAAGTGGATTTAAACCGCGCAGAAAAGGCAGAACTCATGACTTTGCCGGGTGTCGGTGAACGCAAGGCGGAGCAGATTCTTGCCTACCGCAAGGCGCACGGGAAGTTTCGAAACATCGAAGAAATCAAGAATATTCCGGGCATCAAAGAAAAGGCGTTTGAGAAATTAAAAGACAGTATCGTTGTGCGTGAGTGAGGAGAGGGAGAATGGCAAAAATTTTGGTTGTGGACGATGAGAAACTGATTGTGAAGGGCATCAGTTTCAGTCTGCAGGCAGATGGGATGGAAGTGGATGCGGCCTATGACGGAGAAGAGGCCCTCGGGAAAATCAGGGAGAAGAACTATGATATGGTTCTTCTGGATGTCATGCTTCCAAAGATGAGCGGCATGGATGTCTGCCAGGCCGTTCGCGAATTCTCGGATGTGCCCATCATCATGCTGACGGCGAAGGGAGAGGATATGGACAAAATCCTTGCCTTCGACAACGGTGTGGATGATTATCTCACGAAGCCCTTCAATATTCTCGAAGTCAAAGCGCGGATTAAGGCCATACTCCGTCGCAATCAGAAGAACCAGAGAGAACCCGAGAGCAATGCGCCGCTCTCCGCGGGCGATTTGTCCTTGGACATCGAGTCGCGTCGGGTTATGCTCGGCGAGCGTGAAATTAATCTCACAGCCAAGGAATTCGATATTCTGGTTCTGCTCATGAAAAATCCGAATAAGGTGTTCAGCAGAGAGCAACTGCTTTCCGCAATCTGGGAGAATAAGGCCAATGAAGCGGGCGATGTGAGAACCGTGGATGTCCATGTGCGGCGGCTTCGCGAAAAGATTGAGCCTTCGCCCTCGGCACCGCGCTATGTGCACACGAAGTGGGGCGTCGGCTACTACTTCCGGGCAACGGAATGAACATCAGCTTACTCACGGTCGGAAGTTTAAAAGAGCGCTATTGGCGGGAGGCGGTTGCGGAATATGAAAAACGTCTCTCGGCGCATTGCAAGTTTCGCCTCATTGAAATAAAGGATGAGAAGACGCCGGAGCTCCTTGACAGTGCCGCAGCCGAACGGGTCAGAAAGCGGGAAGGCGAGCGCCTTTTGGAAAAAATCGATGCGCGGGCCCTTGTTGTGACGCTCGAAATTCAGGGCAAGAAGTTTGATTCGGAAGGCTTTGCGGCCGAAATGGCAAAGCTCGAAGAGCGCAGCCGCGGAGAGCTTTGCTTTGTAATCGGCGGTTCACTGGGCCTCTCCAAGGAAGTGAGTGCGCGCGCCGCCCTGCATCTCAGCTTTTCGGATTTTACCTTTCCGCATCAATTGATGCGCGTACTTTTTTTGGAACAACTGTATCGGAGTTACCGCATAAGAACCGGAGCACCCTATCACAAATAGCGTGTGTCACCGGCATAAATTTGATATACTGAACGCAGCAAAAGAGAAACAGACACGACAGGAGGACAGCGACAGATGGGAGAGAACAGCAAGGAGAAGAACATCGGAGAAGTTTGCATTGCGGACGAGGTCGTCGCTGTAATTGCGGGGCTTGCAGCGTGCGAAGTGGAAGGTGTTGATTCCATGGCGGGGAAACTCGGAAACGAACTTGCATCCCGCCTGGCTTGGAAGAATGCGCCGCGCGGTACAAAGGTAGAGGTGACCGAAGAGCATGTCTCGGTGGATCTTTCCATTAATCTGAAGTACGGATACAGCATCCCGAAGGTGACGCGAGAGGTACAGGAAAAAGTCGTATCGGCGATTGAGAACATGACAGGACTCAAGGTGATTGAGGTCAATGTCTCGGTGGTCGGCGTCAACATCGCATAAGAAACAGAGCGCGGCTTTGCCGCGCTCTGTTTGTACCGCTTTAGGAGGAGAGGAAGTATGAGACGAGGAGGACAGGCGGCGGCTACGGTCGCGTTCGGCATTTTGCTGGCGCTTGCGCTGCTGCTCAGTTATATCGAAGTACTGTTGCCGCTCTCCATCGGGATACCGGGTGTCAAATTGGGGCTTGCCAACTTAGCGAGTTTAATTTGTCTCTACCTCTTCGGCCTAAGACGGGCAGCGCTTATTTCCTTGTTGCGCATTATACTGACCGGTTTTTTGTTCGGCAATATGGCGGCGATACTCTACAGCCTTTCCGGTGCGACCTTAAGCCTTACGGCTGCCGTACTCGCAAAACGGAGTCAACTGTTCGGAGAAATCGGTGTGAGTGTAATCGGCGCGATTTTCCATAATTTGGGACAGCTTGCGGTCGCTGCGCTTGTGGTTCAAAATAGGGGACTGTTCTGGTATTTCCCGATGCTACTGCTTGCGGGCGTTATCACAGGAGCGGTCATCGGATTGCTTACCGCCGAGATACTGCGGCATCTGCCGACAAGTATACAGGCAGCAAGAGACTAGAAAATGTGAAATGTATGTGTTATGCTTTACTAATTCTATGAGAGATAGAACAAGAAACGGAGGCAAATCATGGCTAAGACCAAAGTAGATATTATTTCCGGCTTTCTCGGTGCGGGAAAGACCACATTTATTAAAAAATTGCTCTCGGAGGCTCTCTCCGGAGAGAAGGTCGTGCTGATTGAAAACGAGTTCGGTGAAATCGGCATTGACGGCGGCTTTTTGAAGGACGCCGGCATCGAAGTGCGGGAGATGAACTCCGGTTGCATCTGCTGCTCCCTGGTCGGTGATTTTGCGACCTCTCTGAAGGAAATTCTGAGCAAGTATACACCGGATCGCGTGATTATCGAGCCCTCCGGCGTCGGTAAGCTCTCGGATGTGCTGCGCGCGGTTGCGGATGTCGAGGAGGAGCTTGAAGTCGCGGGCAACTCTGCGGTCACCCTCGTCGATGTGAAGAAGGCGAAGCTCTACATGAAGAACTTCGGCGAATTCTTCAACAACCAGGTGCAGTATGCAAAGACCATTGTGCTCTCGCGCACGGACATCGCCGATCAGAAGAAAATCGATGAGGCGATTGCTCTGATTCGCGAGATCAATCAGGAGGCAACCATCATCACGACGCCGCTGGCGGCGCTCTCCGGTGAAAAGCTTCTTGAGATTCTGGAGCACCCCATCGATCTCAAGGCTGAACTCCTTCAGGCAATGGAAGAGGAACACGAGCACCATCACCACCACGAGCATCATCACCATCATGATGAGGAAGAAGAGCACTGCTGCTGCCACGACGACGAGGAAGCGCACGAACACCATCATCACGATGAAGAGGGAGAGCACTGCTGCTGCCACGACGACGAGGAAGCGCACGAACACCATCATCACGATGAGGATAAGGAGCACTGCTGCTGCCACGACGACGAGGAAGCGCACGAACACCATCATCACGATGAAGAGGGAGAGCACTGCTGCTGCCACGACGACGAGGAAGCGCACGAACACCATCATCACGATGAAGAGGGAGAGCACTGCTGCTGCCACGACGACGAGGAAGCGCATGAGCACCATCATCACGACGAGCACGAGCATCACCACCACCACGAGGACGGACACTGCTGCTGCGGCCATGATCACCACCACGGTCACGACGCCGACGAAATCTTCGACAGTGTCGGTCTCGAGAATGTTCCGGCCTTCACCGAGGAGAGACTCAAGGCACTGCTCACGAGACTTGCGGAGAGCGAAGATTTCGGTACCGTGGTGCGCGCAAAGGGCATGGTGCCGGATGTGAACGGAGCGGAGTGGTTCTACTTCGATCTGGTTCCGGGCGAGACCGAGATTCGTCACGGGGCGCCTGAGGCAAGCGGAAAGATCTGTGTGATCGGAAGCGAGTTAAACAGAGAGGCCATCACAAAGGAGTTCAAGGCGTAAGCAATGGCAGAGCAATTTGAGAGAGAAGAAGAGAAGACCCCGGTATTTGTAATCAACGGTTTTTTGGAGGCGGGAAAGACGCAGTTTCTGCGCTTTACAATGGAGCAGTCCTACTTTCAGACCGAGGGAAAAACCCTCCTCCTTGTCTGTGAGGAGGGAGAGGAAGAGTATCCGGAGGCGTTGTTGAAGAAGCACAATACCGCCGCAATCTACTTTGAGAGCCAAGAGGAGTGCACGAAGGAAGCACTCCGCGCCCTCGGAGAAGAGTTTCATCCGGAGCGCGTACTGATTGAGTGGAACGGCCTCTGGCGTCAGGACAGCCTGGAATTACCGGAGGAGTGGTTCTTAAACCAGCAGATCAGTATTTTTGATACAAGCACCTTGGACCTGTATCTGAAGAACATGCGGGCTTATTTGGGGCCGATGTTAAATGCAACGGAACTCATTATTTGCAATCGAGCCGATGAGATTCCGGAGGAGAAACTCGGGAACTATCACCTTTCTCTGAAGGCAATGGCGCCGGATGCCGAGATTGTGTTTGAGGGCAGGGACGGAGAGATTCGCGGTGACTTCAGCATTGAACTTCCCTACGATTTGAAGGCGGATAAGTTGGAACTGACGCCCGAGATGTTTGCGATTTTCTATATTGACGCAATGGACCGCCCCGAGAAGTACGACGGCAAGGAAGTCAGTTTCACGGCGGAACTCATGCGCCCGAAGGGCGCGCCCGCGGATATTCTGATTCCGGGCAGAAAGGTGATGACCTGTTGCGAGGCGGACATCCGTTTCTGCGGTCTGCTCTGCCATTATGCGGGCGCTCGGAACTTTAAGACCGGTGACTGGGTGAAGCTCCGCGCCAAGATTCGCAAAGAGAATGCGCGCGAATACGGTGCGGAGGGCCCCGTGCTGTATGCGGAGGAACTTTCGCTGACCGGACCCATTGCGGAAGTTGCTACCTTCGCTTGATCGGGGGAGAGATGAGTGAAATGAAGCGTTATCGCGCGGCCGTCTTTGATATGGACGGTACGATACTGGATACCATTACGGACCTGACGAGCTCTCTGAACGAGGCCTGCCGAAAGACCGGACATCGCGCGAATTTTACCAAGGATGATGTGAGACACTTTTTCGGCAGCGGTGCGGAAGTTGCCGCACAGCGCGCGCTCGCGGTTGAGAAGGGCTATACACTCCGAGAAGTGGGGGCGCTCGGCGTCAATCGGCGCGCGGCGGATTTCGGTGTTTCGGAGGAGGCTGCAAATGCGGTCATCGCCGCGTTTGCGGCCCATTACGCTGTGCATTGCGACGATGCAACCGGGCCTTATCCCGGGATACTTGCGCTGTTGCGACGCCTCAAAGCGGCCGGTGTACAGATTGCCGTAGTCTCGAACAAATTGGACGAGGCGGTACAGGTGTTAAACCGTGTCCATTTTGAGGGCTTGTTCGAAGAAGCGAAGGGAGAGCGCGCGGACATTCGCCGGAAACCTGCGCCGGATATGGTCTTTGCCGTGCTTGCTTCTCTGGGATTGAAACCGGAAGAAGCCGTGTATATCGGTGACACGGAGGTTGACATGGAGACCGCAAGAAACAGCGGTATGGATTGTATTTCGGTTTCCTGGGGCTTCCGTAGTCGCGAAGCGCTGGAAGCGCTCGGCGCGACGCGTATTGTGGATCGCGCGGAAGAGATTTATGATATGATTGTCGGAAACAAAGATAAATAAAAATCCCGGTACAGCTGTGTTACGCTGTACCGGGATTTTTTTGTCATCAGCCCCCCTTGTAGTCCGGGACCGGTGTAGGTCTGTCCTTATCAAAGATATCCGAGGCGTTGAAAAGATCGCTCGTGTGGTTCTTAACTGTCATATCCTGCCAGAGGCGATAGCCGTCCAAGTTTCTTCTTCCCTGGCGGAGATAATCCTGCCCCTTCTGCACATAGTACTGATTCGAGTCCACGTTGCAGAAGTAGCGGAATCCGCTGTTATGGAGGTACTGATACCGCTCATTGTCATCCTTGTAGGGATGCCAGTCGCCCACATCCGCGCCGAAGGGGAAGAGGAGTATATCGGTGCCGCCGATCAGCTCACCCACGTAATCCTGCCACTTCTGGTTGTCCGTTTCAAGCTCGGTGAACGGAATCTTGCCGTAGTTTCTGTGTCCCCAGCTGTGGGAGGCAAGTTCCCAACCGTCATCGCGGAGACACTGCGCAACTTCACGCACCTTCTGGCGGTCCGCTTCGATGTTCGGATTTTTCCCCTCGTAAGAAGGATCGGTGCGGTAGCCGAAGACACCGTTATAGCCGGTCACCGCAATGATGCCCTTGGCACCGCGGTAGGAGAAGTCGGGATGCTGTTCTATGAACTCATCCAAAATCGGGATAAGGTCGTAGGCGCCGACGGAAATCGAGCCGTCGTCCATGACCATCTCATTGAGGGGCTTGCCGTTCGGTCCCACAATGATGTCCTTCGCAAAGCCGTCTCCGTCCATGTACTCGTAATAGTTGACATCGTCCTGGGAGAGAACAAAAGCGGTTTTGCCGGGCGGGAGCATGATATCGCCCCAGACCATCTTCTTGCCACCGGTCTCGGGATCGTCGACCTCGTAGGCGACGTCGTGGATGCGCACCAGGACGTAGCCCTTGTCGTACATCGCCTGCATCATCTTCTCGAACTCGGGCTTGGTCGTCATGACGTCGTTGTAGCCGTTTTGGCGATTGTCGCCGTCAAAGGCCTTCTTGTTGTCCATGATGAGCGTATGGAAGAAGACGTGCGTAATCTTCTGCGGATCCTGACGAACCAAGGTACCCTTGATTTCATTGTACTTTGTGATTGCAGCCTGTCCGGCTTCCGACTGTGCGGTCTTTTCATCGGCTTCGATGGCGGCAATTGCGGCATCGTAGTCATATTGCGCTGCTTTTTTAGCGGCGTCCGCAAGTATCTCCTCCGACGTAAGCTTTGCCACCGTGGTTTCCTCGACGGACTGATCGGCATCCGATGCGGATGCGGCGGGCCCGTTTCGCTTCGGGCGACGTAGGAAAAAAGCAAGCGCGACTACGACGAGCGCGAGCAAAAGCGCACCGAGCAACAAGGGCAGGGACAGCGCTCTGTGCCTACGGCGTCTGGAGTGGAATCGACGGCCGCCGCGGCCATTCGAGTAATTGGGCATAGCTAAGACTTCCTCCTCATTTCTTTCTCAACGATAACGTTTCTACTATAGTACAAATAGCGGGCGCTTGCAATGCCTCTTCACTCTGTTTACTTCACTGCGTTGCCATGCTACACTCAGAAAAAAAGCAAATGGGGTGAGACCATGAACAACAATGTGCATTCGGAGGCGGCAGATCGTCTGTTTGATGCGATCCTGACGCTGAAAGATCGCGAGGAATGCTATCGCTTTTTTGAAGATATTTGTACGGTGAACGAGCTGCTCTCGTTTACACAGCGCTACGAGGTCGCTTTGATGTTGCGCCGCGGCCTCACCTATCTGGAAATTGCCGAATTGACCGGTGCATCCACGGCGACCATCAGCCGCGTGAACCGCGCCATCAATACGGGGAACGGGAGTTATGATATGAGTTTACGCCGTCTCGGGTTGCTGGCGGGAGAGGAGAAACATGGCTGAGAACACGCAGATGAATGAACGGCAGCGGGAGGCCATGGAGTGGACGGAAGGTCCGGAGCTCATCCTTGCCGGAGCGGGATCGGGCAAGACGCGGGTGCTGACCCACCGCATTGCTTATTTGATTCGGGAGAAACAGGTGTCCCCTTGGAATATCCTTGCAATCACATTTACGAACAAGGCGGCGGCGGAGATGCGGAGTCGCGTGGATGCGCTCGTGGAGAGTGGGGCGGAGGCTGTATGGGTTGCGACTTTCCATGCGAGCTGTGTGCGCATACTGCGCCGCTTCATTGACCGCATCGGCTATGACAATCACTTCAGCATTTACGATGCGGATGACCAAAAGGCTGCGATGCGGGAGGTCATGAAGAAGCTGAACATAGACCCGAAGCAGTTGCGGGAGAGATCTGTGCTCTCGGCCATCAGCGCCGCGAAAAACGAAATGATAGACAGTGAGCGCTACGAGCGTGAGGCGGCGGATTATCTCGAGACACGCATTGCCGCCTGCTATCGGGCGTATCAGGATCTCCTTCGGAAGAACAATGCGCTGGACTTTGATGATTTACTCTTGAAAACAGTGCAGCTCTTCGAGGCAGACCCGGATGTGCTGGCCTACTATCAGGAGCGTTTCCGCTACATCATGGTGGACGAGTATCAGGACACGAACACCGTGCAGTTCCGCTTTGTCGAACTGCTTGCGAAAAAGTATCGCAATCTCTGCGTGGTCGGTGACGACGATCAGTCGATTTATAAGTTCCGCGGTGCGAACATCAAGAATATTTTGAACTTTGAACAGGCTTTCCCGGGGGCCAAGGTGGTTAAACTCGAGCAAAACTATCGCTCGAGCGGCAATATTCTGGACGCGGCAAACGGCGTGATTCAGAATAACGAAGGAAGAAAGGATAAGCGCCTCTGGACCGCTGCGGGACGCGGCGAGAAGGTTCAACTTAGGCGCTACGCGAGCGCCGCGGAGGAGGCAGAGCAGATTACCGAAGAAATCAAAGTGCGCTGTCAGGACGGTGCTTACGGGCGCTTCGCGGTGCTCTACCGCACCAATGCGCAGTCACGTATTCTGGAGGAGCGCTTTGTCGCAGCGGGGATACCGTACCGACTGGTGGGCGGCGTGAACTTCTACCAGCGCCGCGAAATCAAGGACGTGCTTGCCTACTTAAAGACGATAGCGAATGCGGCGGATGATCTTGCCGTGCAGCGTATCCTGAATGTGCCGAAACGGGGCATCGGGGCTGCCACGGTTTCGGCTGTCGGGAGCTTTGCCGCAGATCGGGAGATCAGCTTTTTTGAGGCTCTGCGCGAAGCACCGGCTTCCGGCATTGCCGGAAGAAGCAGTGAGAAGATACAGCGGTTTTTGAACCTCATCGCAGTGTTTCGCCGAGAGAGCGAAAAGCTTCCGATTGCGGACCTGATACGTCTTGTGCTCGAAAAGAGCGGTTATCAAGAGGCCCTGAAGGAAGAGGGGGATCTAGAGGCGCAGGCACGCATGGAGAACATTGAGGAGTTGATTTCGAAGGCTGTGGACTTTGAACGCGATTTGAGCGATGTCTCGGACCGCGCGGAAGAGGGACTGCCGGCCGACCTCCCGCCGCTGGATCGTTTCCTCGAAGAGGTCGCTCTGGTTGCGGATATAGACCGTGCGGAAGAGGGAGAGCGTGTAACGCTGATGACCCTGCACGCCGCAAAGGGACTGGAATTTGAAGAGGTCTATATCAGCGGCATGGAAGAGGGACTGTTTCCCGGAAATCGGAGCATCGACGATCCGGAGGAAATGGAAGAGGAGAGACGACTTTGCTATGTGGGCATCACCCGCGCGAAGCAGAGGCTCAGCCTAAGCTCCGCAAAATCGCGCATTGTGAACGGAGAACTCCGCTTTCACCGAGAATCGCCCTTCCTCGCGGAAATCCCGGAAGAACTAATAGAGCGACAGAAGAGCGCTCGCATCAATGATGATCCGCTTCCGGCAAGCGGAGCTCACAGAAGTTCTTCGTACAGCGGGCAGCCGAAGCCCGCGGCCTTCGGGAAAATCTTTCAGGTGGAGCATATGAAAACGCTCCCCTACGAAGTCGGCGACAGAGTGCGTCATGCGCGCTTCGGTGTGGGGAGCGTTTTGGAAATCAAAGACGGAAAGCAGGATTTTGAAGTGACCGTCGAGTTCGATGAGCTCGGGCGGCGTAAAATGCTTGCGGGCTTTGCAAAGCTCGAAAAGCTTACATCTTAATCCAGCCAAAGAGGCTCGCGACGGAGCTAAAGAGTATAATTGCCACAAAGAACGGGCAGAGATACTTAATCATAAAGTTGAAGATAAGGCGGCGCTTAAACGGAGCGCCGTCTTTTGTCACTTCTTCGGCTACGGTTTTAATGCCGACAACGCGGACAATCAAGAGGCAGGTGGTCATTGCGGCAATCGGCATCATGACCGAGTTGGTGAGGAAATCAAAGAAGTCCAGAAGCTGCATGCCGACGATGCGGACCAAAGCGAGCGGGCCGTAGCCGAGAGCACTGAGGCTGCCGAGTACAAGCATTAAAGCGAACATTACGATACTCGCCTTTTTGCGACTCCAGTGAAGCTCATCTTCAAAGGTAGAGACTGCGCTCTCCGCAAGTGCAATGGCGGAAGTCAGCGCCGCAAACAGGACCAAGAGGAAGAACATAATGCCGACGGGCTGCCCGAAGCCCATGTTTGCAAAGATTTTGGGCATGGTGATAAACATGAGAGAAGGTCCTGCTTTCAGGACATTCGGGTCGCCGCCGGAAAAGGCAAAGACAGCCGGAATAATCATGAGTCCGGCGAGGACGGCAATCGCGGTGTCAAAGAGCTCCACATGGCGTGTCGCATCTTCAATGGAGACGTCGTCCTTCATATAGGAGCCGAAGGTCATCAGAATGCCCATTGCGATGGAGAGAGAGTAGAACATCTGTCCCATTGCCGCAACCACGGTCATCCAAGAGAAGTTTTTGAAATTCGGGACCAGAAAATAGGCCACACCTTTCATGGCGCCGGGACGCGTGACCGCATAAACGGCAATGATCAACGCAAGGACGATGAGTATCGGCATCATGATGGTGGAGACGCGTTCAATACCGTTCTGGACGCCCATGTAGATGATAATCATGGTTGCAAGGGTAAATACCAAGAACCAAAACTCCGTCTGGTAACCGTTGGTGATGAAGCCCGAGAAATAGTCATCGCTCGCGAGTGCGGTGACTTCGCCGCGGAGATAGGCGAAGAGATACTTCGAGACCCAGCCGCCGATGACAGAATAATAAGGAACAATCAGAATCGGGATGACAGCGTTAATCCAGCCGCCGAAACGGAACATCCAATCCTTGCCGTAGTGCGAGAAAGCACCGACCGGACTCTTTTTGGTGCGGCGTCCCAGGGCGCTCTCGGCAATGATCATCGTATAGCCGAAGCTCAGCACGAGGAGCAGATAGACCAAGAGAAAAATACCGCCGCCGTATTTTGCGGCGAGATAGGGGAAACGCCAGATGTTACCCAGACCGACGGCGGAGCCGGCCGCCGAAAGAACGAAACCGAGACGGGAGGAAAAACTACTCCGCTCACCTTTTGTAGACATAGGGAAACCCTCCGAAATAAAATATTGTTAAAAATGCATAACATGCCCATTTTACGGAGCGCCTCTGTGCTTGTCAAGTGAAAGGCTTTATGCTATAGTAAATCTGTTAATTTTATATTGTGTCATCATGGCATATTCGATTGGGAGGGCAGGTATGGACAATTTCGGCGCATTGATTAAATTGGATGAGCTCGTGAGTTCCATGAAAAAGAAAGAGCAGACGAACAAGACCCGTGATGCGGTTGTCATGGCGCTCGCAATCATCGGTATTATCGCAGCGGTGGCAGGAATTGCCTATGCGGTCTATCGCTTCATGGCACCGGTGGAAGATGATTTTGAAGACGACTTTGATGATGACTTCGACGACGATGATCTCATTGTGTTCGATGAAGACGAGGATGAGGCATCCGAGGCAGCGGATAAGGACTGAGCGTAAATTTAAAGAGACTGTATTGAGAAGAGGGCGCGCCGGAGAGACGCGTCCTCTTTTTTGAAGAGAGAGGACAGGCGAGTATGAAAAAGGGAGAGGAAGCGCGCGGCATCATTACGGAATACCGTTTTCCGGACCGCGGTTATATTTTGCGAGAGGACGGTAAGGTCTTGATTAAGCATGCCGTTCCGGGCCGAGAAGTTTTGTACCGCGTGACCAAGGCGAGAAAGGGAAATGCCGAGGGGCGCGTACTGGAGACCTTGGCCCCCGGGGCCTGCGAGCGGAGGGAGAGTCTATGTCCCGCGGTCGGTGTCTGCGGCGGCTGTCTTTATCAGACCCTTCCGTATGCGGAGGAGTTGAAACTGAAAGAGCAGCTTTTGCAGCGTCTGCTCGGCGAGGCAATCGGGGAGGACTTTCTCTGGGAGGGGCTGACCGCAAGTCCCCGCGAGAACGCTTATCGCATGAAGATGGAGTATTCCTTCGGCGATGCCTACCGGGATGGTCCGCTGACCCTCGGCATGCATAAGAGAGGAAGTCACTACGACATCGTGGAGACCGACCGTTGTGAGCTCGTGCATGAGGATCTGAACCTTGCGCTTCGGGAAACGCTGCGCTTCTTTCGGGAGCGGAAGGTGCCGTTTTATCACAAGTTGCGCCACGAGGGCTATCTTCGTTTTTTGCTTGCGCGCCGCGGCACACACAGAAAAGAACTCCTGCTCGATCTGGTCACGAGCACTCAGCTTCCCACGGAAGAGGAGAGAGAGCTGCTGCGTGCATGGCGGGAGCTCATGTGTTCCCTTCCGTTTGAGGCGAGCTTAAAGGGGCTGCTCCATACGGTCACCGATTCGGTTGCGGATGCGGTGAAAAACGAAAGAACGGAGGTACTCTTCGGCGAAGCGCAATTTGAAGAGGAGCTTTCCGGCCTTCGCTTTGCGATCACGCCGTTTTCGTTTTTCCAGAACAATGCGGACGGGGCCGAACTGCTCTATGAGAAGGTGGGACAGTATGTCGGTGAGACCGGCGGAAAGGTGGTCTTTGATCTCTACTCCGGCACGGGCACCATTGCCCAGTTGGTCGCCAAGCATGCGGAACGCACGGTCGGTGTTGAGTTGATTGAAGAGGCGGTGATTGCCGCGCGGGAAAACGCGGCGAGAAACGGTGTGCAAAACTGCCGCTTCATCGCGGGAGATGTCTTAAAGGTGCTGGACGAAATCGAGGAGAAGCCGGATATCATTATTCTCGACCCGCCGCGCGAGGGTGTGAACCCGAAGGCGCTCCGCAAGTTGATTCGCTACGGGGTTCCGCGCATTATCTATGTATCCTGTAAGCCCTCGAGCCTGGTCACCGATCTCGAAATACTTCGAGAGGGGGGCTATCATACCACGCGCGCTGCGGGCGTCGATATGTTTCCGCGGACACCGGGCGTGGAGGCCGTTCTCTTGCTGGAGAGACGAGAGCCTGCATCGGATGAGATGACGATATAAGACCGAACGTGGAAGTGCACGTTTTGGAAAGCTCGGGAGAGTACGGCTTGCGGTGCGGACCACGCAGCGGAAATCCGGAGTTACAACGGATGGAATCATAGAATTTGGTTGGCATATAGCCCGGGAGGTAGGACGTGGAGAAGAAAAGCGGAACAGAGCAGGCAGTGGAGCGTGTGCGCGAGATGGAAGGCATACTGAATCGCCACAGAGAAGAAATCGAGGCCATGAAAAAAGCGCTGCAAACCTTTAAAGATTCGCAGCGCGAGTATCAAAAATTGGTCAAGTACTATTATAGCAGGCATTTTCAGAGCGACGATCGCCGTTGGAGTCGCGGAGAACTTGCGGAGCTTCCGAGTGTTGAAGTGTTGACAGAGGATGCGATTTGGGATCTTATGGGTGACAGCTATGAGCTTACGCTCGACATGCTGGAACTCGCAACCACGATGATACGCAAGCGCTGAGTTTATTCTTCGCGGAAACGAATGCCGGTGTTTACATCCATCTCTTCGAGTATCGCAAGGGAGCGGAGGTCGATGCCGGCTTCTCGTATGCGCTTACCGCCGTCCTGAAAGCCCTTTTCGATGACGACGCCGGCGCCGATCAAAGTGGCCCCGGCCTGTTTGACCAGCTGACAGAGCCCCAGTATCGCCTTGCCGTTTGCCAGAAAATCATCGACAATCAGAATGCGATCCTCCGGGGATAAGAACTTCTTGGAGACAATGATGTCGTTCGTATTCTTGTGGGTAAAGGATTCTACTTTTGCGGTGTAAACATCGCCGGCGATATTCAGAGAGCGAGATTTCTTGGCAAAGACAACCGGGACGTTAAAGTAACGCGCGGCAATGCAGGCAATGGCAATGCCGGAGGCTTCGATGGTCAGAATTTTATTGACCTCTCGATCTCCGAATTGGCGCTTAAATTCCTGCCCGATCTCCTCCAGCAGCGAGACATCGATCTGGTGGTTTAAGAATGAATCCACCTTCAGAATATTGCCCGCCTCAATCTTGCCATCCGCCACAATACGATCCTGTAACAGCTTCATTTGCATGATGCCATCCTCACTTTCCGCTCGATATAAATTGGAATAAGTGTAGCACAGCTCCGACGGACAGGCAAAGAGAAAGCGCAATCCGTTTGACAAAGTTAGATATGAATCCTATAATCCGGATTATAGTCTATGCAGTCGATAGATTTGTAACCGGTTCACTTTGGCGCAAAAGACGGAGGAGAAGCATGGCAAGCAAGAAGGAACAGCGCGACGAGAGAGTGGAAGAACTCAAGAAGTCTGTGGAAGACCTGAAGGAACCTGTGAAGGCATTTACGGAACGCGTTAAGAAGACGGTGGGCAACGAAGCTAAATCAATCGCGGAAGATGCAAAAGCACTCGGAAAAGAGGCGAAAAAGCAGAGCGAGAAAGTAAAGAAGAGCGTCGAAAAGGCAGGTAAGACCGTAAAGTCCCGTGCGAAGAAGGTCGGTGATACCTTGAGCGGCAAGGAATCCGAAGTCAAGGTTTTTGTGGAGTACGGTGAGAAGCAGCTCTCGACGGAAGACCTTGCGGCGCGCGCAAAAGAGGCATATCTCGGAGCGAATCCCTCGGTCGAAATCAAGACGCTTGAACTCTATGTGAAGCCCGAAGAAGGTGCAGCTTACTATGTCGTAAACGGAGAGGCATCTCCGGAGTTCAAGCTGGTATTTTAAAGCCTAAATTATAGAAGAAACAGAACAGAAGAAACAGAACAGAAGAAACAGAGAAATCCCCGGCGAGACGGAATCCGCCGGGGATTTTTTTGCAATTCCGCAATCTTGTGATATAGCGCGCGCGAGAGCCGCGCAAAAAGCGCTGCGCCGTGTACAAGCAGACCTTATTGTGTTAGGATAGTAGATAGATTATCAACGGCAAAACAGGCCTTTTTATTCGTTTTCAGAGGAGTCATTATGTACGATCAGCAGGCAATATGGGTAGGTAGTTCCGGAGACGTACACTGCAATCTTCGCCTAAAGCAGGCAAATCGACACGGCTTAATTGCGGGCGCAACCGGAACCGGTAAAACGGTCACGCTAAAGGTGATGGCAGAGTCCTTCAGTGATGCGGGTGTCCCCGTGTTTCTCGCGGATGTCAAGGGAGACCTTGCGGGTATGTGCCGACCGGGTGAGGACAGCGCGGATATGCAGGAGCGCATTGCGCGCTTCGGACTCGCGGAGGCGGGCTTTCGCTACCGGGCTTATCCGACGGAATTTTGGGATATTTTCGGCAAGAAGGGATTGCCGCTTCGCACGACGGTTTCTGAGTTCGGACCGCTGCTGTTCTCCCGTCTCTTGGAGCTGAATAAGATTCAAAGCGATCTTCTTGAGATCATCTTTCGCATTGCGGACGAGGAGGGCTTACTGCTCCTCGATATGAAGGATTTAAAGGCGATGGTTCGCTATGTGGAAGACAACGCGGAGATTTACCGCGATACCTACGGCAACATCGGTAAGGCGAGCACGGGAGCTATACTCCGCGCGCTTGTCGCCCTCGAGGGTAAGGGCGGGGAGCAGTTCTTCGGCGAACCCGCACTGCAGATTTCCGATTGGATGCGTGTGGATGCCGAAGGCAGGGGATACGTGAATATTCTGGATTCAACCTCTCTGATTCAGGATCCGACCATTTATTCGACCTTCATGCTTTGGATGCTGAACGAGCTCTTCACGGAGCTTCCGGAGGCGGGCGACCTTGAGAAACCCAAAATGGTATTTTTCTTCGATGAGGCGCACCTGCTCTTCGACGGGGCCCCCAAGTCCTTATTGGATAAGATAGAACAGGTGGTTAAATTGATTCGCTCGAAGGGAGTCGGCGTCTACTTTATCACCCAAAATCCGGCGGATATTCCGGGCGGGGTACTGGCACAGCTCGGCAACAAAGTGCAACATGCGCTTCGCGCTTACACCCCGGCAGAACAGAAGGGCGTCAAGGCAGCGGCCGATTCCTTCCGAAAGAACCCGGCCTTCGACACGGCGGAAGCCCTGCAGGGCTTAAAGACCGCAGAGGCGCTGATATCCTTCCTCGATGAGGGCGGTGCGCCGGAGGAAGTGCGGATTGCATCCATACTCCCGCCGCAGTCCAAGTTCGGCGCTTTGGATGCCATCACGCAGCAGGCGGCGATTTTGACCAGTACCCTGCGTGAGAAGTACGCGAATGAAATCGACCGCGAGTCGGCGTATGAGTTACTGTTAAAGCGTGTCGACGAAGAAGCGGCAGCTGCGGCGAAGGCAAGAGAAGAGGCCGAGGCAGAGAAGCAGGCGGCGAAGGAAGCGGCGGCGGCCGAGAAACAGGCGGCAAAGGAAGCGGCGGCAGCCGAACGACAGGCGGCGAGAGAGGCGGCGAAGGAAGCGGCAGCGGCAGAGCGCGAAGCAAAAAAGAAGGCGACACAGCAAAAGCGCGTCGTCGCCTCTATCGGAAGCTCGGTCACCGGAACCATCGGCAGAGAGGTCGGCAAGCAGCTCGGTAAGAGTGCGGGCGGCAGTTTCGGCAAGCAGCTCGGCGGAAATGTCGGTGCAAGCCTCGGACGCGGTCTCTTGAAGACACTGTTAAAGTTCTGATGCGACTTACAGCGGTTTTGTTTGATTTGGACGGCACGCTGACCGAGTCGGGCGAGGGCATTATGAATGCAGCGCGTGCCGGACTTTCGGCGGTCGGTAGAGAGGCGGGAGACAGTAAGATGCTCAAAAAACTGATCGGGCCGCCGCTCTCCGAGGGCTTTTCACAGATATACGGACTCGGAAGCGAAGAAATACCGAACGCGGTTCGCGCATTTCGAGCCTATTACGAGAGCAAGGGCATTTTTGAAAACAAGCTTTACCCGGGGGCGGCGGAATTGCTGCAGACACTTGAGGTGAGCGGCAAAAAACTGTATCTTGCAAGTTCCAAACCGGAGTTTCAGGCGAAACGGGTGCTCGCACATTTTTCACTCGACACATTTTTTGCGGGTGTTGCGGGCGGTGATGACAGCCGTGACGGCGGAGACAAGGAAAAAATCATGGCGCGGCTCATTTCGGCGTACGCAATCGATGTAAGAAGTGCTGTTATGGTCGGAGATCGCGCCTACGATGTGCGCGCGGCACGCAGCATGGGTATGCCGAGTATCGGTGTCGACTACGGCTACGGAAGCCGGAGAGAGTTGGAAGAGTCCGGCGCAAGCTATATTGTTTCTTCGATACATTCTCTGCAAGAACTCCTCATGCGAGGGCTGAACGAATAAAAGACCGGAAGAAAGGGAGGCCAGTTATGATAGAGCTTGGCGCAATGAAACGAGACAGTATTGTGAAGTTGTGTGAAGACAGCCGCATTTCACTGGTGCGAGCTGCCGCGGAGGGAAAGGGTAGAGCATTTGTGCCGACCTTGGAAAGTCCTTCCTGCTGCCTGGTTCTGACCGGCGGGTTCTCTTATCTGGTCGGCATGCCGCTGCGCGGCGCGGCCTCTCTGGACCTCTATCACGTATTGGCAAAGGAGTGCGGGGATACCAGCATACTCGCGGAAGATGTGCGCTGGGATGAATGGATTGAAACGAAATTTTCAGGGCGGTTCCGCACGGTTTCACGTTATCTCCTGCGTGCGCCGGAAGAGGGCTTTGACTTTAAAGCCTTAGAGCTGCGAACCGAGGTACCTACGGAGTATGAGATTCGTGAGGTCACTGCGCCGCTCTTCAAGCGCCTCGGTGAGCTTCGCTTCAGTGAAAATCTGACGGCGAGTTTTGCGGATGCGGATGTTTTTGCGGCCTACGGCATCGGCTACGTCGCCCTGCAAGACAAAGTTCCTGTCAGTGCCTGCCTTGCGTATGTGCACAGCGAGGAAATTATGGATGTGAAGGCGGCCACGGAGAAGGGCTACCGGCACAAAGGACTGGCTTCGGCCTCCGGCGCCTCGCTCTTGCTCCGCTTCAAGGAGAAGGCCAGAATTCCGGATTGGGATGCGGACAGCCTTTTTTCGGCGAGCCTCGGCGAGCGCCTCGGTTATCACACGGAGCGCGAGTACAAGGTCTATCAAATCGCGGTCGAATAAACAACTTTACGCCCGGGATAAAGCGTCGTATAATACAGCTATAGCAAACAGCACCTGAAATGTACGACAATCTTACCAATTTTGAACCTGCAATTTTACGACAGGGAGACATAAGATACAGAGTCGGATGTCAGGCCACGTTCGGTGGAAGACAAATGGCTGTGTTCGGTCACCCACCTGGCACTGCCAGGCGTCAATACGTAAGACCGGCATTTTGGGGCTGTTTTTTATGAAGAAAGAGCAGCATTTGGCTGCTCTTTTTGTTGAGCAAGGAAGGGATATGATTAACGATCAAAATCAAAAACACGTTTCTTGGGGCATCACAGCCTTTGCTGTCATAGCGGCGGCACTCTTTTTCTCCTTTGTCTTAGAGCATTTGGGACCGATTACGGTATTCCTCGGAAAACTGGTCGATATACTGATGCCTGTCATCTACGGTGCGGTCATGGCATTTTTGATGGCCCCCACCTATCAACTCGTATCTACTTTGGTCGCAGGATGGTTGAGACCGGGGAATGCGGCGAAAACGCCTGTGAGCAAGGCGGTAAATATGCCTGTGGGCAAGGCTGTGATGGCAAAATTTCGCGGCGGTTCCAGCACGAAGTTCTTCACGGAGGCAGAGCGCCTTCGCAAAGAAAAAAATGCGGAACGCATCGGTAAAATGGTGGCGACTTTTACCTGCATCATTGTGATTCTGGCTGTTTTGACCGCGTTGATTGCCATGCTGATTCCGCAGTTGATTTCGGGTGTCTCGGATCTAACGAACAGCCTACCGAAGGGGGCAAATTCCGTCAGCGGCTGGATTCAGATTCTGTTTCAAGGCAAGAATCCGGAGTTGGAAGAGATGGTGCTCGAGGGTTACGGGCAAATTTCGGATACACTGGCGCATTGGATTTCCGCGGATTTTATGCCGAACCTCAACAAGTATCTGACTCAGATGACCAGCGGTGTGATGCGTCTCTTTGTGGTCTTAAAGAACTTTTTCATCGGTCTCATCGTAATGGCTTACGGGCTCAACATGAAGGAGGCGTTGGCCGCGCAGTCCAAGCGTATTCTCTATGCGCTGTTGCCGCGGCGTGTAGCCAACGAGGTTGTTTCCGAACTGCGCTATGTGAAGTGGGTGTTCTCGAGCTTCATTGTCGGTAAAATCATTGACTCTGTGATTATAGGCATCATCTGCTACGTTTGCATGAGCTTTATGAAGATGCCTTACGCGCTTCTCATCAGTGTGTTTGTCGGTGTGACCAATGTGATTCCGTTCTTCGGACCTTTTGTCGGTGCCATCCCGAGCGCATTTATTCTGCTCATGGTGTCGCCGATTACGACCTTGCAATTCCTGGTTTTCATCCTGGTCTTGCAGCAGTTTGACGGCAACATACTCGGACCGCGCATACTCGGATCGACAACCGGCATGTCGAGTTTCTGGGTGCTCTTCTCCATTTTGTTCTTCGGAGGTCTTTGGGGCATTGTCGGTATGGTCGTCGGTATTCCGACCTTTGCTGTACTCACCAGACTCAGTGAACGCGCGCTGGCACATTTTTTGCGACGCAAAAAATTGCCGGTGGCGGAAGAATGCTATGACAATTTGGAGCGCATCGACGAGGAAGACGGCAGTTTTCGCTATGAGTCGAAGGGTAAAAAGCACTGACGGTATTTGCAATTCATGAAAACTTAGGCTATAATGCGACTAAAATCACGGAAGTGAGGATGAGTATATGACTTTATTGGAAGTATGGAGAACCAAAGCATATGGAGACCAGCTCAGCAAGGAAGAGCAGGAGCAGCTCTGGACCGATTATTTTCGCGTGGAGAAGGGCATTTATGAGAAACTGCTTGCGGATGTGACACAGGTGGAGCGCGGCACGGTAAAGGAGCTTGCAGAGAAGTACGGAACGGATATTCAGACCATGACCGGTTTCCTGGATGGCATCAGCGAGAGCCTCAAGCAGGACATTCCGACCGAGACCATGGACGAGAATACCGAGATTGTGCTTGAAATCGATCCGGAGAAGCTCTACTACAACATGGTGGAGGCGAAGGCGGATTGGCTCTACGGCCTCGAGGCTTGGAATCATATCCTGAGCGAAGAGAGAAGAAAGGAGTTGTACCGCGAACAGAAGCAGAGCGGTACGGTCCGCAAGGAAGTTAAAATCGGCAGAAACGATCCCTGTCCCTGCGGCTCCGGTAAGAAGTATAAGCACTGCTGCGGCAGAAACGCATAAGTTTGACTCCGCTCTCGGGACGAAGGAGAGCGGAGTCTTTTTGTATCGAGACCGGACTTGAGAAGGAGAGCGCAGATGGAGGCTTATCAGAGTTTTGCAAAACTCTACGATTTATTTATGGACGGCGTTCCCTATGATGCGTGGTGCGAACAGACGCAGCGTCTCCTTGGGCGCTTCGGCATTACGGAGGGCATCGTAGCGGAGCTTGGCTGCGGCACGGGGAACTGCACCGAACGCCTTGCTGCCGCAGGCTTTGACATGATAGGAATCGACAATGCGGAGGAGATGCTCGAAGAGGCCATGCAAAAGAAGCTGCTTTCCGGCAGCAACAGCCTCTACCTCTGTCAGGATATGCGGGAATTCGAGCTCTACGGGACTTGCCGCGCGATGATAAGCCGTTGCGATTCGATGAACTATCTCTGTACCTCAGAGGATTTAAGAGAGGTTTTTCGCCTGGTCAACAACTACCTGGATCCCGGCGGCATCTTCCTCTTTGATATGAATACCGTATATAAGTATGAGCACTTGCTCGCAGACAATATCTTTGCGGAGACAAGAGAAGAGGGTAGTTTTATCTGGGAAAATCACTATGACGGAGAGACGCGCGAAAATTTTTATGATATGACCTTCTATCTGCGAGAGACGGAAGCACTTTTTCGCAGATCGGAGGAGACCCATGTACAGCGCGCTTATACCTTAGAGGAAGTGCGACGGGAAGCAGAGGCTGCGGGACTTATTTTTCTCGAGGCCATGGATGCGGAGACGGAAGGTCCGCTAATCGAAGAGAGCGAGCGCATGCTGATTTTATTGCGTGAACACGGAAAGGAAGCTTGAAATGAGTGATTATATTGTGAGAGCCTACGCAGAGGGCGGCATGGTGCGTGCCTTTGCGGCGACGACGGAAGAATTGACGGAAGAGGCCAGACGCATACACAACACGAGCCCCATTGTCACGGCGGCATTGGGACGCCTTATGACAGCAGGGCTCATGATGGGTGCAATGATGAAGGACAAAAAGGACCTTCTGACCATCAAAGTGGACGGGGACGGCCCCATGCGCGGTCTTTTGGTCACCGCGAACAATGCGGGTGAGGTCAAGGGATATCCGTTTGAGCCGGTGGTTATCTTACCGGCGAACGAGCTCGGCAAGCTGGATGTTGCCGGTGCGGTCGGCAAGGGAAGCCTGACGGTAATTTCGGATCTGGGACTGAAAGAACCCTACGTGGGACAGGTGGAGCTGGTTTCCGGGGAAATTGCAGAGGATCTTGCCTACTATTACGCATCGAGTGAGCAGGTGCCCTCCGGTGTGGGACTCGGTGTGCTGATGAATCAGGACAACACCGTGCGCTGTGCGGGCGGTTTTATCGTGCAGCTCATGCCGAATTGTCCCGAGGAAGTAATCACGGCGCTCGAGAACAGATTGAAGACGGTCGGCTCGGTCACCAACTTCTTAAAGGAAGGAAAGACCCCCGAAGATATTCTCGCGTGGATTTTTGAGGGCATGGAGTGGAAACTCACGGAAAAGCTCCCCTGCCGTTTTCACTGTGACTGCTCGAGAGAGCGGGTCGAGAAGGCTCTCATCAGCCTCGGCAGTGCAGAGCTTAAGAGCATGGCCGAGGAGCAAAAACCCGCAGAACTTCACTGCCACTTCTGCGGAAAGTCTTATTCGTTTACGCCCGAAGAACTGACGGCACTCGAGAAGGGGGCACACTGACGCTCGTACAGTGCTGGGTGGCGTTTCAGCCAGCGCATATAGCCGAGCGTGTAGCGCTCTCCCTTGTCGCGGAGCATATAGAGCAGTTTTTCGAGCAGCGCCCGGGTCTCGGGATGCAGTAGCCGTCCCTCCCCCTTGGAAAGATAGTAGCCGAGGGGGACGGCATCGGTATAATCTTTACCGCTGTATACTTTAGAGGCCGCAATGCGGTCGCAGACCATCTCGAGGACAAAGCGGAGCGGCATTTTTAACCCGACCCAGCCGCGCTCGGGATCGATATCCACCCAGTATTCATAGTGGTGGCGATTGCGCCCCTTGTGATGCAGCCAGGCGAGGGAGTAGCCATGTTCTTTTCGCTCTGCGGCGTTGGGAGAGCGTATGCCCTGGTAATAACGGACACCGGTCATAAATTCGGTCGGTGAATATTTTGAGAGGTCATGGGCTAGGCCCTGCCGAACAAGACCCACCTTGAAGCAGAGATCCATGACAGTCAACTTGTGTTTGGTAATAGTCAAAAAGTGTTTGATTGTGTTTTTTGTATAAAATAGAACTCTCATAAAAAAAATAATCCCTTCAAATTGTCGAAATTATTTGACAGTAGGCGCAACATATGCTATTGTACCGAGGGTTGCAGAAGTCTGCAAGCCACAGATTATTTTTTTCGGAGGAACACCGGTTATGAGCAAGGGTACAGTCAAGTGGTTTAACAACCAGAAGGGTTACGGATTCATCTCGGACGAGGGCGGCAATGATGTTTTCGTGCACTATTCCGGCCTGAAGATGGATGGTTTCAAGACTCTCGAGGAGGGCGCAAAGGTCGAGTACGAGATTGTCGACGGCGCGAAGGGACCGCAGGCTACCAACGTCTTGGTGATTGAGTAAACCGGTTCCCTCGGGAAACGACTATTCATGAGATCAAACAGAGAAGAACCGAAGTTCGCAGTTGCGACTTCGGTTCTTTTTTTCGTTTTATTGTTCCGATGTCTCTTCTTTGTCGTATACACGCTGAGAAACGAAGGGGCAGTAAGGAAATCAGCCGCGAAGTTTAAGGGCGGTGAGTGCCGAGCTGAGATAGGCATCACAGAGGGCGTTGTTCTCCTGTAGAACGGAGAGCGGCAGATAAAGCGGGGTGGCATTCGGGCCGGTTTGAAAGCAGCGCGCTTCCGGATTCATACGCTTGGGGACCGCCGCAAAGTCCCCGGTGAGGGGAAGACGTGCGCTTTCTTTGGTGGCCTTCTCCCGAGCGTCGGCATCGACAAAAGCAGCTAAAGTTTTGTGGAGCAGACTGCCGTCTTCTTTCAGAATATAGTAATTGCGGTAATCCTTGAGATAGTGATAGAGGGTTCCGGAAAAGCGCGGGAGCCGAAGGCGGATGTGTGTTTCCGCTGCGGCAAGTTCCATAGTCTCGGTTTCGCGAGAGAGTGAAAACGGGAGCGAAACAGCGCTTTCGGCGGTGATGCAGAAGTCTTCCTTGTCCTCAAAGATACGTGTATTATCAAAGCGACCGCGGAAAAAGGACGGAATGTGAAGCAAGGGTAAGAGCTGCGGCAGCATGCTGACATCCGCAGCATTATGTCCGAGCATGTTTTGCAGCAAGTCTTCATCTCTTGTCGTAAGCCAGGACAAATACTGTGCAATCAGTTCTCCGCCGTCGAAGGGATCCTTTCGGGTAAACTGCAAGCGCTGCTCCAGTGCGCGTTGCGTGAGTTTTTGTGTGGCGAAAAGCGGGCGAAACGGAGCCACGCTCGCATAAAGATCCAGGTTATCCTTCCGGTCGAGCGGATAAGTCAGGTGGTACTGTGCGCTGCATGCGCTGAGAAAGGGGAGGTCAAAGCGCTGTCCGTTAAAATGTACCAGAGTGCGGAAGGGGGCGGCAAAGGCAAAAAAACTGCGTAGCAGTTCTTGTTCTTCGGAAAGCGAAGCGGCGAACCACTGCCGAAGAACAGCGGGGCCTTTTTTCGGAAAGCAGAGTGCTCCGATTAAATAAATCTGTGCGGAACTCGGGCTGAGACCGGTGGTTTCAATGTCAAAAAAGAGCAGGGAAGAGAGTTCTGCCCCGTCGGGAACTGCCTCGAGCGCGCTGAGATAGGGTTCGCGCGACAGTTTTGTTTCAAAGCAAAGCATGAAGAAGCTCCTCTCGCAATTTGATACTCCAGTATACGCCTTCCTTGTTAGATTGAAAAGGCTGTGCTAAACTAGACAACAGGGAAAGTTTCGGAAGGCAGGAGCAAACTATGATTTCCTATATAAAAGGGACGCTCACTGCGGTCGGCGAGAGCGAAGTGATTGTGGAGGCGGGATCCTTCGGTATAGAAGTAAAGACATCCCGCGCGGTCATAGATCGGCTTCCGGCCCCGGGAAAAGAGCTTATTTTGTATACGCATTTCAAATTGAGCGAAGATGCGGTTGCACTCTATGGTTTTGACAGAGAGGCGGATCTCCGCCTTTTTCGCGCGCTGATTGCCGTGAGCGGAATCGGTCCGAAGGGAGCGCTTGCCGTACTCTCGGCACTGGAGCCCGAAGCGCTGAAGCTCGCTGTTTTAAGCGGTGATGCCAAGGCAATCGCAAAGGCGCCCGGCGTGGGAATACGGACCGCGGAGCGAATTATCTTGGAACTGAAAAATAAGGAAGTCGTACAAGAACTTACGACAGGCGGTGTTGCAGCGGCTCCTTCCGAGAATCGCGCGATGGCCGATGCCATGGACGCTCTGGTGCAGCTCGGCTACAGTGTGAGCGAGGCAGCGCGTGCCGTCCGTGCGATACCGGGCGCGGAAGATAAGGACAGCGAGACACTCCTTCGCGAGGCGCTCCGGCAGTTCTGAGCTTGAGAGGAAAATATGGAGCGTAGAATTATAACGACGGAGCTTGCAAGCGAAGAGCTCAGGTTTGAACAATCGCTGCGTCCGCAGCGATTACAAGAATATATCGGACAAAAGAAATTAAAATCCATGCTGCAGGTCTATATCGAAGCCGCGCGGCAGCGGGGGGAGAGTCTCGATCACGTGCTCTTTTACGGGCCGCCCGGACTCGGAAAGACAACCCTTTCCGGCATCATTGCCAATGAGATGGGTTCTAATTTAAAAATCACCTCAGGCCCGGCCATTGAAAAGCCGGGTGATATGGCGGCAATCCTGAATCATTTGCAGGAGGGTGATGTGCTCTTTGTCGACGAAATTCATCGGCTGAACCGTCAAGTTGAAGAGGTGCTTTATCCTGCAATGGAAGACTTTGCAATAGACATTGTGCTTGGAAAAGAGAGCAATGCAAAAAGTATACGGCTTTCGCTGCCGCATTTTACCTTGGTCGGTGCAACGACGCGGGCAGGGCTTCTCTCCGCACCGCTTCGCGATCGCTTCGGTGTGGTTCAGCGCCTCGAGTTTTACGAACAAGATGAGCTGCAAGAGATTGTTCTCCGCTCTGCTAAAGTTCTCGGCGTGACCATCAATGCGGCGGGTGCTTCCGAACTCGCGCGCCGTTCCCGCGGAACGCCGAGACTTGCAAATCGATTGTTACGTCGGGTGCGTGATTTTGCGGAGGTGAAATACGGCGGAGAAATTACAGAAGAGGTAGCGCGCGATGCGCTGAACCTTCTGGATGTGGATACCTGTGGTTTGGATGCGGGTGACCGCACCATACTGAATCTCATCATAGATATGTTTCACGGCGGACCGGTGGGGCTGGATACACTGGCGGCGGCGCTCGGAGAAGATGCCGGCACGCTGGAAGAGGTTTATGAGCCCTACCTTCTCATGCAGGGCTTTATCATTCGCACACCGCGCGGCAGGGTCGCGACGGAATACGCATACAAGCATTTGAATCGAAAAAAGGAAGATGAGGGGCAAGCAGATGCGTGACGAACAGAATCGACAGGGAAGTACAGAAGTCATTATCGACGGTAAGGTAATTCCGCTTTCCGGCGGCGACAGCGCCTATCTTCGCCAGGTCGCGGCTTATATCGATAACAAGATTGCGGAGCTGCGTCAGAATCGCGCCTACGCACGCCAGAACAGCGAGCGGAGAGCACAGATACTCTGGCTGAACCTTGCGGACGACTGCCTGCAGGCGCGGGCGGAGAGTGCCGAGTTGAAGGAAGAAGCTGCGGCTCATGCAGCCGAGGTTTATTCGCTGAAGCGGGAATTGGTAGAGCAGCGCCTCCGTATGGAAAGCCTTAAGAAGGACGGCAAAGCAGACACGGCGGAAACAGTGTCTGTCGAAGAGAAGCAAAAGACAGAGGCGGCTCTTGCCGAGTCGGAACGGAAAAACGCGGAACTGGAAGCGGAAATATCAAATCTGGAAGCGGAAAAGACAAGTCTCGAAGCAATCAATGCAGGACTGGAAGCAGAAAAAGAACGCTTGGAAGCACGTGTTCGTGAACTGGAAGAGGCGCTGGAGGCAGAAAAGCAGCGCAGTCAAAATCTTGAGAGTGAGCTCGATGACTTGCTCGCGAAGTAAAACAGATAGCAGGGAAGAATGAGAAATCAAACACCGGAACTTTTGGCGCCCGCAGGCTCTTTGGAGAGCCTTCGGGCTGCAGTCAATGCGGGTGCGGATGCCGTTTATGTCGGCGGTGCGAAATATGGCGCAAGGGCCTATGCGGAGAATCCCGAAGAGGAAGATCTCATTGCGGGCCTGCGCTATGCGCACCGCTTTGGCGTTCGCGTCCATTTGACCGTGAATACCCTCCTCAAAGAGGCAGAGCTACAGGCGCTGCCGGAGTATATTGCGCCTTATTATGAAGCGGGATTGGATGCGGCAATCGTACAGGACTTGGGAGCCCTGGCTGTTCTGCATAGGCAGTTCCCGCTTCTTTCCCTTCATGCAAGCACCCAGACCACCGTTACGGGACCTGAGTCGGCGCGACTTTTCCGGAGTCTCGGGGTGAGCCGTGTGATTCCGGCGCGGGAACTCAGTTTGGAAGAGTTGGTACGCATCAAGCAAGAGACAGGACTCGAGGTGGAGAGTTTTGTACACGGTGCACTTTGTTACGCTTATTCCGGCCAGTGTTTTATGTCGAGTCTGCTCGGCGGCAGATCCGGAAACCGCGGGCGCTGTGCACAGACCTGCCGTTTGCCGTACAGTTTGGTGCGGGACCGGGAAAAGCCCACGAAGCAAAGTTTGCTGTTGAGCTGTAAGGATTTGTGCAGCCTGGATCTGATTCCGATGCTCGCCGCAAGCGGCATAGACAGCCTGAAAATCGAGGGGCGTATGAAGAGTCCTCGATACACGGCGGGGGTGGTCTCAGTTTGGAGAAAGTATCTGGATCTTTATGCGCGCGAGGGAGAAGAGGGCTTTGCCGTTGCGGCGGAGGACCGGGCAAAGCTTTTGGATCTTTTTGACCGCGGCGGTCAAACCGAGGGCTATTACCGCAAGCATAACGGTCGGGATATGATCGTGCTCGGAGAGAAGAAAGAAAAGCGTAAACCGAATCTCCCGTATGAGGAGGAACTGGAACAGCGCTATGTGAAGACGGAGCGGGAGTTGCCGCTCCGCGGAAGCTTTCGCCAGCGAGCGGGAGAACCGCTCTGTCTCACGGTCAGTGCCGAGGTGAGACATATCGGAACGGTGAGTGCCGAAGTTATGGGAGCGGTTGCGGAACGAGCGCGAACTGCGGGGAGCAGTCCGGAAGCGGTGCGTGAACGTCTGCTGAAAACAGGCGGCACGGGATTTCGCTTTTCGGAGCTTGCGGTTTCCATGGAAGAAGGATATTTTTTCCCGGTCAAGCAACTGAATGAATTGAGGCGGCAGGCGTTGGAAGCAATATCCGCAACAATCGATTCACGCTTTGCACGTAAAACTGTCCGTCCCACAGAGACTGTATGCGATGGGGAGACAGGAGACGAATCGAGCGCTGTATTCGAAGGACGAACAGAGGACAAGCCTCCGGCAATTCATGTGAGTTGCGATTCCGAGGAGCAGCTTAAGGTTGTTTCGGCTATGTCCGAAGTTTCTATGATTTCGTTCGGCTCCGACAGTCTTCCGCCGGAGCGGTGGGAAGCTGCGATTTCGGAAATTCATGGGTCCGGGAAACAGGCTTACCTTCTGTTGCCCCAGATTTTCAGAACGGAGGCAGAGCAATTTTTCACCGCCCAAGCCGAATTGCTCGCGAATCTGCCGTTTGATGCTCTGATTGTTCGGAATCTGGAGGAGCCCGGCTATTTCCGCAAATTATACGAGAGCAGGGGAAAGCTCTGTCCCTCGCTGCTCTTTGACTTTCAAGTCTACGGAATGAATCGGGAGGCACAGCGCTGTCTCAAAGGCTTCGGTGCGGCCCGGCTTACACTGCCGATAGAAGAAACTGCCCGCGAATTACGCGCATTGGAAACAAGAGGTCAAGAGTTGGTGGTTGCCGGAAGACTGCCGATGATGGTCAGTGCGAATTGCGTTAAAAAGACGGCAGCTCGCTGTGATCATAAGGCGGAGTATATGCAGCTTCGGGATCGCCGCATGATGGATATGCCGGTGAGAACCCATTGCACCTTCTGTTATAATACGATATATAATGCAGCGCCCCTTAGTCTCAGCGGAGTGGCGGGAGAATTGCGTGAACTGAAGCTCGGTGCGGTGCGTTTGCTGCTCACGAATGAGAATGCGGAGCAAAGTCGCGCTGCGGTACGTTCTTTGCATCACAGCTTTGTGCTGGGCGAGCGGGACGTTGCGGAGGCATACGAAAACTTTACACGCGGTCATTTTCGGAAGGGCGTGGAGTAAAGCCGGACGAAAGTTTCGCTTTGGAAAGTGCTTGTATCACGCAGCTGTCAGTAGTACACTTACATTTAATTTTGGATATGCGTCGCGCAGGAGGGATTGCAAATGGTCGAAGCAACGAGCTGCGGCGGCATCGTGATCTTTCACGGAAAGATCCTGCTGCTCTATAAGAATTACAGAAATCGCTATGAGGGCTGGGTGCTCCCAAAGGGAACGGTCGAAGAGGGAGAGAACTTTGAGACCACAGCGCTCCGGGAAGTCAAGGAAGAGACAGGGGTCAGCGCACGCATTGTCGAGTATATCGGCAAGAGTGAATACACCTTCAATGCGCAGGCGGAACTTGTGGATAAGAGTGTCCATTGGTTTCTGATGAGCGCTGACAGCTACTACTCGAAACCGCAGCGGGAGGAGTTCTTTATGGATTCCGGTTATTACAAGTATCACGAGGCATGGCATCTTCTGAAATTTGCCAATGAAAAGGCAATGTTGGAAAAGGCCTATGCGCGCTATCAAGAGCGCAAGCGTAATCGCATGAACGAATCCAACTAGGACAGCGCATTTTAAATAGGAAGAAAGAGGGCGGAAAACGATGATTAAACTGGAACACAGTGCAGTCATGAATCTCGAAAATGCAATGCGCGGAGCGCGCAACCCGCTGAATTCTTGGGCGAGAAGCGATAGTTATTATGATGAAACGGGAAATTATGTGTTGGGGGAGAACGATCTGGGCCTGGCAAAGAGACTGCGTAAGGCCGGGAGCGACCACCGTAAGTACATGAGACAGATTTTTGTCTCGGTGGACATCACAGCGCCGCTTTACTGGTGGAAGGAGTACGATACCTATAAGGTCGCGACGGTCGCAAACTCAACCTCTACCATGCATAAAATTCACAGCAAACCGTTTACGCGCGCGGATTTTTCGCATGATCACATGAGTGAAGAGGCGCTTGCGGCACTGGACAGCATGATTGGTGTCTTGGAACAGCTGCGCCTTCGTTTTGTGGAAACCAAGGACAAGCAGGCTTGGTACTCTATGATTCAGCTGTTGCCGGAGAGTTACGAGCAACTTCGTACTTGCACGTTTAACTACGAGACTCTGGTACATATTTATTTTGCGCGTCGGGATCATAAGTTGGAGGAGTGGCACCGTTTCTGTGACTGGATACTTGAACTGCCCTATGCGAAAGAACTCATTTTGGGAGAGGAAGCATGATTTTGATTGCGGCGGTGGACAAATCCTGGGCCATCGGGAAAGGCGGAAAACTTCTGGTCAAAATTCCGCGCGATCAACAACTGTTTCTTGAGGAGACGCTAGGGAAAACGGTCATTATGGGGCGAAAGACCTTTTTGGACTTGCCGGGGCAGCAGCCTCTTTACGGCAGGCGCAATCTGGTATTGAGTCGAGATCCCGATTTTTCGCCGAAGGGAGTCACTGTATGTCGCAGCATCGAAGAAGTACTGGAAAAGCTGAGCGGAATTCCGGGAGATGAGATTTTTGTGTGCGGTGGAGAGGGGGTTTACCGAGACTTCCTACCCTACGCGGATAAGGCAGAGTTGACGAAAATCGATTACCGCTATGATGGGGATCGCTTCTTTCCGAATCTTGATGAAGATCCGGACTGGAAGCTCACACAGGAGAGTGAGGAAGAGACCTATTTCAATCTTCCTTTTTCCTTTTGCCGCTATGAACGCGTGCGCGGCGGTGTGAGATGAGCTTTGCTTTTGTGATACGGCAATAGAACAAAGGAGAACCCTTATGTATAAGATCATAACGAAGAGAAAACTTGCGGAGCAGATTTGGTTCATGGATCTTGAGGCGCCGCGTGTCGCGCGGAAATGTCTGCCGGGTGAGTTTTTAATTGTGAAAATCGATCGCTACGGCGAGCGTATCCCGTTGACGGTCTGCGATTATGACCGTGAGAAGGGAACCATCGCCATTGTATTCCAAGTTGTCGGTTCAAGCAGCGCGCGTATGGCAAAACTGGAAGTTGGAGATTGCTTTGAAGATGTTGTGGGACCTCTGGGACGTCCGTCGGAACTAACCCACAAGACGGCGGAAGAACTTCAAAAAATGAACATTCTCTTTGTCGCCGGCGGCGTTGGCACGGCACCGGTCTATCCGCAGGTCAAGTGGCTCAAGGAGCAGGGCGTCGTTGCGGATGTTGTGCAGGGAGCGAAGACCAAGGATTTGGTGATACTCGAAGAGGAGATGCGTGCCCTGGTCGGAGATCATCTCTACGTCACCACCGATGACGGTTCCTACGGTTTCCACGGTCTTGTAACTGCAAAGGTAGAAGAGCTGGTGGAAAAAGAAGGTAAGCACTACGATCTTTGCGTTGCCATCGGCCCGATGATTATGATGAAGTTTGTCTCCTTACTCACCAAGAAGCTCGGAATTCCGACGATTGCCAGCATGAACCCCATTATGGTGGACGGCACCGGTATGTGCGGAGCATGTCGACTGATTGTCGGTGACGAAGTGAAATTTGCCTGTGTGGACGGTCCCGAGTTCGACGCGCATCTCATTGATTTCGATCAGGCGATGAAGCGTGCAAGAATGTACGCGAGCGAAGAGGGGAGAGAGTATCTCAAGTTCAAGGAAGGAAAGACGCACCACGGTGGCTGCGGAAATTGCGGAGGTCAGCAGTAATGGACATGATGAAGAGAGTCCCGATTCGGGAGCAGGCACCGGAAGAACGCGCACACAACTTTGAGGAAGTCTGTCTCGGCTACACAGAAGAAGAGGCGAGAGCAGAGGCATCGCGCTGTCTGAATTGTAAGAATCCGCGCTGTGTTGCCGGATGTCCCGTATCGATTGATATTCCGGGATTTTTACAGCAGGTAATCGCGGGGCAGGAAGCAAAAGCTGCCGGGATTATTGCGGAGAGCTCCGCACTTCCTGCGGTTTGCGGCCGTGTCTGCCCGCAGGAGACCCAGTGCGAGGGAGTCTGTATTCGCGGTATCAAAGGAGAGCCGGTTGCAATCGGCAAATTGGAGCGCTATGTGGCGGATTGGGCGCGGGAGCACAAACTGGAGCCGCAGAACACCTCCGAGAAAAACGGACAGCGCGTTGCTGTCATCGGGGCAGGTCCCGCAGGACTTACCTGTGCCGGAGAACTTGCCAAACTCGGCTATGAAGTCAAAATCTTTGAAGCGCTCCATGAACCGGGCGGCGTGCTGGTCTACGGTATTCCGGAGTTCCGTTTGCCGAAGGACACGGTTGTGGCCCACGAAGTAGAGAACGTAAAGAAACTCGGTGTTGAAATCGAAACCAATACCATAGTCGGCAAGTCGGTCTCTGTGGACGACCTTCTGGATCACGAGGGCTACGACGCGGTGTTTATCGGTTCCGGTGCGGGTCTGCCGATGTTCATGCACATTCCGGGCGAGACCGCGAGCGGCGTGTTTTCGGCCAATGAGTTCTTAACGCGCAACAACCTCATGAAGGCTTTCCGAGAGGATTACGACACGCCGATCTTTGCGGGTAAGCGTGCAATTGTGGTGGGCGGCGGAAACGTTGCGATGGATGCTGCGCGAACGGCGCTCCGCCTCGGCGCAGAGACACACATTGTTTACCGCCGTTCGGAGGCGGAGTTGCCCGCTCGTGTCGAAGAAGTGCACCATGCGAAGGAAGAGGGCGTTATCTTCGATTTACTCACCAATCCGGTCGAAATACTGGAAGATGAGAACGGTTGGGTCAGAGCGGTTCGCGTGATTCATATGGAACTTGGAGAGCCGGATGCCTCCGGCAGAAGAAGACCGGTTGAGATTCCGGGCTCCGAGGAGGAAATTCCGGCAGACACTGTCATCATGGCTCTCGGTACCTCTCCGAATCCGCTGCTTGCTTCCACAACCAAAGGTCTTGATACCAATCGCCGGGGCTGCCTGATTGCGGATGAAAAGAGCGGACAGACAACGCGCGAAGGTGTTTTTGCGGGCGGCGATGCCGTAATCGGTGCCGCGACCGTTATTCTTGCGATGGGAGCGGGAAAGCAGGCTGCGCGCGGCATAGATGAATATCTCAAAGCAAAACGTGCGTGATTGTTTTCTGTTCGGATATAGTGTATAATAATCCCGGAACTTAACCCCGAGAAATCTGTGCATTTGCACGAGCGGAGGACAGAGGAGGAAAAGGTACATGAGTAAGCTTGATTTAAGCAAGTATGGCATTACCGGGACAACAGAAATCGTACACAATCCGTCATATGAGTTGCTCTTTGAAGAGGAGACCAAGGCGGGTCTCGAGGGCTTCGAGAAGGGACAGGTGACCGAACTGGATGCCGTTAACGTGATGACGGGAATCTACACGGGACGCTCCCCGAAAGACAAGTTCATCGTCATGGACGAGAACTCCAAGGATACGGTCTGGTGGACCTCCGATGAGTATAAGAACGATAACCATCCGGCTTCCGAGGAGGCTTGGCACGCAGTGAAGGAACTCGCAAAGAAGGAGCTTTCCAATAAGCGCCTCTTTGTGGTTGATGCTTTCTGCGGTGCAAACAAGGACACCCGCATGGCGGTTCGCTTCATTGTCGAAGTGGCGTGGCAGGCACACTTTGTGACCAACATGTTCATTAAGCCGACTGCGGAAGAACTCGAGAACTTTGAGCCGGACTTCATTGTCTACAATGCGTCGAAGGCAAAGGTTGAGAACTACAAGGAGCTCGGACTCAATTCCGAGACCGCGGTTGTTTTCAACATCACGACCAAGGAGCAGGTTATCCTGAACACTTGGTACGGCGGCGAGATGAAGAAGGGTATGTTCTCGATGATGAACTACTACCTGCCGCTTCGCGGTATCGCTTCGATGCACTGCTCGGCAAATACCGATATGGACGGCAAGAACACCGCAGTGTTCTTCGGTCTCTCCGGCACCGGCAAGACCACGCTCTCCACGGATCCGAAGCGCCTTCTCATCGGAGATGATGAGCACGGTTGGGATGACTCCGGCGTGTTCAACTTTGAGGGAGGCTGCTACGCAAAGGTCATTAACCTCGACAAGGAGTCCGAGCCGGATATCTACCGTGCAATTCGCCGCGACGCGCTTCTTGAGAACGTGACGGTCGATGCAAACGGCAAGATTGATTTTACCGACAAGAGCGTCACGGAGAATACCCGTGTCTCGTACCCGATCGATCACATCGAGAAGATTGTTAAACCGATTTCCCACGGTCCGGCTGCGGAGAATGTCATTTTCCTCTCGGCAGATGCATTCGGCGTATTGCCGCCGGTTTCCATTCTGACCCCGGAGCAGACCAAGTATTACTTCCTGTCCGGCTTTACGGCAAAGCTCGCAGGTACCGAGCGCGGCATTACCGAGCCGACCCCGACCTTCTCGGCTTGCTTCGGCCAGGCTTTCCTGGAGCTTCATCCGACCAAGTACGCGGAAGAACTCGTGAAGCGCATGGAGCAGAGCGGTGCGAAGGCTTATCTCGTGAACACCGGCTGGAACGGCAGCGGCAAGAGAATTTCGATTAAGGATACGAGAGGTATCATCGATGCCATCCTGAACGGCGATGTTCTGAAGGCACCGACGAAGAAGATTCCGTTCTTCGACTTTGAAGTTCCGACCGAACTGCCGGGTGTGGATCCGACCATTCTGGATCCGAGAGATACCTATGCGGACAGCGAGGAGTGGACCAAGAGAGCCAAAGATCTCGCAGATCGTTTCATCAAGAACTTTGCAAAGTATGAGGGCAATGATGCCGGCAAGGCACTTGTCGCAGCGGGCCCGAAGACCGAGGCATAAGACGTACTTGAACGAAAAAGGAACTGTGCAAGCGCACAGTTCCTTTTTGCTGTATTCAACTTGTATTCCGTTTTCGGATCCGCGCGACAAACTTCCGGAATCACAACATAAAATAATTATGTAAATAATAGGGGCGCACGCAGGTCGATCCGGCATAGGATGCGAAAGAGTTGAAAGAAGAATGGGTTAACATAATCAAAATATGAAAACTATATAGTTCCGAGCTAAATTGCGCATTCGGTGGACAGAATTGTTCTGCCATAATATGCTTCCTTTTGCATCTTATATAATAAGGAAGAAACAGGGATCAAGATTGCTGAACAAGAGACGAAAATTAAAATAAGGACCGAAAAAAGAAAGCTGTCATTTTTGTGACCTTTTGGGAAAACTGACAGAATTTTGGGAAGAGATGTATAATGCTGTGTTTTTTGCACAAAAGAAGAGCGGCAGAGAAAAGAGAGAACAACAAAACGCAATGCGGACGCTTGTTTGGGAAATTTGGGGCAAGTTGACTTTTTGAAGACGCGTTGCTATCATAACTTGCGTATAACGGAGGAGATGGAGATGAGAGTCGTTTTTTCGCTTTTGATGGACAACACACCCGGTGTTCTGAGTCGCATTGCCGGATTGTTTACGCGCAGAGGGTATAATATCGAGAGCATTACGGCCGGTGTCACCGCGGATCCGCGTTACACGAGAATGACGGTTGTCTCAAACGGCGATGACGATGTACTGGAGCAAATCGAAAAGCAGATTCGTAAGCTCGAGGATGTCAAAGATATCAAGCGCCTTCCGGAGGATAAGAGCGTTTACCGCGAGCTTATGATGGTAAAAATTCGGGCAAACGCAGATCAGAGAGAATCGGTGCATGCGGTGGTGCAGATTTTTCGCGCGAGCATAGTGGATGTGGCAAAGAGTTCTCTCACCATTATGCTGACCGGAGATCAAAAGAAACTGGATGCGTTGCTCGCTTTGCTGGAAGAGTATGAGATTTTGGAACTTGCGCGAACCGGTATCACAGGACTTGCGCGCGGCGCGGATGATATCAAATATCTGCCTTAAGTGAGGTTATCAGAACCGGATTCTTTCGCGGACTGAGAGTCGCAGAATTCGTTCTTTTTTGATAATGCGTTTGTTACTCAAAACGGATGGAACAGATGGAGGAGAGTAAAATGGCACTGAAGATTTATTATCAGGAAGATTGCGATGTTTCTGTTTTAAAGGACCACAGAGTGGCAATCATCGGCTACGGCAGCCAGGGACATGCGCATGCACTGAACCTGAAGGATTCCGGAGTTGAAGTTTGCGTCGGTCTCTACGAGGGCTCCAAGTCGAGAGAGAAGGCTGAGAAGCAGGGCATTACGGTTAAGACCAATGCCGAGGCAGCGAAGTGGGCGGATATCATTATGATTCTGATCAACGATGAGCTGCAGGCGGATATGTACAAGAAGGATATTGAGCCGAATCTCGAAGAGGGCGACATGCTGATGTTTGCTCACGGCTTCAACATTCATTACGGCCTTATCACCCCGCCGAAGTTTGTCGATGTCACGATGATTGCGCCGAAGGCACCGGGCCACACGGTTCGCAGCGAGTTCCTTGAGGGCAAGGGCGTTCCGATGCTCGTTGCTGTTGAGCAGGATGCAAGCGGCAAGGCACTGGAGAAGGCACTTGCTTACGGTGCTGCAATCGGCGGTGCGAGAGCGGGTCTGCTTGAGACCACCTATCGCATTGAGACCGAGACCGATCTCTTCGGTGAGCAGGCGGTTCTCTGCGGCGGTGTTTGCGCACTGATGCAGACCGGATTTGAGACCCTGGTGGAAGCCGGCTACGATCCGAGAAATGCGTACTTTGAGTGCATTCATGAGATGAAGCTCATTGTCGATCTCATTTATCAGTCCGGTTTCGAGGGCATGCGCTATTCGATTTCGAATACCGCTGAGTTCGGTGACTACATCACCGGACCGAAGATCATTACCGAGGAAACCAAGAAGGCAATGAAGAAGGTTCTTGCTGACATTCAGGACGGAACCTTTGCAAACCAGTTCTTGGTTGATATGAGCCCTGCCGGTCGTCAGGCACACTTCAAGGCGATGCGGAAGAAGGCTTCCGAGCATCTCTCTGAGTCTGTCGGTAAGGAGATCAGAAAGCTTTACAGCTGGAACAATGAAGACTCCAAGCTGATTAACAACTAAAGGTAAAGACAGAAAAAGAGCGATGGAAGAGTCTGTTCCAGCGCTCTTTTTATTCAAAAGCCCACATAAATATAGAGAAAGTTTACAATTTGTTTACAGTTTTGTCATTGTCATAGACGAACGGACGTATTTAAGGTATGCTCTTCTGCAGATATCTAAGCGTTGACGCAACAAGAGGTTCAGAGGTAAGGGCTATGAGAGACAAAGCGGATTTGATGATCAAATGCCTTGAGTTCTTGCAGAAGGATAGCTCCCGGAAGGGGATAGAGCGCATTCTGCGTACAGTGTCACGGTATTTCAATTTGCCGGCACTCGCACTGATTCTTGTACAGGGCGGGACAGAAGAGCGCATCTGCTACCGTGCGCAGTATCCCAAAAAGATTCGGTTTGCATTCCGATTGCCGCTGGAAAATCGGGGAAGAACCATGGGGGTTCTGTTGGTCGGGTGCAGCTCCTTCTTTCAGCATTTGTTCATTCGTAAGTTTTGCCGTTCCTTGGCATTATTGTTTGCCTTGGAACTCGGCAATCGGAAGCGCGAGCAGACCCTGCGCCGGGAAGCTCGTTTGGATTCCAATCTGGAGATACACAATCGGAACGCTTTGGAAGTCAAGAAGGCTGTGCTTAGGAAACGAAATGCACCGCGTTCCGTTGCTGCAATCTATTTGGATTTAAATGGCTTGAAGGAGATTAACGATCGCCACGGACATGAGGCGGGAGATCAAATGCTCCGACGGGCGGTGGACTTTTTCGCCGCCTTTTTCCCGCGCGAACATATATACCGCGCCGGCGGAGATGAGTTTGTGATTTTGGAATCCGGACTTCAGAAAGAAGAGTTCCGCGCACGCGCAAAGGAATTGCAGCAGGCGCTTTCGGCCAATACTACCCCGAAGGCGGCTATGGGGACTGCTTGGCGCGCGCGAGAGCGCTTTGTCGAAGAGGCCATCAAAGAGGCCGATCACAATATGTACCGGGACAAAAACAGCACACGGGGACATGACCGCGTGACGCTTAGAAGACAGCTATAAATCACCGTAATAAAGGGGAGACGCATGGTATTTTCGAGCATCACTTTTTTGCTTTATTTTTTGCCGATTACTTTTTTGGTCTATTATCTTTTTGCGTTTTCTCGGCCGTTGCAGAACATATGGTTGGTGATTGCCAGCCTCTTGTTCTATGCCTGGGGTGAACCGATTTACGTATTCCTGATGCTGGCATCCATAAGCTTCAACTGGCTTTTCGGTCTTATGCTGATGTTGATCCGGAAAGACAATGTAAAGGTACGCCGACTGGTGTTAACCGCGGCCTGTGTCTTGAATCTCGGGATGCTCGGCGTTTTTAAGTACGCCGGTTTTGTGGTTGAGACCGTAAACGGCATCATGGAGCGTCCCTTCTTACCTTATCCCAATATTGTTTTGCCCATCGGTATTTCATTCTTTACCTTTCAGGCTCTGTCCTATGTCATTGATGTCTATATGGGCAGTGCGGAGCCGCAAAAAAATCTCCTCGATATCGCACTTTATGTTGCTTTCTTCCCGCAGCTCATTGCAGGTCCCATTGTCAAATATTCGGCAATCGCGGAACAGATCAAAAATCGACGCACGGATTTCACGATGTTGACGGAAGGAATCTGCCGCTTTTCGGAGGGTTTCTGCAAAAAGATACTGATTGCAAATAACCTCGCGGTCATTGCCGACACGGTATTTAACCTGACCAAGGGAGGCGATACCTCTATCCCGGTGCCCATGCTGCTTGCTTGGCTCGGTGCCGTGAGCTATATGTTCCAGCTCTATTACGACTTCAGTGCATATTCCGACATGGCGATTGGTCTTGGCCTTATGTTCGGGTTCCGTTTCTCGGAAAATTTCCGTTATCCCTTTGTGAGTCGTTCCATCCGCGAATTCATGACGCGCTGGCACATCAGCTTGGCTTCTTGGTTCAGTCAATATGTCTACAAACCGCTCGGCGGTGCAAACACCAAAAAGAAAGATGTGATGATTCGTAACCTCTTTATAGTCTGGCTTTTAACCGGACTTTGGCACGGCGCGAACTGGACCTACATCTGGTGGGGACTCTACTTCTTTATCTTAATCGTATTTGAGATTGCGTTCCGGCTCGATGAGAGAGAGGGACATGAAGTGTTGCGCCATGTCTATGTGGTTGTCGCGACCGTATTTGCCATGGTGATATTCCGTTGCGAGACGGGAGAGCAGATGTCCCTCTTTTTTGCGGATCTCTTCGGGCTCGGCGGAAACGGTTTCTACAGTCCTGCGGTTGTCATGTTCCTAAAGGAGTACGGTATTTCGTTGATTGCAGCGGTGCTGTGCGCACTTCCGCTTCGAAACTATATCTTGGAAAAGACCGAAGACAGCGAGGGACATGAGATTTTCTACCGAAGTTGCGGTGCGATTTACGTCATCGGGCTCGGTGCTTGTATGGTGTTTTCCATCGCAATTCTCGCAAAGGGCGGTTACAATCCGTTCATTTATTTCAACTTCTAAGGAGCAGACGATAAGATGAAACGATATCAAGCAGTCTTTTCGGCGCTCTTTCTCACGGGCCTTTTTTCGCTCTCAGCGTTGAACCTATACCGGGAGAGAGCTGTACTCAAAGCAAAGTTTGATGACATTGCCCGTCCCAAGACAGCTTCCGAATTGAAAAGCTACACGCGGCAGTTGGACGGTGTGCTCTCACAGACGTTGGTCGGCGGACACCGCTGGAATGAGCTTTACGGAACTGTATATCGCGCGATCGGAAAGAATGAGGAGAACTCGTTCAAGTATGTGCGAGACAAGGACTCCGTACTCTATGCGGGAAACTTCTATAACACCTCAAATCTCAGCGCCCCCGGAATTGCGGGACGTATGCGCCGCCTGCAGGATAGCTTAAAGGACAAGGGGACCAAGCTCGTGGTCATCATGTATCCGACCAAGTATCGCGAGGATTGGTCTCGGGGCTACTACGGCATCCCCTACAATAACTTTAATGCCTACGGAGATGAGGTGCTTCGCTACTTAAGGCGCTATGATGTGGATTATATCGATGTGCGCGATGTGTTTCGCGAGGCCGATATGAAGGCGACGGAGATATTTTATCGCACGGACCACCACTGGACGGTGCCTTCCGCTTTTTATGCGACGGGCAAAATTGTGGATCATCTGAACCGGAAGTACGATGCGAACTTGGATCCGGACGGCTTTTACCGAGATCTCAACAACTATACAATCGAGACTTACGGGAATATCTACATGGGGTCGCAGGGAAGAGACGCGGGACAGCTCTATTCGGGCGAGTTGGATGATTACAGCTTTATCTTCCCCAAGTTTGACACGCAGTACCGCTATTACTGCCGTTATCGCGGTGGCAGAGAAGGCTCAGCAGAAGGCGATATGGAGCAAGCTCTCATTTCGCGCAAATATCTGAATAAGAAGGATCTCTATGATCGAGAGATGAACAACGGCTATATTCAGGGTGTCGTTCGTTTCGATCAGATTGACAATAAGTTGAACCCGGACGGGCCGTCGGCGCTCTTTATTCGAGATTCCTATTCTTCTCCGGTTGCCACCTTCCTTTCGCCGATGTTCTCGCGCATTGAGTTACTCTGGTCGCTGCACTATAACCCGAGCGGGAAAGGCAGTATTCAGGAAATGCTCGAATCCAAGCATTTCGACTATGTTTTTGTGGCACTCGCGTTGGATAACTTTACCAACGAGGGCACGCCTTTCTTTATTGAAGATCCGAAGGCGGCCGAAAACGGAGATGAAGATGTAGTTGGGCAGGGCAAGGATCCCGCCGCACAGTGAGAGAGGAGGAGAGAAACCGATGGGCATTGCGGCAGAAGTCAGCCGTGTGGAACGAAAGTTTGTCTTGCCGGTGAAAGTCGCCGAGGATCTCTACGGGCGGCTGCGACTGCTCTTGCCGGGAGATCCGTTCCAGGGGTATGCGCCTTATAACGTACGTTCGCTCTACTTTGACTCGTTTTATAACGAGGACTATGTCGATAAAATGGACGGACTTGAATATCGAAAGAAGATACGAATCCGCATCTATAGTCCGGACGACCAAAAGGCAAAACTCGAGCTTAAACAGAAGCAGGGCGAGAATCAGCACAAGCTTTCACTCAGCATCACGCGGGAGCAGGCTTATGAAATGATTGCCGGGAACTATGAGTGCCTGCTCCGTGAGGGCTCGGAACTCGCAGAGAATATCTACGGCATCATGGTAAAAGAGCAGTATCGTCCGGCTGCTTTGATTCAGTATCAGCGAAGAGCCTTCGCAGTGCCGGTCAACAGCATACGCATCACCTTTGACAGTCACATTGAGACTGCCGAGGGAAATTTCGATTTATTTTCAAAGAGCCCGGCACTGTTTTATCCGGCGGACAGTCAGAGTTTTGAAGTGCTGGAAGTGAAGTACAATCATTTTTTGCTTGGCTACATCAAGGATGCACTGCAGCTCGCCGACCTCACGGAGGAGAGTTATTCCAAGTATGTTGCGGGCAGACGTTACGGTTTGTTGCCGGTCATCGGCAGAATGTAAAGGGGGAGAATCATGAGAAACGCACTGTATCAGTATTTATCCGCGCAGTCGGGGACGCTATCTACCGGCGAGATTCTGATGAGCTTTATCGCAGCCATCATCATTGCGGTGGTCATCTTTGTCAGCTATCAGTTTTCGCACGCAGGAACCGTTTACAGCGCTAAGTTCAACGTGTCTCTTGTTATGCTGACCATTGTGACGACTTTGGTTATGAGTGTTATCGGAAATAACGTCGCGCTGTCCCTCGGTATGGTCGGTGCGCTCTCTATCGTGCGTTTCCGTACCGCTATCAAAGATCCCAGAGATACGGCCTATATTTTCTGGTGCATTGCCGCGGGTATTTGCTGCGGTATCCAGGATTTTAAGATTGCCGGAATCGGTTCGGGTGTCATTTTCCTCGTTCTTTTGGTGCTTGGCAATGTACGCTCCAATGACCGCTATTTGTTGATTGTTCGCGGCAGCGGCAAGAGTGAGGAGGTCATGAAGACCATCAACGAGTACTATGAGCACAAGGCGCAGTTCCGCGTGGATAACTCCGAAAAGAACAGAACGGAACTTATCTATGAGATTTCCGGGAAACTTCGCGAGAAGTGCCTGCAGAAACATGAAGGCAGAGAAATCAAGGATGTGCTCTTCCGTTTGGAGGGGGTTGAGGCGGTACACCTCGTCTGCCAAAACGACGAGATTACGCGCTAATCGGGCGGTACAATGAGAATACCAACAAAGAAAACACTGGTAGCGGCAGGTATTGTCACGGCGGTGCTGGGCATTTTTGTCTTTGTCTTTTCCTATACCAAAGCAGCGCTCTCCATGCACTATCGCAGCTACCAGCACGAGGTACATCAGAACGCGGACAGCAGCCTGGGACCCGACAGTATGCCGGGAGACGGGAGTGTGGATGTCGCGAGCTTTGAGACGCATCTTCCGATTGTTGTCCTCGATATGAACGGTGACGAACCCAAGGATATCTATCATATGGTCGGCACTGCGCAAAAACGCGAATATCGGGATCCGAATGTGACGGATCCTTGGATTCCCGTGACCTTTACCCTGGTCGACAATGCAAATGATCACAATAAGATTACAGATTCGCCTTCCTTTGTAAATCACGGTAAGATTAAGCTGCGCGGTGCGTCCTCTCGTTCCTTCCAGAAGAAACAGTACGGCATTAAGTTGTTGGACGATGACGGACAAGAGTTGGAGGCGCCTCTACTCGGCATGGATGCGGATGAAGACTGGGTACTCTCCAACAGTATTTTGGATGCGAGCCAGATTCGTAATTACACCGCATATAACCTCGCGGGACAGCTTATGCCGTTTACGCCGGAATGCCGTTTTGTGGAGATGTTCATCAAGGACGGTGAGAGCTATAATTATCGCGGCCTCTACCTTTTGACCGAGCCGGTCAAGCAGGGAAAGGGGCATGTCGATATTCAGGATTACAATCCGCGCGACAAGCGCCCGGCTGTCATTCTGGTGCGCGACCGTGCGGATGACACTAAGACAACGCTTTCGACTTGGGCTTCCGATCAACAGCTTACGTACGGTTGGTTTACGATTAAGTACCCGAAAGAGGAACTGCTCACACCGGAAGTCATTCAGAAGCTTGAAACGCAGCTCACGGAAATCGAAAAGACGCTCTACAGCGACAACTATCGTCAATTTTTGAGCTATCCGCATCTCATCAACCTGCCGAGTTTTATTGATTACTTCGTGATTAACGAGTATTTCATGAACTACGACTCGGGTGACAACTCAACCTATTACTATGAGGATCCCGCACATCAGCTCAGCATGGGGCCGTTGTGGGATTACGACAACTGTTGGGACAATTATAAGTTTGCGGCAGGCGGCGCGGAGTATATGGTCATGCCGGAACGCCCCTGGTTTGAGCGCATGGTTCAGGACCCGGATT
The DNA here is from genome assembly GCF_030644385.1 of Stomatobaculum sp. F0698. Taxonomy (GTDB): domain Bacteria; phylum Bacillota; class Clostridia; order Lachnospirales; family Lachnospiraceae; genus Moryella. The sequence goes on along the minus strand of NZ_CP130060.1, from coordinate 1,118,897 downwards.
TTGATGCGAGAGTGGTGAGCCGTTACCGAGAACTGCGAAAGGGCATTTTCTCCGATCGAAACATCATGCAGTTTATCGATAACACGGTCGCGTATCTTGGCAACGCATCCAAGCGAGACCGCAGTCGATGGAGAGAAGTCTACTTGGAGAATCATCAGTTGGCATTGGTGGAAGAGGGACACGGCTATGTCATAGACCGGAATCGTGACACCTATGAGGAAGAACTGGTGCGCCTCAAGGATATGATTAAGGGGCACGGCAAATGGCTGGACCTCTACATGGATGACTATCTGAACGGCTTTATTAAGGAGCCGCTTGCGGAGCGCAGTCGTGAGACCTACGCAAACATTGCGCTTGCCTTCCTGTTAATCTTCATTGCGTCCGCCTACCTTCTGGGCAAGAGAGTGAAATAAACATGTACGAGAAACACGAATTCAAAGTGATTACCGAGAAGATTCCGCTCTATACACCGCCGGATGAGACGAATATCAGCAAGAAGAAAAAACAACCGATGTATCTCGCCTGGATTGTGGGACTCATTATCGTAGTCTACGGCGCTTGGCGGATGTTCTTTACCCTGCCTTCCGTGTCACAGTACGGTTGGATTGCATTTGTCGGCGGTGTTTTTCTGCTTCTTGCGGAGCTGTTCTCCTCGTATGAGGCGCTGACCCACTATCTTTCGCTCCGCAATGTGTATGAGCCGGAGATGCCGGTGGTGCCGCACGAGCTCTTTCCGGATGTCGATGTCTTTATCTCGACCCACAACGAGGAGACCGATATTCTGTTTAAAACGGCAAATGCTTGCGCGGCCATGGACTACCCGGACAAATCCAAGGTCCATGTATTCCTCTGTGACGACACCGACAGACCTGAAGTGGCTGCGCTTGCCAAAGAACTCGGCGTGGGTTACTTCGGCCTCAGCAACAACAAGCATGCGAAGGCGGGTAATATCAACAATGCGTTGAGTCGCACAAGTTCGCCGCTCATCGCCACCTTTGATGCCGACATGATTCCGAAGAGCAACTTCTTAATGGAAGTGGTGCCGTATTTCTTTCTTCCCATTATGGAGAAGAAGGCCGACGGTACTTGGGTCGTGAAGCCGGAGGAAGAGCAAAAGAACTGCGGAAAAATCGGTTTTATTCAGACACCGCAGGTCTTTTACAATGCCGATTTGTTTCAATACAACCTTTATGCGGAGAAGCGTGTCCCGAATGAGCAGGACTATTTCTTCCGCGAGGTAAACCTCGGCAAGAACCGCACCAATGCGGTGCTCTATGCAGGTTCGAACACGATGATTTCCCGTGAGGCCCTCGAGGGCGTCGGCGGTATTGCGACCGGAACCATTACCGAGGACTTTGAGACCGGACTTCGCATCGAGGCCTTGAATTTTCGCTGCTATGCGGTGAAGAAGCCCCTCGCGCAGGGACTTGCGCCGATTACCATCGCCTCGCTGATTAAGCAGCGTGTGCGCTGGGGGCGCGGCTGCATTTATTCGCTGCGCAGAATCCACCTGTTGACCAACCCGGCCTTTTCTTTGAACCTGAAGCTGAGCTATTATGCCTGCCGCGTTTACTGGGAGAGCTTTTCCAGGCGTTTGGTCTATATTCTGTCGCCTGTGCTCTTTTTGCTGCTTGGCATTCCCTTGGTCGTGATGAACCTAAAGCAGCTGATTTTCATTTGGCTGCCGTATTACATCTGCTACAGTTATCTGCTGAAGAAGGTCAGCTCGGAAATCCGAGACACACGCTGGAGCAATACGATTGATACGATTATGTTCCCGTATCTTCTGATTCCGATCTGGGCAGAGTTCTTCCATATCAATGAGAAGAAGTTTTCGGTTACGGCAAAGTCGAGATCTTGGAATGACAACAACGAGTTTTATCTTGCGATTCCGCATATTTGTCTCTTGGTGGTCTCGCTGGTCTCGTTGCTCTTTGCGGTACAACAGCTCATCATCAATCGTGCTTTCGGTCTGATCATCATCATTATGTGGATGCTCATTAACTCCTTCAGTCTCTTGATGGCAGTCTTCTTTATGCGCGGGCGCGTCAACGAGCGCGAGTTTGAGCGCTTCGACTGCGACCTTCCGTTGGAAGTGAGAGCCGAGGCAGAGAGTGAGGACTGCTTCAAGGCGCGTGTCGTCAATATTTCCGAGGGCGGTTTTGCTTTTGAGAGCAAGGAAGCGCTCCCGATTCCGACCGAACGGGGCACTGTGCTTCATTTCGTGATTGAAGACAGAAAGTACCGCGCCCATGTCAGCGGTAAAATTGTCGCGGTCAGCAAACCGAAGCGCGGCAAGGTCTGGACCTATCGGGTGCAGCGCATCGGTGAAATGAGCACTGCGGAGAAACGGGAGTTTTTCCAGATTGTGTACGATCGCTTGAATCCGCTGCCCGAAACATTAGCGGAGGACACGAGCTATTTCGACGATATGCTTCGCGCGATGGAAGAGGGGAGCAAGGACAGAGAGCCGCAGCGCAGAACCATGCCGCGTTTCCGAGTCAGAAGTAAAGAGACCCTCGAAAACGGTGTTGTCGTCATGGTTGAAGATCTGAACTTCAAATATGTCCGTGTGCGCCTGGTCAAGGGGGATGAGATTCCGAATCGTTTCGTGCTTTTCCGGGAGAGCGAATACCCGATTTCGTGTGAGAAGAGCGATATGCGCGAGGGACTTTACAGTATCCTGAACAGTGAAGCTCTGCTCGAAAATCAGGCGTTTTTGGACAAACTAAAGGAATGGGGAAAGAAATGAGCACAGCAAACAAAAAATCATGGAAGGCCGGCATTGTTGTGCTCGCAGGCGTTCTGGCATCTGTCTTTGTCGGCGGTTGCTTTTACGCAAGGGCAGAGGAAGGTTGGAAGGGTGTCAGTGCCTACGGACAGCTCAGTGTTCGGGACGGTAAACTGTACAGTGCAAAGGCAAATAAAAATGCACAGCTGCGCGGTATTTCGAGCCACGGACTCAGCTGGTATCCGGAGTTCACAAGCCGTGAATCGCTTCATACGGTTAAACAGTGGGGCGCGAATTTGTTCCGTGCGGCTATGTACACGGATCAGGAGGGCGGCTATCTTTATGAACCGGATGCTGCGAAGGCAAGGCTCTATACGGCGGTGGACAATGCACTTGCGGAAGATATGTACGCGATTGCCGATTGGCACACGCTGTACGATAAAAACCCGCTTGACCATGTGAAAGAGGCAAAGGCATTTTTCGGTGAAGTATCTGCACACTACGGGAACAATCCCGGTGTGATTTATGAAATTTGCAACGAGCCGAACGGTGACACGAGCTGGGCGGATGTGAAACGCTATGCGGAGCAGGTGATTCCCGTCATCAGGAAAAATGCGCCGAATGCGATTATTTTATGCGGAACGCTGGATCATTCCGCGAATCTGGAAGGTCCGCTGAACGATCCGATTGCTGATCCGAATCTCATGTATAATCTTCACTTTTACGCGGATGTATCCAAAGAAAAACACTTTAATTCCGTTTATGAGGAGAAGTTGATTCGGGCAAAACTCCCCATTTTTGTGAGTGAGTGGGGGATTGAATACGGAAAGTTCGATGATGCGCATATCAAGAGTCCGAGAGACAGTCGCCTTTCTTTTCAGGAGGCCAAAGAATTTGCCGCTTTTATGAAGAAGAACGATATTTCCTGGACCTATTGGTCGCTTTCCAATAAGGCAGAGGCACACAGCATCGTATTGCCGAGCTCCAAGAAGAAGAGCGATTGGGAGAGCAAGGATTTGACACCTTCCGGTACTCTGGTACGCAGTCTGCTTTCGGAAAAGGAGAACTGAGTTGAAGAGCAAACATCTATTTTCTTTGGCGTCCGTAGCGATGTTTGTAATCGTCATCGCGTTCGGTGTTCGAATTTACCGGGTGGGTGGCAGTGCGCGCAAGGAGAAGGCGCATTGGAAGAAGTTGGATCGCATTCTTAGCGAAGCGAACTTCGAAGGGAGCTACCTGCTTGCAAAAGACGGTAAGATTCTCATTTCAAGCGGAAGAGGAGATCTTTCTTACGATAAAAAGAAGGTTCCCGATGAGAAAAGCCAGAGTACCGATCCGGAGAACGATCCCAACAAAATCGGGCGTGAGTCGACCGTTGCCATTAACTCGTTGACAAAGCAGTTTACCGGTGTTGCGATTTATCAGTTGGCAAACGAGGGGAAACTCTCACTGGATGCCACAATCGGAACCTATCTCAGTGATTGCCCCTACGGTGACCGCATCACCTTGAAACAGTTGCTCGAGATGAAGTCCGGTCTCCCGGATTACGCGGAGGAGCAAGCGCTGCGCGATAAATACGGCGACGAGATTTACAGCGGTATGGATCCGGCTTCGCTCCGTGCGGATATCATGGCCCTTACGCTCAAAGAAACGCCGGGGGAGAAGTTTGAATACACCAATACAAACTACTTCCTGCTTGGCCTTATTATCGAAAAAGTGAGCGGCGAAAGTTATGAGAACTATATCACCGCGCATCTGCTGAAACCGATCGGTATGCGTCACACGGGGTTTGACTGGAATCTCGCCGCGGTGCGGCCTTTCGATCCGAGTAAGCAAGGAGACGGCAGAGAGTTCTCGCATGTCTTTACTTTTTCGGCCGGTGAGATGACCTCGACGGTTCTGGATCTCTATCAGTGGCAGAAATATCTCTACGGAGGCGGGTTCCCCGGTATTGTGCCGCAGGAACTGTTTACGGACGGCGGCTATCACATGGGCCTCAATGAAAAGGAAGGTGTATTCCGTCACGCCGGCGCGACACATTTGTATCGCTCCAATATGCTTTATGATACGAAGACAGGAGATCAGGTCATTCTTCTCGGCAGAAGTCCGGAAAGCGATTTAAATGATTTAACGACTGCCTTAAAAGAATGGATTGATGAGTTGGATGCAGCCCACTGAGTGGGTTTGTAATATCTGTTTTATTTCGGAAAGGAGATTTGTGATATGGAACGTGAAGAAGTGATTGAGAAGGTAATTGCGGTTATTCGTGATGTGATGGATGTGGCCCAGGTTGAGATTGATGAGGATACCGAAATGCAGGAGGACCTCAGCATCGATTCGCTGGACTTCTACAGTCTGCTCGGCGCACTGGAATCGAATTTCCACATCCGCATGCCGGAGAAGGAACTCGCAAATACCGAGACAGTCGGTGATGTTGCCGACGCTGTGATGCGTCGCATGGAGAAGTAAGTATGAATTTTGTCGGCGTATTAGAAGAAATTGTCGCTTGCTATCGGGAGAGAGAGGCATTTATCTGCCGAGACGCAGCGAGCGGCGAGTTGAGCAGTGTCAGTTTTGAGGGCTTTTGGTCTTCTGTTTCCCGCGCCGCGACGTATTGGACGGAGAAGCGAAAGGCTCTCCCGCAGGATGAGCCGTTCCGCGTGGGCATTGCGGCGGATAATTCCTATCCTTACTTTGTCGAGTATCTCGGTGTCATTGCCGCGGGCGGTGTCTTTGTTCCGTTGAACCAGAGCTTCGGCGCGGAACGTGTGTTGGAGTTTGCGGCGGAAATCGGCATTCCCTATATGTTGGCGGGGGCTGCGCAGCTTGCGGACAGCGAGTATGCGGCCGAACTTACGGCTGCGTATCCGCCGGGGCGTTTGTTGCCGCTCGATGAGGTCTTTGCGGCGAGCGAACAGTGCGAGCCGCTTACAAACTTGCACAAGGGCGAGCCGGATGACACGATACTCATGCTCCTTTCTTCGGGCACCAGCGGTCGCTCTAAGATTGTCGAGATTACAAACGAGAATCTTTCCGCGTATCCGAACGAAGTGTTTGAACAGCTTCGCCCGGCGCGTGAGAGCGGTGAGCTTCATCACTATGAGAATTTAATTGTGTTGCCGCTGTTCCACATCGGCGGTGTGATTCCGATTGTGGGCGAACTGGCGCGCGGTAACAGTCTTTTTATCAGCAATGCACGGCAGTTCCTCCAGGATCTCGGTGCGCGTAAATTCGAAAAGCTCATTGTGGCACCGGCCATGATGAAACGGATACTGGAACGCGCCGAGAAGAACGCAAAGGTTGCGGAAATCTTGGAATCCGTGCGAGAGGTACTTTGCCTCGGAGCGGCCATGAGCCCGGTGCTCATTCAGGCGCTGCACGATCGCGATATTTTACCGCGCACCTACTACGGACTCACCGAGACCACGGGAACCGTGACCTATCGCGGACCGTATCGCGACGGTGCTTGCTGTACGGTTGCGGACTTTTGCGAAATCAAAATCGAGGACGAGGAGATTTGCGTCCGCGGTAAGAATGTGATGAAGGGTTACTATAAGAACCCGGAAGCGACGGTAGAGGCCATTCGTGACGGCTGGTTCCACACCGGAGACCTGGGACGTATCGATGCGGACGGTTACCTCTATGTGACGGGACGTCGGAAAAATATCATCGTGCTCTCGAACGGTGAGAATGTGAGCCCCGAAGTTCTCGAGGACAAGATTTACGCGTGCCCGCTGGTTGATGAGTGCGTTGTCTATGCGGACGGAGAGGAGATTGCGGCGAACATCTTCTCGGTTGCGGCGGCAGCGGATGAGACTAAGGCCGAGGAAATCAGAGCTTTTGTCAAACAGCTGAACCGGACACTTCCGCGTGTCGAACAGATTCAAAAACTGAATCTTTCCGCAGAGGAACTTCCGAAAAACAGTACCGGAAAACTACTGCGATAACATAAAGAGTGCAGCGCTTCTCGTAAGCGCTGCACTCTTTTTTTTTATAAATATGCCGATTTGAAATTCGAGTAAAATATCGGCTTTGTATATGATTTCGGTAGAAACCTAAAATTGTATGTATAATAGTAAATAATCTGCATAATGTTTGGAAATGTAAGCAAAATAGTTTTTATTCAAAGCAGAGCTAGAGAATAAAAATCAATAAAAATTAAGAAGATTAACGCTGTTTGTAGACAGCGAATACAAGATTATGTTATTCTTTCCTAGGAAAATCAAGAATTAGTATAGATTATCGTTTTATATGCGGTCGCGGATAACCATTTGCGTCTGCGACAGAATTCTAAAAGGAGGATCGGAAGGCAGATGAAAGAATGTAGCAGAAGAGGCATATGGAGAGTTGTAGCGCTGCTCATGGCAGTGCTGTTGCTCGTGGAGTCGTTGCCTCTCAATGTGCTGGCGGCACCGCTTCGCCGCTACGGCACCGCGGGGAATAACAGTTATATTCCCCTGATTTCATCCGATGAGGATGATGAATACGACGAGGAGGATCGCGACGGAGATGTCATCGATGACAGAGAGTTCGGCGCGCTCGGTTTGTATGCGCTGAGCGGAGGTCGTCTCGCATCGATGAGCAATGCGTCCATGAGCAATGCGATGCTCATGACCTCTCTTCTTGCGATGCCGGCAACCGCCGCCAATGCTTACCGCAGCGGTGCGTGGTCCGGACCGACGGAAGGCGGTGTTTTGACCGCGGCGAATAACTACATTCGTCTTGACAGTGCAAATACTGTCCTGAAACAGCCCTCCGATTTCGCCATCGGTAAATACGGAGAGCGTACCTTCAACCTTGAGTTCGGCATCCGTCCGGAGGAGATTCCGGCGGCGGATCGTTCCAAGATCGGTATTGAGATTCTGATTCCGGCGGGATTCAATGTGCAGTCTGTTCCGACACCGAGCGGTTCACCGTTTACGAAGCAGAATACGGCGGACGGTCAGGTCCTGATTGCAAAGCCGAATGCCTCGGTCGCAGGTGTGTCGGGTCAGATTACGCTGCAGCAGAATGCGTTGCAGCTCATCAACGATCTTGCACTCACGGAAGGAAAGTATCGTTTCCAGATTCGTGTGTTCAAAGATTACGGAACACCGCAGCAGACCTTGCTCACAACAACCAGTGAGACCATCGAGACAGCTTCGCTAAAGCTTGAAACGAGCAACCAAAATCCGACCTATACAATCACGAATGATTCGGACAGCTATTCTTGGATGCCGGGTGATATTTCGTTCGGCAATGTCGGTAGAAGAGCGGGGTCCACGAATTCGGGGATGACCAGCGCGGACAGCGATGCACAGATGTTGCTTGGTACCGGTAATTACAGCAATGACAACCTGATTGCACATCAGCGCAAGGGCTTCGAGGTCTCCGTGCATAAGACGGAAGGCTACATCGGTCCAGGTGCACAATTTGAGTTTAAGCTTCCGGATGAGGGAAATCTCTTTGAGAAGCGCGGCGTCATGTTCTACTGGTTTGAGAGCGACGACGGCATCAAGCTGCCGGTGCGACACACGGGCGATTATAATTCGCCGCTGACTGCGACCGCGCCTTGGAGCGACGGTATATACCGCTTTGATGCGAATACGCTTTATACGCGATTCAGCGGTACGGACTACGCCAAGGTGGAGAGACAAAACGGGAATGTATCCAATGTGGATCTGTTCCGCAAGGCCGGTACCTTCCATTTTATGTTTTTCCCGATTGTACGATATAACCAGCTTTATACGGGAGATTGGACGGCGACAAATCACACGGCGGCAGCGGGCTCTGAGTTCAAAGCGCCGGATAATGAGGATCTCGGTGATGTGACGGCAACGGGAACACCGCTTAAGTTCAATTTCATTCAGGGTACCCAGCCGATTACGCTGGATACGATTACCTTGTTGGATGCGGCGATTGCGGGGACGTTCAACGGCAACAATATTAATAGCCTGCCGCAGTACGATTCGACGCATCCGGAGTGGGCGGATTCCAGACTTTTGGAAGCGCAGGCTCGTTTTAACGACGGTGCGAATAACTTTAAAATTCAGGACGATCTGAAGGTTGTTTACGATTTCGGAGAGGAACTCGCGCCGGTTCACTTTGAGAATCTGGGCACGAGTAAGGATAACGGTCTCAGTTATCGCTTCTATATCAAAGATGCGGCAACCGGTGCCATCCGTTTAAAGACCATACTTGCGGAGGGACTTGCGGCAAATTATACGCCCCGCACGGTTTCTTACGACGGTGTAAACTACTCCGAGAATGCGGCTAGCATTGTGGACGGCACCGGTGTCACCGACTATGACTTCACCGAGGCGGATAACAGCTCAAACAAGGAGTACATTGCCCGCGTTGAAGTATTTAAAGATATTTACGGGTATAACACGCGTGGTGCGTACCATAACCGCGACTATGCGAGTATTCCCGTTAACGTCTGGTTCAACTATAAGCTTCGCGCTTATCATCACAGAATGTCAAACGGGCAGGACATCCCGGATAATTTTGAGGCACATGTGAATCGGAGCATCAGCTCGAAGCAGATTCTGGAAAACGGCGGACAGCCGCTCACCAAGGTTGTCCCGATTAAGACGCGTCACTTGGTCGACCGTCTGGATGTGGTCCCGCTGAACACCTATGGCGTATTTGAGGTTAACAAACACGACGAAATCAACCCCATTATGCGTTTCGGTGTGACTAAGTATGCCGAGACCATGGATTATAATGTGGATTCGAACGGCAGCGCGTATGCATACGGAGATCCGAATTATAACCCGCCGGTCGTGGAAATTTCGGGTGACGGTGTCGGAATCACGGACCACCTCGAGAAGGCAAATCAGCGTCTTCTTGGTTTCTGGGATGAAAATGACGTGTATCATGATTTCCAGGCAGACGGTTTTGACCCGGATCAGCCGGCTTACCTGAAAGACGGCGTCAGCATGTACTCGGAGACCAAACTCACGGTCATGGGAGATCCGAACGATACCGGTACGTTTGAAGGCCAGGTCTATGACTTGGAGGCGATTTACAATCACTACGGTGTACACTATGCAAAGCGGCTTGTTATCGCGCAGGAAAAGTTAAATGACTGGAAGATAAGCGGTCTCTTTGAGACGCGCTGGACACGCCTTTTCGCCAAGCATGTCGCACCCGGACATTTGAACTATGACAATGTAATCGGCACGAACGGTGCTGCGGATCTTCCGAAGCGCGTCAATGCCGAGGGCAGACTTTACTGCGAATACAGCGACTATAAGTCGGAGCGCGTCAACGGCGGTCCTCCGCACGATGCGAACAAGCCGGGCGGCATTCCGTCCGGTCACGGTACGGCTTGGCCGCAGACTTTACAGAGTGCTCAGTTTGTGCTCGGTGACAAGGCAAAGGGTATTTCGATCAAGGACTTTGATTACTACATCAACCCGTTTACGCCGGTCACGACCTACTACAAGCAGACCGACCTGGTAAACCCGGGAACGGCCTCCGAGTACAACCGCTCCAAGATGAAGGTCAACACACAGGGTCTCGGTGCGGATCAGAACGCCGAAGATGTTGTGGGCAGAAGAGAGATCGAACTCACGCGCATTGCAGTCGACAACAGCGATGTGCCGACAAACTATAATGTCATGACGAAGGCGCAGCTTGCGTATCGCAATGTGGTATACGATTTTGCGGGAACGGATTCGCGGCTCTTATCCCTCACGAATGTGGTGAGTTTCGGTCCCTTACTTGGCAACCGTTATTCCTTGCCGTTTGAAATCGAATACACGCTTTCCGACGGTCAGACCAAGACTCTGACGGATATGGCGAAGTACTCTTACTCGCCGAATGCGCACGGACGTATGTTTGTGGAATTGCCGGATGTGGATATTGCCAACGGGGTCTATGTGACCGCACTGAAGGTAAAGGTTCCGAGTGACTACAACTGGGGCCAGAACATGCAGAAGTACGGAAAGGATCCGGCGGAGAATTCAAAGCGTATGCTGCCGGAAATCGGCCTCGGTATGTACAATGTCACTGTGCCGAAAAAATATCCGGGGACGAATGACAAAATCGGATCCGTCAGCGACCACGAGAGCGATGATTCCTATGACAAATTGACAGTGAAGGCTAAGCTTAGCTTCGAGGATGTCTTTGGCACGACCACTACCTATGATGCGACGGGAACGTCCGAGCGAATCGCGGGGCAGAGAGTACTGGTAGACAACCTCGGTATAAACGTGAGCTACGGGACCACCAATACCTATCAGGGTAATACGGTCCAGGTGGGACTCAACAATACCTTTACCGCCAGCGATACAAGTTCGTCCGTTGTGAAGGCGCAGGCATTGAAGATGCGCCCGACCTTCTACTATAAAATCGATAAGAACTTTAACTATGTTGACGGTTCCCTCACGGCGACCGCCGGTCTTAAAAACAACAATAACCCGCCGGGCCTCAGTCCGCAGACGATTCCGTCCGGAGTTGTCGCTCACTTTGTGCCGGCAGGTACGGGCGCGGGCCAGTCCGGCAGTGATGACTACGGCATTCTTGCGGTTTCCTATGAGAATGTGCCCGAGGCATACCTTGCATCCGGTGAAGTTCAGGTCGGTTCATATAACGGCACAGCCCTTTACGGCGGTTACTATGGTCTCGGATTCAAGTTGCAGGCAAAGTACAATGCCGACCCGGTCAATGTGAAACCTGTCATGGGTGTCTGGATGGATACGGACTTCGATGCGGACCGCGACGGAACCCAGGGCGGAAATCCGCAGGGCATTGCGGTTGAACTTGCGAACAGTCGAAACCAGCTTGTGAATGACGGACCGGTCGGATCTGATTTCTTTAACCAGGGCACGGCCAGAATTTCGACGGCAACCGGCAAGGCAGAGATGCTCTATACGGATGCGACACTGATTCACAAGATCAATCAGCAGGCAATTTTAGGTCTGCTTGCCTACGCGCAGTCCACGATTCCGTTCAATGAGTCGCCGACCGAGGTCTCGAGCCGAGATATACGCTCGAACGACAACATCTTCAGCACCAAGGTATACATTACAGGCGATAACTCGCAGAACACGAGTCACTGGGAGCTCTATATCCCGGTCATGAAAAAGGGAGAGCGCTACAGCTATACGAGCGGCGGTGCGACAAACCAGACCGCAGCCAATGAGTACGAATTGGATTATTACGGTGTCGATACTTCGACGCTCACGGGTCTGAATTACTCCGTTGCGTATACGACGGATCCGAATCCGGGCGCCGGCGGATATGCGACGGCCAAGGCAGCGAATTATTCGGCGACGCTTCCGGCAAACAAGGCGGATGTCACAATGGTCCGCGTGAAGATTGACAATGTGGATCCGAGCAAGAAATCTTTTGTCAAGGTTCAGTACAAGCTTCACGATCCGAAGACTTTCCTCGGAAGTATGAAGAACCAGAATGTAGTCTTCGGTAACTTCAACATGGGCAGCAGTACCACGCCCTACTTCGGCGCGACGGGGCAGTCCAGCCTTCCGCTTAGCTATATCCTGAAGGATATGGAGATCAGCGGTTTTGTCTGGGATGAGACAGACCGAAACTCGACTTACGATGCGGGAACCGACAGCCTTGTGCAGAACGTTCGCTTCCGCGTGTATGATCCGACCACCAATACGCAGGTGCAGTTGAATTCCGCGCCGAACGGCGATTTCCTGGTCAACAGCAGAGCGAACGGTACCTATGAAGTTCTGGTGCCGCACGACGGCAACTGGATTATTGAGGCAGACACCTCGGCCCTCGGCGCGGACAAGAAGCTTGTGCTGCAGAATAAGAACGGCAGGCCGGCGGTCGACTCGGCGTTTGATCGAGAGACCAATCGCGTGACCACGAATCTGGTGGTTGATCCCTATCGCAATCTCTACAGCAAGGAAAATGTAAATGCCGGATTCTATACGGCACCGAAGATTACCGTCCCCAATCTTGAGATTCCCGTAAACGGCGGCACAACCCCGCTTACGGGCCTGGTTACGAATCCGGTTACGCCGGGAGTTACGTTTAGCATTCCGAGCGGACAGCCGACCGATATCGTGACGCTCCGGAACACCGGAACGGCGACCGGCAGCGCGACGCCGCAGAAGACCGGTACGGTTACGGTCACGGCAGAGACAGACGACGGTTACGGCGGTAAGGTGAAGACCACTGCGACGATTAAGGTCTACACCGACATCGAATACGATGCAAATAACGGTACAGGAACGGTCTCTCCGAACGGAGACAAGCTCTATCCCTCTACGGATAACACAGGCGCGGATGCGCACACCGATGAGGGAACCGCAAAGCCCGTGAGCGGCAGCGGAAGCGATACCGGCTTTACACGTCCGGGTTATCTCTTCACGGGTTGGAATACGGCAGCGGACGGCAGCGGTCAGAGTTATGCGGCGGGTGCAACGGTTAAGACCGGTGCGAGAACCACACCGCTCAAGCTCTATGCACAGTGGCAGCAGCTCACCCCCGCGGCAGAGGCATTCAAGATTAAGAAAAATGTCTCCGGAGACTGGGGTACGCTTCCGAATACGGAGGTATCGCCGCTTTTGCCCTCGACCTTTAAGTTTGTAATGACCTCCGTCACTGCGAATGCACCCATGCCGACAGGCGCAACAAGTACGACCAATCCGTCCAATGTGACGGGGGCTGTGAACTCGGTGGTCTTCAGCATGGGAAGCAACGAGTTCTCGTCCACGGTTTCCAGCAAGGAAATCACGACGGGGCTGATTACCTTTACGCTTCCCGGTACCTACAGCTATGTGGTGCAGGAGCAGGGAGACAGCGTCACGAACTACAGCTACGACTCGACACAGTACAAGGTCACCTATACGGTCACGGCAGGCGTGGGCGGAACCCTTACAGCGCAGCGCAGCATCGAGAATCTTACGACGGCAGCGCCGAGCGGTCAGGTTGTCTTTGACAATGCTTACAATTTGCCGAGTTATCAGGTGAGCTTTGATCCCGAGGGCGGCGATGTGACGCCGGCAACGCAGACGGTCAAGTACGGTCATTATGCAGGTGAGCCCACAACGCCGGCAGGAAAGAGCAGTCCGGCAGGCGACAAGACCGGCTATGACTTTAAGGGTTGGGTTTACGAAGTTCCGGACCCGGTGAGCGGCGCTATGACGGAAGTACCGTTCGCTTTTGCGACGACTGCGGTGAAGCAGAACTATGCACTCAAGGCGAAGTGGGAACTGAAGAAGCTCACGGTGGTGGTGACGGATGCGCCGAATGCGGACGCGCCGCACACAAACGAGGAGATCTTCCGTAAAAACGATGTGCCTTACGGCGGAACGACGGCAGAGCCGACGCGGCCGGAGAACAAGACCGGTTATCACTTCGACCGTTGGCTTGATCATGCGAACAACCCGTATGACTTCACGCAGCCGGTCACGAAGAACGAGACCGTGCATGCAAGCTATGCGCCGAATGCGTATAAGGTTCGTTATAACGCTAACGCAGCGGATGCAAGCGGAAGCATGACGGACTCCGACCATGTCTATGACACGGCAAAGAACCTCACGGGCAACGCATTCTCGCGTCCGGGTTATGTCTTCGGCGGTTGGAACACCGAGGCAAACGGCAGCGGCACCAACTATACGGATGCGCAGAGTGTCATCAACCTCACGGCGCAGAACAACGCGGTCGTGAATCTCTATGCAAAGTGGACCCCGGTGACCCCGGCCACGAAGCAGATTCAGATTCGGAAGACGCTGACCGGTGATCGCGGTGCGATTGCAACGGGTGAGACCGCACCGCTGGTCGCAGAGACCTTCGGCTTTACCCTGCAGGCAAAGTCCGGCGCTTCGGCGACGGCATACCCGATGCCGGCAGGAACAGCGGCGGGCGCGCAGAGTCAGAGTTACAGCATTCCGACTTCGGATTTGACGAGCGGCAATGCAAGCCTTACGACTGCAAACATCAGCTTTACCCTCCCGGGTGTCTATGAATATGAAGTGAAGGAGACGCAGGGAAGTCAGACCGGATACACTTACGATACAACGGTTTATACGGTGCGCTATACGGTCACACAGACCGGTGCAAACCTCGACGTCACAACGGAAGTTCAGGACGGTGCCGGTGCGGCCTTCACCGCGGTTACAAGCGGCGATGCGACCGCAGCGTTCACCAACGACTATCAGCTTCCGCAGTATCAGGTCGTATTCGATGCGGACGGCGGTTCTGTGACGCCGCCGACGCAGAGCGGTATTAAGCGCGGCGGAACCCCGACGGCACCGACCGCGGCGAGCCCGAGCACATCTCCGGCCGGAGATAAGACCGGTTACCTCTTTGTCGGCTGGTTTGAGGAGGACCCGAGCGGAAACCTCGCATCGACACCTTACGACTTCACGCAGCCGCTTACCGGAAACAAGAAGTTAAAGGCGAAGTGGCTCCTCAACGATTACAAGGTCAAGGTGAAGGATGCGCCGGACGCAGACGGAACCCATGCAAACGAAGTGATTCACAGCGACGACCACGTCCCGTACAACGGACAAATTCCGTCCCAGACCGCGCCGAACAACAAGACCGGCTATCACTTTAACGGCTGGGTGGATGAGAGCGACAATTCGCCCTATACCTTCGGAACACCGGTGCGCCGCGATACGACGGTGGTTGCGACTTATGCGCCGAATCACTACAAGGTTCACTATGACCCGAACGGCAGCAATGTGAGCGGCACCGTGACCGATTCGAACCATGTCTATGATGTGGCAAAGAATCTGAACCAAAATAACTTCACCCGCCCGGGCTTCACCTTCGGCGGATGGAACACCGAGGCGAACGGAAGCGGTCAGAGTTACACCGATCAGCAGTCCGTCACGAATCTCACAAGCACGGACAATGCGACGGTCACGCTCTATGCGGTCTGGAGACCGGTGAACAGCGCGGTCGAGGCGATTTCCGTGAAGAAGGAACTCAACGGCGATGTGGGAACCCTCGCAAACGGTGAAACTTCGCCGCTGGTGCAGGAGAACTTCCGCTTTGAGTTAAAGGCAGTCAGCACGACAGCCTTCGGCCTGAGCGGTGCACTGCCCATGCCGGCAGCTGCGGCGGGTCAGCAGACCTATGTGATGAGCATGGGTAGTGCTTCTTTAAACCTGGTACAGGGCGTGACGGATACGCAGGCGGGACAGAGTAACGGTACCGTAGCGAGCGGTCCCTTCAACTTCACAATGCCGGGTGAGTACATTTATGAAGTGCGTGAGCTTGCCGGAACAGCGAACGGTTACAGCTACGACGGCAAGGTCTACAGAATCAAGTACACGGTCGTACAGAACCTCACCCAGCTCACGGTGACCAAGGAGCTCAGTGTGAACGGCGGTGCCTATGCAGCATTCAACGGAACGTTGGACTTCTCGAACAGCTATCAGCGTCCGCAGTACACGGTGAGCTTCGATCCGGACGGCGGCAATGTGACGCCGAACGCACAGACCGTGAAGCACGGCAATCAGGCAAGCAACCCGCCGACAACCGGAGGACACAGTTCTCCGGCGGGAGAGAAGACCGGCTACCATTTCGGCGGCTGGATTGACACGGCAACCGGAACTCCCTACAACTTCAACACACCGGTCACGGGGAATAAGACGCTCAAGGCGAAGTGGGACATCAATCAGTATCATGTCATCGTCAAAGAGCCGAACGACGCAAATCCGGGCAAGCAGAACTTTGAGTATCTGAACGATCCGAGCGTGAATCGCGGCAGCACGGTGACGGCACCGCCGACACCGGACAATAAGACCGGTCACCATTTCAACGGCTGGGTGGATCAGAACGGCAATCCGTACACCTTCGGCACCCCGGTCACGCAGGACACGACGGTCACTGCGACCTACGCACCGAATCAGTATACGGTTCAGTACGACAAGAACGCTGCGGATGCGAGCGGCACGGTTTCGGATTCCACGCATACCTACGGTGTCGCGAAGAATCTGAACGGAAACAGCTACACGCGTCCGGGGTATGAGTTTGCGGGTTGGGCTACCACGCCGACCGGAACGGTCACCTATCCGGATCAGCAGAGTGTCATCAACCTGACGACCCAGAACAACGGCGTGGTGAAGCTCTATGCGGTTTGGACCCAGGCAACACCCGCAACGGAGGCCTTCGGTATTCGGAAGACGCTCTCCGGAGATGTCGGGCCGCTGCCGAACGGCGAGAATGCGCCGATTGTGGCGGATACCTTCCGCTTCCGTCTGACGGCGAAGCAGACCAACGCGCCGGGACTCACGCTGCTTCCGATGCCGGCAGGTACGGCAACGGGTGCGCAGACAGCGGATTACACGCTGACCAGCGCGGGCCTTAGTTACGGCGCATTCGGAACCGCAGCGACCGGCACGGTGGCAAGCGGCCTCCTTACCTTCACGCTTCCGGGCGATTACTACTATGAACTCACGGAGCTTGCGGGTTCGGCTGCAGGCTACAGTTACGGCGGCGCTTCCAAGGTCTATACGCTGCACTACAAGGTTACGCAGAGTGGCACAACACTGTCGGTGACGAAGGAAGTCAAAGAGGGCAGCGGAAGCTATGCACCGCTGACCGGTGCACTTGCCTTCGATAACAGCTATGCACTTCCGAGCTACACGGTCAGCTTCAATTCGCAGGGCGGCGATGTGACGCCGAGCACGCAGACCGTGAAGTACGGCCACTTTGCAAGCAGACCGCAGACGCAGGCGGGCAAGAGTTCTCCTGCGGGTGATCTTGCGGGGCATACCTTCGGACATTGGAACAAGCAGGGAGATCCGGCGACTACGGCCTATGACTTTGAGCATACGCCGGTCACGGGCAACATCACCCTCAATGCAAACTGGACGACCAACAGTTACACCATCACCGTGACGGACGGACCGGATGCAAATCCGCCGCATCAGAACGAGGTGATCTCCAATACGACGGTGCCGTACAACACGCCGTCCACGGAGCCGAACCGACCGAACAACAAGACAGGTTATCACTTCGACCACTGGGAGAAGAACAACGATCCGAGCCATACGCCTTATGTCTTCGGAACACCGATTACGGGCAATGAGACCATCCATGCAGTCTATGCACCGAACAGCTACACGGTGCGCTACAACAAGGATGCGGCGGATGCAAGCGGTACGGTGGCGGATTCGCAGCACACTTACGATGTCGCGAGAAACCTCAACAACAATGCGTTTACGCGTCCGGGCTATGAGTTTGCGGGCTGGTCGAGAACGCAGGGTAGCACGACCGTTGACTTTGCTGATCAGGCAAGTGTTGTGAATCTGAGCGCGACGGACGGAGCAGTCGTAGATCTCTATGCGGTTTGGACCGCGGCGACCCCGGTTGCGGCAAACGTCACGATTCGGAAAATCTTGACCGGCGATATCACAACGACACCGGGAGGATTGGCATCTCCGATTACGCCGGAGACCTTCCGCTTTGAACTCAAGGCAATCAGCACAACAGCTCCGGGTGTCACGGCACTTCCGATGCCAGCGGCTGCAGCGGGCGCGCAAACAGCGGTGCTTACGCTGAGCAGCAATGATCTCACGGCGGGTGTGGGGACCGTTTCAAGCGGCACGCTGACCTTTACAATGCCGGGCGAATACGTCTATGAGCTGAAGGAGCTTGCGGGCAGTTCTACGGGCTTCACCTACGATCAGACTGTCTACAGCCTCAAGTACACGGTGACGCAGAGCGGAACCACGCTTTCCGTTTCGGCGGAGAGTAAGAGCGGCAGCGGTGCTTACCAGCCGTTCAACGGCACGGCAGGCTTTACCAATGATTATCAGTTGCCGAGATACCGCGTGAGCTACGACTCGAACCTCGGCAGTGCAACGCCGCCGACCGAGAGCAATATCAAGTACGGTCATTTCGCGACGCAGCCCGGCAATGCTGCAGGCACAAGTTCTCCGGCGGGAGACAGAGTCGGCTTCCATTTCTTGCACTGGATTGACACACAGACCGGTCAGGTCTTTCACTTCGGAGATCCGATTACGAGAGATGTGAACTTACAGGCGGTTTGGGCAAGAAACGGCTACACGGTCACGGTCAACGACGGACCGGATGCAACGACGCCGAATCAGAACATTTCGACGCAGCTTATTCCGCACGGAGATCCGGCGACCGAGCCGACTCGTCCGAACAACAAGCCCGGCCATCACTTTGACGGCTGGAAGACGAGTAGCAATACACCGTACACCTTCGGTACCCCGGTGACGGAGAATCAGACGATTCACGCAAGCTACGCCCCGAACCACTACACGGTGAAGTATGAGGCGAACGGCAGCAATGTGAGCGGCACAGTCGCGGATTCGCAGCATACCTATGACCTTGCGGCGCCGCTCACGCAGAACAGTTACACGAGACCCGGCTATCAGTTCAGCGGCTGGGCAGAGCGTCCGGACGGCAGCGGAACGCAGTATACGGATCAGCAGTCGGTGATCAACCTCACGCAGGTGGACGGCGACACCGTGCATCTCTATGCAGTTTGGACACCGGTCACACCGTATCAGCTAGACCTCGGCGTGCAGAAGATCCTGAGCGGAGAAATAGGCCTTGCACTCGGTACGGGTGAGACTTCCCCGTTGAATACGGAGAACTTCCGCTTCAAGCTGATCGCTGTCAACACCACGGCAGCGGGAGTCAGTGCACTGCCGATGCCGAACGGCACGGTGGGAGCGCAGGAGACGGAACTCGGCATCAACGGCGCGGGTAATGCGAATTTCGGACCCATGTCCTTTGTCTACGAGGGCGATTACATCTATCGCCTTACGGAGATTGCGGGCACGGCGACCGGATACAGCTATGACCCGGCGGTCTATGAGCTTACGGTTCGCGTGAGCCAGGCGGGTGTCACGATGAACGGAAACGTAACGGTGAAGAAGGACGGCGGCACAGCGACAGCGCTGACCGGTGACCTTGACTTTACCAACGACTATCGTCTGCCGCGCTACCAAGTGAGCTTTAACCCGAACGGCGGCTCGAATACCCCGAGCACGCAGACGGTGCGCTACGGCGATCCGGCATTCGCACCGAGCAATGCACCCGGAACCGGCAGTCCTGCCGGCGATAAGACGGGACAGCACTTCATGCACTGGGCAAAGCCGGACGGTACGCCGTATCACTTCGGCGATCCGGTGACGGCAGATACGCTGCTCACGGCAATTTGGGATACCAATCGCTATACGATTACGGTCATTGATGCACCGGATGCAAACCCGGGACATCAGAGCCGCATTATCACGACGGACAACCAAATTCCGCACGGCGCTACTCCGGTGGAGCCGCAGCACCCGGATAATAAGACGGATCACGTCTTCGATCACTGGGAGAAGCCCGACGGCAGTCCGTATCGCTTTGACGAGCCCATGACCGGAGATTTGACTGTGCATGCGGTGTACCGTCGGAAGCAGTACGATGTGCAGTTTGAGAAGAACGGTTCCTTTGTAAGCGGAAATATGTCGAACCAGCACTTCAACGGCGGTGAGACCAAGCCGCTCAACAGCAATGTCTATACTCGTCCGGGCTATGTGTTCGGCGGTTGGGGCAGAACGCCGGATGCGGCGACGCCTGCGTTCGGCGACGGACAGACCGTTTCGAATCTCACGCAGACGGACGGCGAAACCGTAAAGCTCTATGCGGTCTGGACCCCGGTTACCCCGGCTATCGCAGCGGTACCGACGGTCAACAAGCAGATTACCGGTGATACGCCGCACAATGCGGGACGCTTCACGTTTGAATTGAGCGCGGTCAGCACAACTGCGGTGCAGTCGGAACTTCCGATGCCCGCAAGCGCGCAGGGAAATACGGACCGCATTCAAGTGGAAGGTGCGGGTCAGAGCAACTTCGGAAACATCAGCTTCCGTTTCCCGGGTACCTATGTGTACCGGATTGCGGAGCTCCCGGAGGGCAGAAAGGGCTTCAGCTTTGATCCGGACGAAGTGACGCTCACCTATATCGTGACGCAGAACGGCACAAATCTGAATGTGGTGACGAGCGCGCAGAAGAACGGTAACCCCGTTACGGATGCGAACTTTGTGAACCGCTTCACGACGCCGGACTACACGATTACCTTCGACGGAAACGGCTCCTGGGTCACGGTGCCCTCGCAGTCGGTGAGAGAGGGCGGTCGCGGCACGGATCCGCAGAAGAATATGCTGAGAACCGAGAGCAAGTTCATCGGTTGGTATTTAAACGGTCAGCCTTATGACTTCAGCACGCCGGTTTACGATGACATCACCTTGGTCGCAATGTACGAGTACAAGTCGAGCGGAGACAATTCCGGCGGCAGCGGCGGAGGCGGAAACGGTGGCGGAGGCGGAAACGGTGGCGGAGGCGGCAGTTCCTCCGGCGGACACGGCAGCGTGAAGCCGAATACCAATCCGAATCCGATTCAGCCGACAATCCCGACGAATCCGGGCATTGCGGACAATGTGCTTCCTCCGGTTGATTACAATGAGCCGGTGCCGCAACAGCAGGCAGAGGAGAAGAAGACGCCGACAGGCGAGGCACTTTCCCCGGACAGCCGAAATAAGGGCACTTCCGCTCGCGGAACCACGGAACGCAGTAAGCGAGGTAAGCTCCCGAAGACGGGAGAGGCACCGATGGCAAACCCGCTTCCGAATCTTGCGGCTTTGACGCTTGCGGCTTATGCGCTGTTTGCGGAGGAGAAGCGCAGACGGGAGAAGGCAGAATAAAGGAGTCATACAAGTCTCGAAAGAGGCGCTGCTTGCGCAGCGCCTCTTTTTGACGTTGTTTATACACTTTTGACTGGACACTTGTATATATATATGGTAAAAATTAAAATTGGGTTAAGATATTTCGCAATTACGATTGATGCGTGAACGTAGAATCAGTTGGTCTTCATGAGACCCGAAAGAGCCTAGGAGGACAGGATGAGAGAGAGAGTTTGGAACCGTTGGAGACGAGCGCTTGCAATGCTGATAGCGCTGCTCTTGGCAATCGAAGCACTTCCGCTGCAGACGCTTGCTGCACCGTCGCGGGGCGGCTATATCCCGCTGATTGTCAGCGAGGATGAGGATGAAGAGGAGAGCGAAATCGATTATGCAGAGGACGCGGAATTGCTGGATGACAGGCCGCTGCTTGCAGCAGGCCTTTCTGCCCGTGCGCTGCGCGCGTCGGGTTCTAACGCTACCCTCAGCAATGCACTGCCGTTGGCAACTCCTTACGTTGCCTTCCGGCAGGCGTCAGGCGGCTATGCGCCTTGGACGGGGCCGGTGGATGATTCCAGTCTCACGGCGAGCAATAACTATGTGAAGCTGGATCCGGCCAACGCGGTCCTTAGGACGCCCGCGGACTTTGCCATCGGTAAGTACGGTGAGCGCATCTTCAGCGTGCAGTTTGCCTTCCGACCGGGCGAGGTTTCCGATCTTGTGAGAAATAACCTTGCAATGGAACTGTGGGTTCCGTCCGGTTTTAACCTGAACGGTATTCCGAGCGTGAACGGTGTGACCTTTACGAGCGCTCGTCAGGCGGACGGAAGCACAGTGCTGGTCGGTACCCCCTCGCCTTCGACCGCGAGTGTCAGCGGTCAGCTTACCATTACGCAGGATGCGAATAAGCTGATCAACGAGCTGCCGATTTCCGGCGGCGAATTGCCGTTCCGGATGCGTGTCATCAACAACTATCGTTCGACCGATCCGAGCAAGCCGCCGACACTCTATGCACTGGGCGGCGGCGATCACGATAAGACAACTGAGCTTATGCTGCGGACGGTCGGCGCTAACCCCACGGTTACGGTGACCAATCTCTCCGACAACAATACCTATATGCCCGGCGAAATCGGCGGAGCATCATACGCAAATCGGACCAGCCCCGGAACCCCCATCGGCAGAAATGTGAAGTCGAGCCAGGACTATCGCGCTTCGGCGGCAGACGATGCTTTCTACTTTCTGGGAGATGCCAATATGGGCCTCATGGATCCCTGGTGGCGCAAGAGCTTCGAAATCAAGGTGCATAAGGACGAGGGTTACCTCGCGGACGGATCCAAGATTCATCTGGTCCTGCCGGATGAGGGCGTGCGCTTCGATCAGGGCGGCGTACTCTACTGGAGCTATAAGACAGATGACGGTGTGGAGCTGCCCTGGACCGCAATCGGCTCCCGCCTTGATTTCAGAATCGGCGGGAACATCCGAGATCTGGTCATTAACGGTGTCAGCTACTATAACCAGCAGGTTACTGCGAACGCCTATCGAGAGGCGGTTGCGGGTTCCGGACTCAGCTATGCGGATTTGTTCCGTAAACCCGGTACCTTCCACATCCGCTATTACCCGATGATGTATTATAACCGTCTCTACGAGGGGAACTGGAGCAACACGACGTATACGGCGGCTTCCGGTTCCTATCTGGAGCAGCCGGACAACACAAACTTCGGTGCAAAGGCAAAGACCGAGGGAACGCCGCTCAAGTTTAAATTGATTCAGGGTACTTCGCCGATTCGCATTAGGAGTGATCAGCTGGATGTAACCATAGGCGCGGAGTACAACCAGACCCAGCTCAGTTCCGTTCCGCAGTACAGCTCGGTTTCTCCGGAGTACACCGATACCGAAGAGGTGAAGGCAAGCTTCCGTTTCGATGACGCAGACGATGCCTTCAAGATTCAGGACAATCTCTCAATCAAGTATGACTACGAGGAGGCGCTTTCACCGGTTTATCTGAATCACTTGGGGCTCGAGGAAAAGTACGGACTCAGCTATCGGCTATATATTAAGGATGCGGTGACGGGGCAGGTGGAAGTGAGAACCCTGGTACCCGGAAACGAGTATCCGACTTATACACCGCAGAGCATCAGCTATGCCGGGCAGACCGTCACAGAGTCCGTCATAGACGGAACCGGCATCACGGACTATACCTTTGCGGATGCAAATGCGGCAGGAAACAAGAAGTACATTGCCCGCGTGGAGGTGTTCAAGAAGAAATATGACTACAACCACAGGGGCAGTTTCATGTACTGGCAGTGGGGAGCGGGAGAGGATAAGAGCTGGTTTACGTATAAGCTTCGCGCCTATCACCACCGTCTCTCGGACGGTACCGATATTCCGGATAACTACGAGGCAAAGATACAGCGCAGCGTGACCTCCGATCAGATTGCGGCAGAAGGCGGCGAAGCAGGCTTTGCGAGAGAGTTTAAGATTAAAACGCGTCACCTCTCGGATAATCTCCGCACCGCGACGCACGGCCTCGGAAATATGGAGGTCAATCGTCATCCCGAGGTCAGCACCTTCGGTCTGTATGCGGTCATCAAGTATCCGGACACGATGGATTACAACATCGATGCGACCGGTGCCCCGATTGCTTTCGGACAGCCGAACTATGACCCGGTCGTCATTGAACTGGCCGGAGATGCCATCACCCTCACCGAGTATTTGGAGAAGGCAGATCTTCGCCTCCTCGGTGTCACGGATCAGGCAGGTACCTACCACGATCTCGCGGCGGAAGGCATCGATTCGGAGGATCCGGCCTACTTAAAGGATGGCATTTCTCGCTATTCGAATACGCGGGTCACGGTTTTCTCGAACTCCAATGATAACGGTGCTTTTGACGGCAAGGTCTATGACCTGAACGCACTGGCAAATCATCTGGGCACAAGCTATTTTACCCGAGTGGTTGTTGCGCTTGAGGACATCAACAACCTGAAGACCAATGTCGCGACCGGAACTCTTCGGAATTACCGCTTCTTTACGCAGCAGATTTACCCGGGACACAAAAACTACAACGGCGCGGTCGGCACGAACGGCGCTGCGGATCTTCCGAAAAACATCCCCTACACCAATACGCTCTTCTGCCGTTACAGCGACTATAAGAGTGAAGTGGTGGACCACAACCCGCCGCAAGACACCACGATTCACGGCATCAGCCAGTATCACGGCACGGCGAGAAAGTCGAACGGTAATTCTGCGAGACTGGTGCTGGGAGACAGTGCCAAGGGCATTTCGGTGCTGGACCTCGATTACTACGTGAATCCCTGGTCGGTCTTTGATGACACAAAACTCGGCCAGGACTTCTTCTCGACGACAGGCGCAACGGATTTGGATCCGACGCTTTATAAAATCAATGCGATTGCCCAGGGACTTAGCCGGGGTGTAGCAAACGAAGCAAATTACCGCGAACTTGAACTTACGCGCATTGAGATGGATAACACCGGTGTGTCCTACCTGAATGCCAATCAGCCTGAGTTGAACTATCAGAACGCAAGTCTTGACTTTGCGGGCACCAGTGAGCGGCTCTTGTCACTTGTCAATGCCATCAGCTTTAACATCCAGTATGCGAAAACCTATCAGAAATTTGTGCTGGATGTGACGCTCTCGGACGGCACAAGCCGTCACATCGAAGATTCGGTTTACGGCCCTCACAGCACGACCACCCACGGGCGACTTCACTACGTCATACCGGGCGTCGATGTACAGAACGGGCCCTATGTGAAGTCAATCAAAGTAAGTTTCCCAAACGATCTTAACTGGGGCGTCAACCACGCAAAGATGACAAGCGATGGGTCAATCGGCGGAAACGGATTCTTGCCTTCCGTCGGTCTTTCCCTGGTGAAGCAGGACATCCCGAAGCACTATCCGGGAACCACGATTCCGGTCGGTTCGCTCAGCGAGAAGGACAGCGACGCAAGCTATGATAAGCTGACCGTCAAGGCGAAGCTGCACTATGAGAATATCTACGGCGACGATATGACCACAGATGCGAACCGCTTCACGGTGGAAGGTGCGTCCGAGCGCATTGCGGGACAGCAGGTCAATGTGGCCAGATTAATCAATTCGCTCTATTATCACAGTATCACGACCTATCAGGGCCGTGAACTCGGCGTGGGCGGAGATATTTCGTTCGGTGTCACCCCGAGCACCTTAAACTATGCGGTCAGCAAGGGGCTCAAGATTCGTCCGACTTTCTATATCAAGGTGGATAAGAGCTTTACCTATGTGGACGGCAGCATGGTGGTCAAGGCGTTCCAGAAGACCTCGACCGGCAGCTGGACCTGGGCACCCAGCAGTGCAAATGTTAACTTTATACCTGCGGGCACAGGTACCGGGGAATCCGGTCATGCGGATTACGGTGTTTTGGTCGTCTCCATGGATCAGACGCCGGAGGCAGAGCTCTCGGATATTTTCCGCAATCTCGGCCCAAGTAACGGTCAAAACTGGACCGGACCTTCGTATAACTTTTACTTAAAGCTCCAGGCCGGCTATTCGGCGGATCCTGTCGTTGTGAAGCCGCTTCCCGGCGTCTGGCTCGATACAAAGTTTGACGCTGACCGCGACGGCAACGGCGGCAATTCCCATGACATCACGGTCGAGACCAACAACGAGAATCTTCAATTGGTGCAGGACGGACCGCGCGGCACACAGTTCGGCAATGCGACGGCGGCAAAGGCAGGCGCGAGTGCGAATGAAGCGGAGATGCTCTATGCCGCAAACGACACGACGCATAAGATCAACCAGGTGACGGCACTCGGCCTGCTTGCATTCGCGCAGGCGACCAAGCCCTTTGCGGAGAGCGCAACGAATGTCGAGAGCCGCGATTTGAATAATAACCCGAACATTTTCAACGCAAAGGTTTTCCTGACCAGTGACGATGTGAACCCGACCAACGATTGGGAGATTTATATCCCGGTGCCGAAGGAGGGAGAGCAGTACAGCTACCAGAGCGGCGGCGTGACGCAGACCACGCCGGCGGCGCAGTTCACCATGGACTACTACGGTGTCGATACCTCGGCGCTCACGGGTCTCAATTACACGATTTCATATACGACAGATCCGAACCCCGCGGCAAACGGCTATACTAGCGCAAAGACAGCCTCCTGGACCACGACCAAGCCCGCGGATGCGGATATCACGATGGTCAAGCTGAATGTGACCAACATGCCGGCGGGCAGAAAGGCCTCGGTCACGCTTCGCTATCAGCTGCACGAGCGCAAGAAAAAGCTGCTCAATATGGACGACACCATTGTGACCTACGGAAACTTCCGCATGGGAACGAATCCTACGCCCTTCTACGGTACAACGGGACAGGCGAGCAACACGCTCCGCTACACCCTGCGTGACCTCGGAATCAGCGGCTTTGCCTTCCAGGATACGGACTTTAACTCGCTCTATGACGACGGTACGGACAGCCGTCTCGGCGGTGTCTTAATGCGCCTGCGCGAGGCAGACGGCGTCACGGAAGTCCTGCGTCGCGACAACAACCAGACCTTTGTGAACGGTACCAACGGAATCGGATATTATATCCTCTATGTGCCGCACGAGGGCAACTGGACGGTCATGGCGGATACTTCGCATATGACACCTGCCAGAAAGTTGGTCAAGAAAGATCAGGGCAGCGACCCGACCGTGAATTCGCGCTTTGACAGAACTACGAACCTTGCGACGGTCACGGTCATGGCGGATATTCCGACGAGAAAGTATACCCTCGAAAATGTAAATGTCGGTGTCTACAATGTTCCGGTTCTCGATCTTGCGGATCAGGTGCTCCACGTGGGCGATGCAGCTTCGACGGTGACGCCGACACTCACGAACCCGGTGGATCCCACAAATCCGGTCGTGAATTATGCGATTCAGACAGGGGCGCCGAACGACCTTGTCACGGTGACCGGCAGCGGCGCTTTGACCGGAAGCCTCACCCCGCAGAAGACGGGTGTCACGACCCTGCTTCTTACGACCGACGACGGCTACGGAGAGCTCATCAAGAAAGAGGTGAAGGTAACGGTCTGGGCCGACGTGAAGTACAACAGCAACGGCGCGGACAGCGGCAGTATCTCACCGAACGGCGAGCGGCTTTACCCGTCAACGACCGCAGCGGGTGCGGATGCGCACACGGACGAGACGACAGCAAAGAGCTCTGCGGGAACGGCGGGCGTGGATACCCAGCTTACGCGCGCGGGCTACTACTTTGACGGTTGGAACACAAAGCCGGACGGCACGGGCACCGCGTATGCGGCGGGTGCTGCGATTAAGACCGGCAAGATTGACGGTGACTTAACGCTCTATGCGGTCTGGAGACCGGTGACCCCGGCGACAGATAGCTTTAACATCGAGAAGCTCTTAAAGGGCGACTACGGCCTCCTGCCGGACGGTCAGAGTGCCCCGCTTCTTACGGAGAACTTTAAGTTCACCTTGACCGGCACTTCCTTTACGGCCGCAAATGTCACGGCAGAACCCATGCCGACCGGCTCTGCGAAGGAGAGTTCCCGCGACGAGACCCCGGGTCAGAATCCGGTGGTGAAGTACACACTCTCAAGCGCAGACCTCTCGCTGATTACCCCGGGTTCCCCGGTCTTGACCGAGAATGCGACGGCGGGTGCTACCTTTGCGAGCGGAACCTTCAACTTCACGATGCCCGGCACCTATGTTTACACCCTCAAGGAAGAGGCGGGCAGCGCGCAGTACTACGGCTACAATGCCCGCGTCTACACGATTACCTATGTGGTGACGCAGAGCGGCAGCGGTCTCGGCAATGCGCTGAGTTTTATTCGGACGATTAGCTACCAAGATCCGACAAGCGGAGCGGTCATCAATGTGCAGACGGCAAGCTTTGAAAATACCTATCAGCTGCCGCGCTACACGGTTAGCTTCGATCCGGATCAGGGCAGCTTTACGCCCCCGGCACAGACGCATCGCTACGGCGACCGCGTGACAGAGCCTCCGGTACAGAACAATGCTGCAGGCGTTGCGACTTCCCCGGCGGGAGAGCGCTACGGCTATCACTTTAAGCACTGGAAGGCAGCGGACGGAACACAGTTCCAGTTCGTAAACAGCTCGGTGCGCGCGAACTTCACCCTGACTGCGGTCTGGGAGATCAATACCTACCCGGTACAGGTGCTGGATGCCGCAACGGCAGATGCACCGCATGCGAATGAGGTCATCTTTAACAACGGCGGTGCACCCATGGCGCACGGCACGGTGCTGAATGCGCCGACCGCACCGGAGAATAAGACGGGCTACCACTTTGACCACTGGGAGAATGACGCGGATCACAGTACCTTCACCTTCGGAAACCCGGTCACGGGTCCGCTGACAATCCGTGCGGTCTATGCGCCGAATGCGTATACGGTGAAGTACGATAAAAATGCGGCAAGCGCGAGCGGCACGACGGCGGATTCCGCCCATGTCTACAATCAGACGAGAGCGCTCACCGCAAACGGCTATACGAACCCCGGCTATTACTTTGCGGGCTGGAGCCGTACGGCAGGCGGCACGACGGTCGACCTAAATGACGGCGACAACGTGCTGAATCTGACGACGCAGAACAACGGAACGGTGACGCTCTATGCCATCTGGCAGCCGGTTACCCCGGTCAGCGACAGCTTCGACGTGAGTAAGCTTCTCTTCGGAGACTTCGGTTCCCTGCAGGGCGGCGAGACCGCACCGCTGGTGCCGGATACCTTCCGCTTTGTCTTACAGTCTGTCACGACCCCGACAGGCACAATGACGATACTTCCGGTGGTTCCGGGCGGCGGTGCCGCTTCGGGTATCACGGTGACCCCGGGCGCAGGAACCATGGGCTATGCGCTTCCGAGCGCGCAGCTGCAGGTTCCGACTGCGGGCAGCGCAGCGGCGACCGCAGGAGCGGCCGCGGTTGCAAACTTCCCGGCAGGCCTCTTTACTTTCAGCTACCCGGGTACCTATGTCTATACCCTCAAGGAGACCGCAGGCTCCGCGCAGTACTACAGCTATGATTCCGCCGTCTACACGATTACCTTTACGGTGACGCAGAGCGCGGGCGCGCTCGGCGCGGGCACGGGAAATTCCCTCACGGTGACGAGAAGTATCACGAAGCAGAGCGGTGGTGCAAGCACTGCGGCGACCGAGCTTCAGTTTGAGAACCGCTATACCCTGCCGCGCCTCACGGTGCAGTATGACGCAGAGGGCGGCAGCCACACCCCGGCAAACGAGAGTGTGCGCTACGGCGACTATGCGACGGCGCCGCCGGTTCAGAACAATGCGGCGGGCATCCCGACCTCTCCGGCGGGAGAGAAGACGGGCTATCACTTCCTCTACTGGACGGATGCGGCGGGAACCCAGTTCCCGTTTGCAACGACGCCGATTCATGCAAACACCACCCTGCACGCAAAGTGGGAAATCAACCGCTACACTGTGACGGTGCAGGATGCGCCGGATGCGGACACGGGACACCAAAACAATCAGCTCGCGCAGCACAGCAATGTGCCTCACGGCGATACGACGCTGACCGCACCGACGCAGCCGGAGAATAAGACCGGTTATCATTTCGATCACTGGGAAGATCAGAACAACACAGCCTACACCTTCGGTTCCCCGGTGACCGGCGACACAACGGTACATGCGGTTTATACACCGAATACCTATACGTTGGTATTTGAGCCGAACGCAGGCGGCGCGACCGTGAACGGCAGCATGCCGAACATGAGCTTCAGCTATGACACGGCGCAGAACCTAACGCCGAATCAGTTTAGCCGTCCGGGTTATCAGTTCATGGGCTGGGGACTCACGCCGACCGCGGCGACACCCGATTACTATGACGGCGCGTCCGTGAACAACCTGACGACAACCAACGGCGGAACCGTGCGCCTCTATGCGCTCTGGACGGCTGTGACGCCGTTTGACCATGATCCGGCACTCACAAAGATACTGGGCGGCGAGGCAAACCGGACGCTTGCGACCGGCGAGACGACCCCGCTCACAGCGGAGACCTTCAACTTCGAGTTTAAGGCAGTCAGTACGACGGTTCCCGGCATGAGCACCATGCCCATGCCGACAGCGGCACATGGGGCGCAGACCTACACGGTAAACCGTGTGGGCGCGGGTGCCCTCCCGATCGGCTCCCTTAGCTTCCTGTTCGCAGGCGACTATGTCTACGAGCTGCGTGAGCTTGCAGGTGCCGCAGGTACACCGGGAACTCCGGCGGCCGCGCAGGGAAGCTACACGTACGACAGCGCCGTGTATCGCATTACCTATCACATCACACAGGCCGGAACGGTGATGAACGGCAGTGTGAGCATTGAAAAGCAGGAGAACGGCGGTGCCTTCTCGGCACCGGTTGCCTACACAACGGCGACAGAGCCGAAGTTTACGAATGACTACCTCTTGCCGCGCTACACCGTGAGCTTTAATTCGAACGGCGGCAGCGTGACTCCGGCACCGCAGGTTATTGTCTACGGCGACCCGGTCGTTGCGCCGCCCACAGTCGGCGGATCCCCGGCGGGTTCCCGCACGGGCTATGACTTCGGCGGTTGGCAGAATCCGGACGGAAGCCCTGCAAACTTTACGACCCCGGTGACCGGCAATTTGGTGCTTAGCGCAAGCTGGACCATGCGTCACTACACGGTCACGGTGCTGGATGCGCCGGATGCGGATCCGGGCCATCAGAACCGGATCATCACGCAAGACACGAACGCGGTGCACGGCAGCACGCCGACCGAACCCGCGCGTCCGGACAACAAGACGAATTATGTCTTTGACCACTGGGCAAAGCCGGACGGCTCGACCTACAACTTTGACGAGCCGCTTACCGGTGACCTTACGGTGCACGCAGTCTACCGTCAAAAGCGCTATACGGTGCGTTATGATTCCGGCACGCCGCATTCCGTGGGCAGCATGACGGATTCGCACTTCGGCGTAGGAGACTCGAATCCGCTCCCGCCGAATCAGTATGCGAGACCGGGCTTTACCTTCGGAGGCTGGAGCCGCACGCCGGGCGGAACGACGCCCGACTATACGGACGGACAGACCGTAACAAGCATCTCGACTTCGGACGGTGTGACCGTAACCCTCTATGCAGTCTGGAATCCGGCGAGCCCGGCGGTTCTTCACGACCCGCCGGTCAAGAAAGTGATTACTGGTGCGGTGCCGCACAATGCGGGTAACTTTATCTTTCTGCTCCGCGCGGTCAGTACGACGGCAGCCGAGGCTGCGGGAGTACTCCCGATGCCGCTTGCGGCGGGAGGCAACCAGGAGATGCAGCTCGAAATTCAGGGCGCGGGAGAAGAGGAGTTCGGTGACATCACCTTCCGTTTGCCGGGCACCTATGTCTATGAAATCTCCGAGTTGCCGATCGGCAGACGCGGCTTTAGCTTCGATTCGAATCCGGTGACCGTGACCTACGTGGTCACGCAGAGTGGTTCAGTCCTCAATGCGACCCGCACCATGGAGAAGCGAGGACAGGCGGTGACCGAGGCGGTCTTCACGAACGAGTTCGAGAAACCGAACTACATCGTTACGTTTGACGGCAACGGCGCCTGGAGACCCTTCGAGAGCCAGACCGTTCGCGAGGGCCTAACGGCCAGCGAACCGATTCGGAAGCCGGTGCGAAGCTACGGCAAGTTCATCGGCTGGTACTTAGACGGTCAGCCCTACGACTTCGGTCAGCCAGTCTACGACGACATCACCCTCATTGCGATGTACGACGACTCCGACAGCGACAACACTTCCGGCGGAAGCGGCGGTGGCGGCGGCGGAAGTCGCGGAGGAAGCAGCAGCCGCGGCAACGGCAGAGGCAGCCACATTGTGCCCGCACCGAGCGCGAACATTACAACCACCCCGGCGCAGACAGGCGATTCGGATGCGACGGATAAGCAGCAAAGTTCGGATTCCGGAAAGCGGGCGGCAGGCACCGAGAAGATTGAAAAGTTGGATGGTGAGAGCGGCAGCCGCAGAAAGAAGCAGACAAGCGGTGACAAGGAGAGAAAGCGTCGCTTACCGAAGACGGGAGAACAAACGCTCGGGAAACTCCTTTTATGGAAAGAGGAGAGACGGGACGAGGAAGCTTAAACAAAAACAGAAGAAGAGCATTGCAAGGGGAGTTGTGTCGTGTTTGCGGCACAGCTCCTCCTTTGTTGAGCGGAGAAAACCGATATACAAATGCGGCTTGAATAATAGGCATATACATTAAATATGCTCATTAATATTCACGCGACTGCAAGACGGGGAAATTCGCTTCGGAAAATGTGTAAGAAATAGAGCTGAGGCTGCAGTGGATTTGACTGCATCAAAAGAGCGCAAAGCACCTAAACAGTGGGATTCTGTCTCGGAGGAGTGATTGTCGGCAAAATAAAAGGATTGTAGACAGCTATTGTATTGATTAACAAGTTTCGCTTGAATAACGCCAAGGAAAAAGTTAAAATTGAATTAATATTGTGTGTTTGGATCGAGTAGTTGTCAGACAATAAATATTGCCGGAGATTGTGGCATAACAGGAGGATTTCATGACTCAGAGAGCTTGGAAGTATTGGAAGCGAGTTCTCGCGATGTTGGTCGCGATGATACTCATACTTGAGGCTATGCCGCTTCACACGCTTGCCGCAATCGGAGGGGATAGCTATATCCCCTTGGTTGTAAGCGAGGATGATGAGGAAGAAGCGGAAGATTACACCGAGGATGCAGAGTTGATTGACGACAGGCCACTGCTTGCAGCCGGCCTTTCTCCGCGTGCCTTACGCGCCTCGGGCTCCAATGCGACCGTAAGCAATGCACTGCCGCTTGCGACGCCCTATGTCGCATTTCGCCAGTCCTCCGGGACCTATGCGCCCTGGACGGGAGCGGTGGAAGACGGATCCCTCACGGCAGCCAACAACTATGTGAAACTAGATCCGGCAAACAGTGTGTTTCAGCAGCCTTCCGACTTTGTCATCGGAAAGTATAATTCGAGAACCTTCAGTGTTCAGTTTGCTTTCCGTCCGAGTGAAATTTCGGATACAGTGCGGAATAATTTGGTCATGGAACTTTGGATTCCGGCCGGTTTCGATTTGAGCGGACTGCCGAGTTTGACCGGTGTCAGCTTTTCCTCGCGTCGCCTTGCGGACAGTAGCTGGGTGCTCACCGCAAAGCCGGATCCGACCACGGCCAGCGTCAGCGGACAGATTACGCTCGTGCAGGATCCGAATCGATTGGTGAAGGAACTCCCGCTCTCGCAAGGTGAGTTCCCTTTCCGCATGCGTTTGATCAACAACTACGGATCAACGAATCCGGCTGCGCCGCCGACGCTTTTTACGGTGGACAGCGGAGATCATGACAAGACAACGGCGTTAACCTTGAATACACCTGCGACGAATCCGACAATGACGTTTAGCAATCCCTCGGACAGCTATACCTTCATGCCGGGTGAAATCGGCGGTGTTTGGAGCATGTCGGCGAGCATGCCGCTCGGAAAACCGGTGGGAAGACGCATGATTGCCTACAATGGGTATGAGACTTCGGCGGCGGAAGATGCCTTGGCGCCGCTCGGTACCGGTAATCTGATTACAAGCAGTTTTAATATCAACAATCCCACTTGGTATCGAAAAGGGCTGGAGTTTAAGGTTCACAAGTCGGAAGGGTATCTTGCCGAGACCGCAAAAATTCATATGGTGCTTCCGGGCGAAGGAACGCAATTTGAGCAGGGCGGAACACTTGCATGGACCTATGAGACAGATGACGGTTTCAGGATTCCGTGGACAAGAATCGGCGCGTATCAGGATACACCGACGCCCGCAAATCGCGACGTCGTCATCAACCTGAGAAATCTCTACTCCCAGTATACAAGCGGAAGATTTGCGGAAGCGGTTGCGGGGTCCGGCTTGAGTTATATCGACATTTTCCGAAAGCCCGGTACATTTCATGTGAAGTATTTTCCGCTGGTGTATTATAACCGGCTTTATCAGGGCAACTGGGGCGCGACGGATTACACCGCAACGACGGGCTCTTACATTGAATATGCGGATAACACCGTATACGGCGGCACGAAACAGGACAGCGGTACACCGCTTCGCTTCCGTTTCATTCAGGGTACGGATCCGGTTCAAATTAAAACATCGAACGATTATCTGGATATGACCTACGGCGGTGATTATTACAGATATAATTTGGATGCTGTGCCGCAGTACAGCGCAACTTCGCCCGAGTATACGGATTCGGAAGAAGTAAAGTCCGGGTTCCGCTTTGACGACGAAAGTGATGCCTTTCAAATTCAGGACAATCTCTTAATTTCCTATGACTTTGAGGAGGCACTTTCGCCGGTTTGGTTAAATCAACTCGGTCTTGCAAAGGAATACGGCCTGGGCTACCGTATCTATGTCAAAGATGCACAGACCGGGCAGACAGAAATCCGCACGCTGGTTCCGGGTGAACTCTACCCGAGCTATACAGCACAGACCATCAACTACAACGGCCAGAGCATCACCGAGACCGTTATTGACGGTACCGGAATGACGGACTATACCTTTGCGGATGCGAATGTCGCGGGAAACAAGAAGTACATTGCCCGCGTGGAGGTCTTTAAAAAAGAGTACGATTATAACCAGCGCGGCAGTTATATCTTCTGGAATGTTTATGATGCCGGACATCATAAGAACTGGTTTACCTTTAAGCTGCGTGCCTACCATCATCGCCTCTCGGACGGAACCGATATTCCCGATAACTATGAGGCAAAGGTACAGCGAAACATATCTTCCGACCAAATTCTCGCGCAGAACGGCGGGCAGCCCTTTGCGCGTGAATTCAAGGTGAGGACACGTCACCTGACGGATGATATTCGGACCCAGGCCGTAGGCGGCTATACGATGGAAGTGAACCGCCACGACGAGATCAACATGCTCGGCCATTATCGCATCATTAAGAATCCGCAGACCATGGACTATAACGTGGACAGCACAGGTCAAGCCATTTCCTTCGGCGCTGCGGGCTATGACCCCGTGGTTCTTGAAATCTCGGGGGATGCAATTACCATCACGGAGTATCTCGAGAAGTCAGATCTCCGCCTGCTCGGTGTTTGGGACAGCAGCGGAAACTATCACGACTTGCAGCAGGCCGGCATTGACCCGGAACAACCGACATATCTGAAGGATGGTATCTCGCATTATACGGATACGGGCGTGAGCGTTTTTGGACTCTCCAACGACATCGGAACATTTAGCGGCAAGGTTTACGACTTGAATGCTGTTTGCCAGGCGCTCGGAACACCCTATGCGACGCGCGTGGTCATGGCGGCGGATCAGGTCAATTCGTTTCGGACGAGCACCAATGGCGGTTTCCGGCAGTACCTCTTCTTTGCGCAGAAGGTCTATCCGGGACATCTGAACTATGACAATGCGGTCGGTACCAACGGTTCCGCCGACCTTCCGAAGCAGCTCGATTTTTCGAGCATGATCTACTGCCTTTACAGTGATTATAAGAGCGAGCAGGTGGACCATAACCCGCCGCAGGACAGCACCATACACGGAATCAGCCCTTACCACGGCGGCTCTAAGAAGTCCTCGTCGAAGTCCGCAAAGCTGGTGGTAGGAGACGGTGCAAAGGGCATTTCGGTTCTGGATCTGGACTACTATGTGAATCCCTGGTCTCAGGTGGACAAGGGACGGCTCGGCGGCAACTTTTTGGAACCGAGCAAACAGACCTTTCTAAATCGCGCGAATTACATAGTCAACGTAATCGCACAGGGAACCTATGCGGCCGGAGAGGTTGCGGGACAGAGAGAGCTGGAGCTCACCCGTATTGAGGTGGATAATACGGGAGTCACCTGGAGCAATCACTATATTCCGGAAATTTCGTATGAGAACGCGAGCATCGACTTTGCGGGCACGAGCCCCTATCTGCTCTCGCTGACCAACGCAATCAGCTTTGACATCCAGTCGCCGAGCAGCTTCCAGGGCTTTATCTTGGATGCAACCCTTTCGGACGGTACGGTCAAGCACATTGAGGACACGGCCTATTACGCCTATACCTCGACCGGCAAGGGGCGCATGCACTACCTGATTCCCGGCGTAGATGTGAAGAACGGGCCCTATGTTACTTCGATTAAGGTGAGCTTCCCGAACAATAAAAACTGGGGAAACAACCGTGAAAAAATGGAGGTGTGGGGCAATAACAACGGAAACCGCCTACTTCCGAGTGTCGGTTTATCGCTGGTGGAGCAGGATATCCCGAAAAAATACCCGGGCACCACAATTCCGGTCGGCTCCCTCAGCGAGAAGGATAGCGATCCGAGCTATGACAAATTGACGGTCAAGGCAAAGCTCCACTATGAGAATGTCCTCGGCGAAAATATGACCACCGATCTCACACGCTTTGCGACCGAAGGTGCCAGTGAGCGCATTGCTTCGCAGCGCGTAGAAGTTGCCTTTTTCCAGAACCTATTGAGTTACGCCTCTAGCAATACCTATCAGGGAAGAGAACTGACGGTCAGCGGACAGCTTCGTTTTGCGCCAACCGTAGGCACCAAGAATCTTGCCGCAAGTAAAGATTTAAGAGTGCGACCGACCTATTATCTGAAGATTGACAAGAGCTTTACCTATGTCGATAACAGCGCAAAAATTCAAGGCTTTGTGCCAAATGCTACCGGTGCGGGGATGATGTGGTCCGCAATCGGCATTCCGGATGTCACCTTTATTCCCGCGGGAACCGGTGCCGGACAGTCGGGACACGCAGACTACGGAATTCTTGTGATTTCTACCGACCGGATACCGGAGAACGAATTGCCTGTTCCGGGACAGAATCTGGGGGCGGGCTGGTATGGCTATATCAACAGTCTGAGTTTCAAACTTCAGGCAGATTATTCCGCGGATCCGGTCTATGTGAAACCGGTGCCGGGTGCTTGGCTTGACACCAAGTTCGATGCCAACCGCGACGGCAACGGCGGCAACGCCAAGGGTGTCGATGTCGAGACCACGAACGACAACAACCAGCTCGTTCAGGATGCGCCCCGCGGCGCTCAGTTCGGCAATGCGACGGCGGCCAAGGCCGGAGCGAGTGCAAACGAAGCAGAGATGCTCTATGCGCCAAACAATACAACGCACAAGATTAACCAGGTGACTGCGCTTGGTTTACTTGCCCTCGCGCAGGCAAACAAGCCCTACCAGGAGAGCTCGAGTCGCGTGACAAGCAGGGACCTCAATAACAATCCGAACATCTTCAGCGCGAAGGTCTTCCTGACCAGTGACGACACGAACCCGACCAACGACTGGGAAATCTATATTCCGGTGCCGAAGGCGGGAGAGCAGTACAGCTACCTGAGCGGCGGCGTAACCCAGACGACCCCGGCATCCCAGTTCTCAATGGACTATTACGGGGTCGATACTTCGGCGCTCACGGGTCTCAACTACACGATTTCATATACAACGGATCCGAACCCCGCGGCAAACGGCTATACCGGTGCAAAGACAGCCTCCTGGACCACGAGCAAACCCGCCGATGCGGATATCACGATGGTCAAGTTGAACGTGAGCAACATGCCGGCGGGCAGGAAGGCCTCGGTCACGTTGCGCTATCAGCTGCACGAGCGGAAGAAGAAGTTGCTCAACCAGATGGATACGATTGTCGCCTACGGAAACTTCCGCATGGGCACCAATCCCACGCCTTTCTACGGCGCGGACGGACAGGCCAGCAATAAACTGGAGTATCTGTTGCCCGACCTCACGCTGAGCGGCATTGCCTTTCAGGAGAATGATTTTAACTCGCTCTACGATGCGGGGACGGACAGCTATCAGAGCGGTGTCCGCATGAAACTCCTCGAGGCGGACGGCGTGACCGAAGTACTCCGGAGCGATAATAACCTGGGATTTGTCAGTACGACCAACGCCAACGGCTACTACATGCTTTATGCGCCGCACGAGGGCAACTGGGTGGTTCAGGCGGATGCTTCCTCGCTGAGCCCGCTCCGTAAGCTCGTGAAGAAAGATCAGGGGACGAATCCGGCCGTGAGTTCCCGCTTTGATCGAAATACGAATCTTGCGGCGGTCACGGTGACTGCGAATGTACCGGCGGGACAGTATAACCTGCCCCATGTGAACGCAGGCTTTTACAACGTGCCCATCCTCGATCTCGCAGATCAGGTGCTCCACGTGGGCGATGCAGCTTCGACGGTGACGCCGACACTCACGAACCCGGTGGATCCCGCAAACCCGGTCGTAAACTATGCGATTCAGACGGGCGCGCCGACAGACCTCGTTTCGGTGAACGGCAGCGGCGCGGTAAGCGGTACGCTGACCCCGCAGAAGACGGGCGTCACGACTCTGCTGCTCACGACCGATGACGGCTACGGCGATCTCATCAAGAAGGAAGTGAAACTCACGGTCTGGGCTGATGTGAAGTATGACGGAAACGGCGCGGACAGCGGCAGCATTTCGCCGAACGGCGAGCAGCTCTACCCGTCTACGACGGCGGCCGGTGCGGATGCGCACACGGATGAGACGACCGCGAAGAGCTCGGCGGGAACGGCGGGCGTGGACACCCAGCTCACACGCGCGGGCTATTACTTTGACGGCTGGAACACGAAGCCGGACGGCACGGGCACCGCGTATGCGGCGGGTGCTGCGATTAAGACCGGAAAGATTGACGGTGACTTAACACTCTATGCGGTCTGGAGACCGGTGACCCCGGCGACGGACAGCTTTACCATCGAGAAGCTCTTAAAGGGAGACTATGGCCTCCTGCCGGACGGCCAGCGTGCGCCGCTCACCGCAGAGAACTTCGGCTTCACGCTGACCGGTACCTCCTTTACGGCGGCGCATGTGACGGCAGAACCCATGCCGACCGGCTCCGCGAAGGAGAGCGCCCGCGATGAGACGCCGGGTCAGAACCCTGTGGTCAAGTACACGCTTTCGAGCGCAGACCTCTCACTGATTACCCCGGGCTCCCCGGTCTTGACCGAGAATGCGACGGCGGGAGCTACCTTTGCGAGCGGAACCTTCAACTTCACGATGCCCGGTACCTATGTGTACACCCTCAAGGAAGAGGTGGGCAGCGCACAGTACTACGGCTACAATTCCCGCGTCTACACGATTACCTATGTGGTGACGCAGAGCGGCAGCGGTCTCGGCAATGCGTTAAGCTTGACCAGGACAATCAACTATCAAGATCCTGTAAGCGGAGCGGCCGTCAATGTGCAGACGGCAAGCTTTGAAAATACCTATCAGCTGCCGCGCTACACGGTGACCTTCGATCCGGACCAGGGCAGCTTTACGCCCCCGGCTCAGACGCATCGCTACGGCGACCGCGTATCAGAGCCGCCGGTACAGAACAATGCGGCGGGCGTTGCGACCTCCCCGGCGGGAGAGCGCTACGGCTATCACTTTAAGCACTGGAAGGCCGCGGACGGAACCCAGTTCCAGTTCGTGAACAGCTCGGTGCGCGCAAACTTCACCCTGACCGCGGTCTGGGAGATCAATACCTACCCGGTCAAGGTACTCGATGCCGCAACGGCAGATACGCCGCATGCGAATGAGGTCATCTTCGACAACGGCGGTGCACCCATGGCGCACGGCACGGTGCTTAACGCGCCGACCGCGCCTGACAACAAGACGGGCTACCACTTTGACCACTGGGAGAACGACGCGGATCACAGTACTTTTACCTTCGGAAATCCGGTCACGGGTCCGCTGACCGTCCGTGCGGTGTATGCACCGAATGCGTATACGGTGAAGTATGATAAAAATGCGGCAAGCGCGAGCGGAACCACAGCGGATTCCGCCCATGTCTACGATCAGACGAGAGCGCTCACCGCAAACGGCTATACGAACCCCGGCTACTACTTTGCGGGCTGGAGCCGCACGGCGGGCGGCACGACAGTCGACTTGAACGACGGCGACAACGTGCTGAATCTGACGACACAGAACAACGGAACGGTGACGCTCTATGCCATCTGGCAGCCGGTTACCCCGGTCAGCGACAGCTTCGACGTGAGTAAGCTCCTCTTCGGAGATTTCGGTTCCCTGCAGGGCGGCGAGACCGCACCCCTGGTGCCGGATACCTTCCGCTTTGTCTTACAGTCTGTCACGACCCCGACAGGCGCAACGACGGTGCTTCCGGTGGTTCCGGGCGGCGGCGCCGCTTCCGGGATCACGGTGACCCCGGGTGCGGGAACCATGGGCTATGCGCTTCCGAGCGCGCAGCTGCAGGTTCCGACTGCGGGCAGCGCAGCGGCGACCGCAGGTGCGGCTGCTGCGGCAAGATTCCCGGCAGGCCTCTTTACCTTCAGCTACCCGGGCACCTATGTCTATACCCTCAAGGAGACCGCAGGCTCCGCGCAGTACTACAGCTACGATCCGGCAGTCTACACGATTACCTTTACGGTGACGCAGAGCGCGGGTGCGCTCGGTGCGGGCACGGGAAATTCCCTCACGATAACGAGAAGTATCACGAAGCAGAGCGGCGGCGCAAGCACTGCGGCGACCGAGCTTCAGTTTGAGAACCGTTACACCCTGCCGCGCCTTACGGTGCAGTACGACGCAGAGGGCGGCAGCCACACGCCGGCAAACGAGAGCGTGCGCTACGGTGACTATGCGACGGCACCGCCGGTTCAGAACAATGCTGCGGGTACGCCGACCTCCCCGGCGGGAGAGAAGACGGGCTACCACTTCCTCTACTGGACGGATGCGGCGGGAACCCAGTTCCAGTTTGCAACGACGCCGATTCATGCAAACACCACCCTGCACGCAAAGTGGGAGATTAACCGCTATACCGTGACGGTGCAGGATGCGCCGGATGCGGACACCGGTCATCAGAATGCGCAATTGGCACAGCACACCAATGTGGCGCACGGCGATACAACGCTGACCGCACCGACGCAGCCTTCCAATAAGACGGGCTATCACTTCGATCACTGGGAAGATCAGAACAACACGGCTTATACCTTCGGTTCCCCGGTGACCGGCGACACAACGGTACATGCGGTTTATACGCCGAATACCTATACGGTGCATTTTGAGCCGAACGCAGGCGGTGCGACCGTGAACGGCAGCATGCCGAACCTGAACATGACTTACGATACGGCGCAGAACCTTACGCCGAATCAGTTTAGCCGCCCGGGTTATCAGTTCATGGGCTGGGGTCTCACGCCGACCGCGGCGACACCCGATTACTATGACGGCGCGTCCGTGAACAACCTGACGACAACCAACGGCGGAACCGTGCGCCTCTATGCGCTCTGGACGGCAGTGACGCCGTTTGATCATGCTCCGGCGCTCACAAAGAT
This sequence comes from Stomatobaculum sp. F0698, assembly GCF_030644385.1. Taxonomy (GTDB): domain Bacteria; phylum Bacillota; class Clostridia; order Lachnospirales; family Lachnospiraceae; genus Moryella. The sequence goes on along the minus strand of NZ_CP130060.1, from coordinate 1,077,277 downwards.
ACTGGGCGGCGAGGCAAACCGGACGCTTGCGACCGGCGAGACGACCCCGCTCACGCCCGAGACCTTCAACTTCGAGTTTAAGGCAGTCAGCACGACGGTTCCCGGCATGAGCACCCTGCCGATGCCGACAGCGGCACATGGGGCGCAGACCTTCACGGTGAACCGCGCGGGTGCGGGTGCCCTCCCAATCGGTTCTTTGCGTTTCCTCTTCGCAGGCGACTATGTCTATGAGCTCCGCGAGATAGCGGGTGCCGCAGGTACGCCGGGTACTCCGGCGGCCGCACAGGGAAGCTACACGTACGACAGCGCCGTGTATCGCATTACCTATCACATCACACAGGCCGGAACGGTCATGAACGGCAGTGTGACAATTGAGAAACAGATGGCGGGAGGTGCCTTCTCGGCACCGGTCACTTACAGCGCTACAACGGAGCCCACGTTTACGAACGACTACCTCCTGCCGCGCTATACCGTGAGCTTTAACGCGAACGGCGGCAGCGTGACTCCGGCACCGCAGGTTATTGTCTACGGAGATCCGGTCGTTGCACCGCCCACGGTGGGCGGCTCCCCGGCGGGCTCCCGCACGGGCTATGACTTCGGCGGCTGGCAGAACCCGGACGGAAGCCCGGCGAACTTCACGACGCCGGTGACCGGCAATTTGGTGCTCAGCGCAAACTGGACCATGCGCCACTACACGGTCACGGTACTGGATGCACCGGATGCGGATCCGGGCCATCAGAATCAGATCATCACGCAGGACACGAATGCGGTTCACGGCAGCACGCCGACCGAACCCGCGCGCCCGGACAACAAGACGAATTATGTCTTTGACCACTGGGCAAAGCCGGACGGCTCGACCTACAACTTCGATGAGCCGCTGAGCGGTGACCTTACGGTGCACGCAGTCTACCGTCAAAAGCGCTATACGGTGCGCTATGATTCCGGCACGCCGCATTCGGTCGGAAGCATGACGGATTCGCACTTCGGTGGCGGAGATACCAACCCGCTTCCGCCGAATCAGTACGCGAGACCGGGCTATACCTTCGGCGGCTGGAGCCGCACACCGGGCGCAACGACGCCTGACTATACGGACGGACAGCCGGTCACGAATCTCACGACTTCGGACGGCGTGACCGTAACCCTCTATGCAGTCTGGAATCCGGCGAGCCCTGTGGTTCTTCACGACCCGCCGGTTAAGAAGGTGATTACCGGTGCGGTGCCGCACAATGCAGGAACATTCACCTTTGCACTTCGCGCTGTCAGCACGACGGCAGCCGAGGCAATCGGACAGCTCCCGATGCCGCTTGCGGCGGGCGGAAGCCAGGAGATGCAGCTTGTCATTGCGGGCGCAGGAGAAGAGGAGTTCGGCGACATCACCTTCCGTCTGCCGGGCACCTATGTCTACGAAATCTCCGAGCTGCCGATCGGCAGACGCGGTTTCAGCTTCGATCCGGATCCGGTGACCGTGACCTATGTGGTCACGCAAACAGGCTCTGTTCTGAATGCGACGCGGACCATGGAGAAGCGAGGACAGGCGGTGACGGAGGCGGTCTTCACGAACGAATTCGAGAAACCGAACTACATCGTTACGTTTGACGGCAACGGCGCTTGGAGACCCTTCGAGAGCCAGACCGTTCGCGAGGGCCTAATGGCCAGCGAACCGATTCGGAAGCCGGTGCGAAGCTACGGCAAGTTCATCGGCTGGTACTTAGACGGTCAGCCCTACGACTTCAGCCAGCCGGTCTACGATGACATCACGCTCTTTGCGATGTACGACGATTCCGACAGCGACAACACTTCCGGCGGAAGCGGCGGCGGTGGCGGTGGAAGTCGCGGCGGCAGCGGCGGAAGTCGCGGCGGCAGCAGTCGTGGTAATGGCAGCTGCGGCAACGGCAGAGGCAGTAGCATTGCTCCGACGCCGAGTGTTAATATCGCGACCACGCCGCCCGTAACAACGGACTCGGATTCGACGGACAAGCAGCAAAACGCAGATCCGGGCAAGGGTCCGGCGGACAGCAAGAAGACAGAGAAGCTTGACAGCGGAAGCGGCAGCCGCAGAAAGAAGCAGACCAGCGGCGATAAGAAGAGAAAACGCCGCCTTCCGAAGACCGGAGAAGAAACAATTGAAAAAACTCTGTTCCGGAAAGAGGAGAGACGGGACGAGGAAGTCTAAGGTAAAAGAATCAAAGCAGTGAAATAGGGGCTGTGTTGCTTTTCGCGACACAGCTCCTATTTTTGTGCTGAATCACCCGAACAACAGAGTATGAAAGAAAGAAAACTTGTGGATTGATTAAATGGTTGAATAATAGTCATATACAAGAAAACTGCTCATTAATATTCGCGGAATCTGTATGGTGCCGACGTTTCGCTTTCCCCAAATATCGAGGAATGATAGGCTTTGGAATAACGAGTCCTTTTCCGTACGACTTTGGAGATAGCAGTACCGCTGCTGATTTACAAAATAAAAGGAATCGACGAAGTAAATGCAACAAAGTACACCAAGGCCGTAAAGTTTTGCGGGTTATACTTGAATATTAACCGAATAAAAGTTAAAATTGGCTTAATATCGCGTAATTGCGCCGCGAATTTATCAGATAACAAATGCAGATATCAAGGGGCGCTCCAAAACGGGAGGAATGTATGAGGGAGAGAGCTTGGAAGTATTGGAAGCGGGCACTCGCACTTTTGGTCGCAATGATACTCATCTTTGAGGCATTGCCGCTTTCTGCTTTGGCTGCTGCGGGGCGGGATAATTACATCCCGCTTGTCAGTAGCGAGGATGAGGAGGAAGACGAGGACTATACCGAGGATGCAGAACTGCTTGATGACAGACCTCTGCTTGCCGCGGGCATATCTCCGCGTGCATTTCGCGCCTCGGGCTCCAATGCGACAATCAGCAATGCATTGCCGCTCGCCACGCCCTATGTCGCCTTCCGACAGGCGTCCGGCGGTTATACGCCCTGGACGGGCGCGGTCGAAGACGGGACAATCACGCCCGGAAATAACTATTTGAAACTCGATCCCGCAAACGCGGTGTTTCATACGCCTTCCGACTTTGTCATCGGAAAGTATAATTCCAGAACCTTCAGCGTGCAGTTTGCCTTCCGTCCGAGTGAGATTTCGGATACGGTTCGAAATAACCTGGTTATGGAACTCTGGATTCCGGCCGGTCTCGATCTGAGCGGTACGCCGAGCCTTACCGGTGTCAATTTCTCTTCGCGTCGCCTTGCGGACGGTAGTTGGATACTTACCGCAAAGCCTGATCCGACGACTGCCAGCGTGAGCGGACAGATCACCCTCGTGCAGGATCCGAGTCGCCTGATTAAGGATCTTCCGCTGAGTCAAGGCGAACTGCCGATTCGTATGCGCCTCATTAATAACTACGGATCGACCAATCCCGCCGCACCGCCGACCCTTTATACACTGGATAGCGGGGATCACGACAAGACGACCGCACTTGTATTCAATACCTCTGCGTCAAATCCGACGATGACCTTTAGCAATCCCTCTGACAGCTATACATTTATGCCGGGGGAAGTAGCGGGTGTGGTTAATGTGAATGCGGGAAGTCCCGCAGGCACTCCGGTGGGACGCCGTATGATTTCCATGACGGACCGTGAAACTTCGGCGACGGAAGATGCCTTGGCTTCGCTCGGCATGGGGGGCTGGATTACCTATGGTTTCGGCGGTACGAATCCGAACTTTCCGCGCAAGGCACTTGAATTTAAGGTGCATAAGACAGAAGGCTATCTTGGAGAAAAAGCGACCATCCACATGGTTCTGCCGGAAGAGGGGACGCTCTTTGAACAGGGCGGAACCGCTGCCTGGACCTATGTGACGGATGACGGATACCAACTTGAATGGAATAGAATCAGTATCTTTCAGGATCCGCCGACACCGGGAAATCGGGATGTTGTGGTTGATTTGCGTTCCCTCTATTCCCGTATGACGAGCGGAAATTTTCAGGAGGCTGTCCCGGGTTCGGGCTTAAGCTATATTGATATTTTCCGGAAACCGGGTACGTTCCATGTCAAGTATTATCCGCTGGTGCACTACAATCGTCTTTATCAGGGAGACTGGACGAACACGGATTACACGGCAGCGACCGGATCGACGATTGAATATGCGGATAATACATCCTACGGTGCCACCAAGCAGGACAGCGGAACACCGCTGCACTTTCACTTTGTACAGGGAACAGATCCTGTACGCATTAAGACGGCAGTCGACTATTTTGACCTGACCCATGGCGGGGATTATTTGAGATATAGCTTGGATGCCGTGCCCCAATACAGTGCGACTTCACCGGAGTATACCGATTCGGAAGAGGTCAAATCCGGTTTCCGCTTTGATGATGACAGCAACACCTTTCAGATTCAGGATGATCTCTCTATTAGCTATGATTTCGAGGAGGCACTCTCACCGGTCTGGTTAAACCAGCTCGGACTGGCACCGGAATACGGGCTCGGCTATCGACTCTATGTAAAGGATGCACAGACCGGACAGGTAGAAATTCGAACCCTGGTTCCGGGTGATGTCTATCCGAACTATACACCGCAGTCTATCAGTTACGACGGACAGACGGTAACGGAGACGGTTATTGATGGTACCGGTATGACAGACTATACCTTTGCCGATGCGAATCTGCCGGGAAACAAGAAGTACATTGCCCGCGTTGAGGTGTTCAAAAAAGAGTACGAATATAACCAGCGCGGCAGTTACGCGTACTTCAACGCGAATTTCCCGTTCGCAGGATTGAACAAGAATTGGTTCACATTCAAGCTGCGCGCCTATCATCACCGTCTCTCGGACGGAACGGATATTCCGGACAACTATGAGGCAAAGGTAGTGCGTAAAGTTGCATCGAAGCAGATTCTCGCCGAGAACGGAGGTCAGCCTTTTACAAAGGAGTTCAAGGTGAAAACTCGGCATCTCGATGATAATATTTGGGTGCAGAGTGTTAACGGCGGAACAATGGAAGTGAATCGTCATCCGGAGATCAATATGTTCGGCGCTTTCCGCATCGTTAAAAATCCGAATACCATGGACTACAATGTAGACACAAACGGAGCTGCGGTTGCCTTTGGCCAGCCGAACTATAATCCGGTTGTCGTTGAACTTGCGGGTGATGCCATTACGCTGACGGAATATCTCGAGAAGTCAGACCTCCGCCTGCTCGGCGTTTGGGACGATGCCGGTACTTATCATGATTTGCAGCAGGTCGGCATAAATCCGGAACTTCCCGCCTACCTGAAAGACGGAATCTCGAAGTATTCGGATACGGCGGAGAGCGTCTTTTCCACTTCAAATGACTACGGTACCTTTAGCGGCAAAGTTTATGATTTAAATGCAATTTGTCAGGCGCTCGGTACGCCTTATGCGACGAGGGTGGTTCTCGCTGCGGATCAGGTCAACTCCTTTCGAAGCAATAATGTCAACGGATACAGGCAGTACAACTTTTTCACACAAAAAGTGTATCCGGGACATTTGAACTACGATGCTGCGGTAGGATCCGGCGGTGCTGCGGATTTACCGAAAGCGCTGCCGTTTACGAGTATGTTGTATTGCCTCTACAGCGATTATAAGAGTGAGCAGGTGGATCATAATCCGGCCCAGGATAGCACGATTCACGGCATCAGCAACTCGCACGGTGCCGCAAAGAAATCGAACGGAAAATCGGCGACTTTAGTGGTTGGCAGCAGTGCCAAGGGAATTTCGATACTGGATCAAGACTACTATGTGAATCCCTGGTCTCAGAGTGACAAAGTTCACCTTGGCGAGCAGTTCATTAATCCGACACTGACCACCTACCTGGACCGCAGCCGCTATATCATCAATGCCATCGGTCAAGGAACGGGAAGTGCCGGCCCCATTCCGGGTTTACGGGAACTGGAGCTCACACAGATTCAGGTGGATAATACGGGAATCAGCGCCCCGCAAATTTCCTATCAGAATGCAAGCCTCGATTTTGCAGGCAGTAGCTCAAAGCTGCTTTCGCTGGTGAATGCAATCAGCTTTGAGATTCATGCGCCCAAAACTTACCAGGACTTCGTGTTAGATGCAACGCTCTCGGACGGAAGCGTGAAGCACATCGAAGATACCGCATTTTACTCAAACATCTTTAACTCCGGTCGAAAAGGTCGCATTCACTATGTCATTCCGGGCATCGACGTGAAAAACGGGCCTTACATTACAGCTCTCAAAGTCAGTTTTCCAAATGAGCGGAACTGGGGCAGTAATTATGCAAAAATGGAGGATTACAGCAACACCGGAGGAAACGGTGCGCTGCCCAGTGTTGGTCTTTCCCTGGTTGAGCAGGATATACCGAAGTATTATCCGGGCACTACAATTGCAGTCGGCTCACTGAGTGAGAAAGACAGTAATCCGAAGTACGACAAACTGACGGTCAAGGCGAAGCTTCACTATGAGAACATTTACGGCGATGATTTGACCACAGATCTCAGTCACTTTGCAACCGAAGGAGCGAGCAATCGCATTGCTTCACAGCGGGTGGAAGTGCCGTATCTGTTAAACCAACTCGGCTACGGAAGCACAAATACCTATCAGGGACGCGAGCTCACGGTAAGCGGACGCCTGCCCTTTGCGCCGAATGCGAACACGAGAAATCTGGTCACAGCAAAAGGGCTCAAAGCTCGCCCGACCTATTATTTTAAAATCGATAAGAGCTTTACCTATGTTGACAACAGTGCGGAGGTACAGGCTTACAGCACCAATCCTTCCGGCAGCGGAGCCGGCTGGAACGTGGTTCACGGTATCGGGGCCAACTTTATCCCGGCGGGCACCGGGGCAGGTCAGTCCGGCCATACGGATTACGGTGTACTCGTCGTTACGACCGATCAGTCGCCGGAGAGTGAACTCGGACTTCCGAATCAAAATTTTGCGTCCGGTATGTACGGTTGGAACTACAATGTCAGATTTAAGCTCCAGGCGGACTACTCTGCAGACCCGGTGGTTCTGAAACCGGTGCCGGGTGTCTGGCTCGACACCAAGTTTGATGCCAACCGTGACGGCAACGGCGGCAACGCACAGGGGGTGGATGTCGAGACCACAAACGACAACAATCAGTTGGTGCAGGATGCGCCACGCGGTGCGCAGTTCGGAAATGCGACCGCTGCAAAGGCAGGCGCGAGCGCAAACGAGGCAGAGATGCTCTATGCGCCGAACAATACAACGCACAAGATTAATCAAGTGACCGCGCTTGGTCTGCTTGCCCTCGCGCAGGCAAACAAGCCCTTCCAGGAGAGTTCGACCCGTGTTCAGAGCAGAGACCTGAACAACAATCCGAACATTTTTAACGCAAAGGTCTTTCTGACCAGCGATGACACAAATCCGACCAACGACTGGGAAATCTATATCCCGGTGCCGAAGGCGGGCGAGCAGTACAGCTATCAGAGCGGCGGCGTTACGCAGACCACCCCGGTTGCGCAGTTCTCGATGGACTACTATGGCATCGACACCTCGACGCTCGCAGGGCTGAATTATACAGTCTCTTATACGACGGACTCGAACCCTGCTGCGAACGGATACACGAGTGCCAAGGCTGCTTCTTGGAGTACGACCAAGCCCGCAGACGCTGACATTACCATGGTCAAGTTGAACGTGAGCAACATGCCGGCGGGCAGAAAGGCCTCCATCACTTTGCAATATCGGTTGCATGAGCGAAAGAACAAGGTGATGAATCAGCTCGATGCAATCGTCGCATACGGAAACTTCCGTATGGGCACCAATCCCACGCCTTTCTACGGTGTGGACGGACAGGCGAGCAATAAGCTCGAATTTCTGCTCACAGACCTGACACTGGACGGATATGCCTTCCAGGACGCAAACTTCAATTCTTTGTATGACGCGGGGACAGAGGCGCGACTTGCCACCGTCCGGATGAAACTGCTCGAAGCGGACGGTGTGACCGATGTGCTTCGAAGCGATAATAACCAGACACTGGTAACAGCGACCAACGGGAGCGGTTACTATAAGCTCAATGTGCCGCACGAGGGCAACTGGGTTGTACAGGCGGACAGCTCGCTATTGACACCGCTCCGGAAACTCGTCAAGAAAGACCAGGGAACCGATCAGAGTATCAATTCCCGCTTTGACCGGAATACCAATCTCGCTGCGGTGACCGTCACGGCAGATGTCCCGGCAGGCAGATATAACCTCCCCAACGTGAACGCGGGTTTCTATAACGTGCCGCAGCTTGACCTTGCGGACCAGGTGCTGCATGTCGGGGACAGCGCGACGACCGTGACGCCGAGTCTTCTGAGTCCGGTGGATCCGACGAATCCTGTCGTCAACTACGGAATCGCGACCGGTGCGCCGACAGACCTCGTGTCAGCAACCGGCAGCGGCGCGGTGAGCGGCACATTGGCGCCGCAGAAGACAGGTATCACAACTGTGCGACTCACAACGGACGACGGTTACGGAGAACTGATTACCAAGGATGTAAAAGTCACGGTATGGGCCGATGTGAAGTACGACAGCAACGGCGCGGACAGCGGCAGCATTTCCGCAAACGGCGAGCAGCTTTACCCGTCTACGACGGCTGCCGGTGCGGATGCACACACGGATGAGACGACGGCGAAGAGTTCCGCGGGAACGGCGGGCGTGGATACCCAGCTCACGCGCGCGGGCTACTACTTCGACGGCTGGAACACGAAGCCGGACGGCACGGGCACCGCGTATGCGGCAGGCGCTGCGATTAAGACCGGCAAGATTGACGCTGACGTAACGCTTTACGCAGTCTGGAGACCGGTGATCCCGGCGACGGACAGCTTTAACATCGAGAAACTCTTAAAGGGTGACTACGGCCTCCTTCCGGACGGCCAGAGTGCCCCGCTTCTTACGGAGAACTTTAAGTTTACCTTGACCGGCACTTCCTTTACGGCCGCAAATGTCACGGCAGAACCCATGCCGACCGGCTCCGCGAAGGAGAGTTCCCGCGACGAGACCCCTGGTCAGAACCCGGTGGTGAAGTATACGCTCTCAAGCGCAGACCTCTCGCTGATTACCCCGGGTTCCCCGGTCTTGACCGAGAATGCGACGGCAGGCGCTACCTTCCCGAGCGGAACCTTCAACTTCACGATGCCCGGTACCTATGTCTATACCCTCAAGGAAGAGGCGGGCAGCGCACAGTACTACGGTTACAATGCTCGCGTCTACACGATTACCTATGTGGTGACACAGAGTGGCAGCGGTCTCGGCAATGCGCTGAGCGCTGCGAGAACCATTTCTTACACTGATGCGACCGGTTCAAGTGTGAATGTCCAGACGGCAAGCTTTGAAAATACCTATCAGCTGCCGCGCTACACGGTTAGCTTCGATCCGGATCAGGGCAGCTTTACGCCCCCGGCACAGACGCATCGCTACGGCGACCGCGTGACAGAGCCGCCGGTACAGAACAATGCGGCAGGCGTCGCGACCTCCCCGGCGGGAGAGCGCCACGGCTATCACTTTAAGCACTGGAAGGCAGCGGACGGAACCCAGTTCCAGTTCGTGAACAGCTCGGTGCGCGCGAACTTCACCCTGACAGCGGTCTGGGAGATCAATACCTACCCGGTCAAGGTGCTGGATGCCGCAACGGCAGATGCACCGCATGCGAATGAGGTCATCTTCGACAACGGCGGTGCGCCCATGGCTCACGGCACGGTGCTGAATGCGCCGACCGCACCGGAGAATAAGACGGGCTACCACTTTGACCACTGGGAGAACGACGCGGATCACAGTACCTTCACCTTCGGAAACCCGGTCACGGGACCGCTGACCGTCCGTGCGGTCTATGCGCCGAATGCATACACGGTGAAGTACGATAAAAATGCGGCAAGCGCAAGCGGATCGACGGCGGATTCCACCCATGTCTATGACCAAACGCGCGCACTGACAACAAACGGATATACGAACCCCGGCTACTACTTTGCGGGCTGGAGCCGCACGGCGGGCGGCACGACGGTTGACCTAAATGACGGTGACAACGTGCTGAATCTCACAACGCAGAACAACGGAACGGTGACGCTCTATGCGATCTGGCAGCCGGTCACCCCGGTCAGCGACAGCTTCGACGTGAGTAAGTTCCTCTTCGGAGACTTCGGTTCTCTGCAGGGCGGCGAGACCGCACCGCTGGTGCCGGATACCTTCCGCTTTGTCTTACAGTCCGTCACGACCCCGACAGGTACAACGGCAGTGCTTCCGGTCGTGCCGGGCGGCGGAGCCGCTTCGGGTATCACGGTGACCCCGGGTGCGGGAACCATGGGCTATGCGCTTCCGAGCGCGCAGCTGCAGGTTCCGGCAGCGGGCAGCGCAGCGGCGACCGCAGGAGCGGCCGCGGTTGCAAACTTCCCGGCGGGTCTCTTTACCTTCAGCTACCCGGGCACCTATGTCTATACCCTCAAGGAGACCGCAGGCTCCGCGCAGTACTACAGCTACGATCCCGCTGTCTACACGATTACCTTTACGGTGACCCAGAGCGCGGGAGCGCTCGGCGCAGGAACGGGAAATTCCCTCACGGTGACGAGAAGTATCACGAAGCAGAGCGGCGGTGCGAGCACAGCGGCGACCGAACTGCAGTTTGAGAACCGCTACACCTTGCCGCGTCTTACGGTGCAGTATGACGCAGAGGGCGGCAGCCATACCCCGGCAAACGAGAGCGTGCGCTACGGCGACTATGCAAGCGTGCCGCCGGTCGTGAACAATGCAGCGGGCACCCCGACCTCCCCGGCGGGAGAGAAGACGGGCTACCACTTCCTCTACTGGACGGATGCGGCGGGAACGCAGTTCCCGTTTGGCTCGACGCCGATTCATGCGAACACAACTTTGCATGCGAAGTGGGAGATTAACCGCTACACCGTGACGGTGCAGGATGCGCCGGATGCGGACACCGGTCATCAGAATGCGCAACTTGCACAGCACAACAATGTGCCGCACGGGTCGACTTCGCTCACGGCGCCGACCTTACCGGACAACAAGACCGGCTACCACTTCGATCACTGGGAGGATCAGAACAACACGGCTTATACCTTCGGTTCTCCGGTAACCGGCGACACAACGGTACATGCGGTTTATGCACCGAATACGTATACGGTAGTATTTGAGCCGAACGCAGGCGGTGCTACGGTGAACGGAAGCATGCCGAACCTCAGCATGACTTACGACACGGCACAGAACCTCACACCGAATCAGTTTGACCGCCCGGGCTATCAGTTCATGGGCTGGGGCACAAGTCCGACAGCGACTACACCGGCTTATTATGACGGCGTCTCGGTCAACAACCTGACTGCAACCAACGGCGGAACCGTGCGCCTCTATGCGCTCTGGACAGCCGTGACGCCGTTTGACCATGATCCGGCGCTCACAAAGATACTGGGCGGCGAGGCAAACCGGACGCTTGCGACCGGTGAAACGACCCCGCTCGCAGCGGAGACCTTTAACTTTGAGTTCAAGGCAGTCAGCACGACGGTTCCCGGCATGAGCACCCTGCCCATGCCGACAGCGGCACACGGCGCGCAGACCTTCACGGTAAACCGAGTGGGTGCGGGTGCCCTCCCGATCGGTTCTTTGCGTTTCCTCTTTGCGGGTGACTATGTCTACGAGCTCAGAGAGCTCCAAGGATCTGCTACCACGCCGGGTACCCCGGCTGCGGCGCAGGGAAGCTACACGTACGATAGCGCCGTGTATCGCATTACCTACCACATCACGCAGGCCGGAACGGTGATGAACGGCAGTGTGACAATTGAGAAGCAGACAGCAGGAGGTGCCTTTTCGGCACCGGTTGCCTACACAACGGCGACAGAGCCGAAGTTTACGAACGATTACCTCCTGCCGCGCTATACCGTGAGCTTTAACGCAAACGGCGGCAGCGTTACCCCGGCACCGCAGGTCATTGTCTACGGCGACCCGGTCGTTGCGCCTCCCACAGTAGGCGGCTCTCCGGCGGGATCCCGCCCGGGCTTTGACTTTGGCGGCTGGCAGAACCCGGACGGAAGCCCGGCAAACTTTACGACGCCGGTGACCGGTGACCTCATGCTCAGCGCAAGCTGGAACATGCGCCACTACACCGTGACGGTGCTGGATGCACCGGATGCGGATCCGGGGCATCAGAACGCGATTATCACGCAGGATACAAATGCGGTTCACGGCAGCACGCCGACCGAACCCGCGCGCCCGGACAACAAGACGAATTATGTCTTTGATCACTGGGCAAAGCCGGACGGCTCGAGCTATAACTTTGACGAGCCGCTGACAGGAGATCTCACGGTGCACGCGGTCTACCGCCAAAAGCGCTATACGGTGCGCTATGATTCCGGCACGTCGCATTCCGTCGGCAGCATGACGGATTCGCACTTCGGCGGCGGAGATACGAACCCGCTTCCGCCGAATCAGTACGCGAGACCGGGCTATACCTTCGGCGGCTGGAGCCGCACGTCGGGCGGAACGACGCCTGACTATGCGGATGGGCAGCCGGTCACGAATCTCACGACTTCGGACGGCGTGACCGTGACCCTCTATGCGGTCTGGAACCCTGCGAGCCCCGCAGTTCTTCACGACCCGCCGGTCAAGAAAGTGATTACCGGTGCGGTGCCGCACAATGCCGGTAACTTCACCTTCTTGCTCCGTGCAGTCAGTACGACCGCACCGGAGGCAGCAGGGGTACTCCCGATGCCGCTTGCGGCGGGCGGAAGTCAAGAAATGCAGCTTGTCATTGCGGGTGCGGGAGAGGGCGAATTCGGAGACATCACCTTCCGTTTGCCGGGCACCTACGTTTACGAAATCTCCGAGCTGCCGATCGGCAGACGCGGTTTCAGCTTCGATCCGGATCCGGTGACCGTGACCTATGTGGTCACGCAGAGCGGTTCTGTCCTCAATGCGACCCGGACCATGGAGAAGAGAGGCCAGGTAGTGACGGAGGCGGTCTTTACGAACGAGTTCGAGAAGCCGAACTATATCGTGAGCTTTGACGGCAACGGCGCTTGGAGACCCTTCGAGAGCCAGACCGTGCGCGAGGGCCTGACGGCGAGTGAACCGATTCGAAAGCCGGTGAGAAGCTACGGTAAGTTCATCGGCTGGTATTTGGACGGACAGCCTTACGACTTTAGTCAGCCGGTCTACGACGACATTACGCTCTTTGCGATGTACGACGACTCCGACAGCGACAACACGTCCGGCGGAAGCGGCGGCGGTGGAGGCGGAAGTCGCGGCGGCAGCGGCAGAGGAAGCAGCAGCCACGGCAACGGCAGAGGCAGCAACATCGCGCCGACGCCGAGCACTAACATTGCGACCACGCCGACACAGAGCGGCGATTCCGATGCGACGGACAAGCCGCAAAACACGGATCCGAACAAGCGCTCTGCGGACAGCAAGAAGAGCGAAAAGCTTGACAGCGGAAGCGGCAGCCGCAGAAAGAAGCAGACAAGCGGCGACAAGAAGAGAAAGCGCCGCCTTCCGAAGACAGGAGAAGTCGGATTTACGGGAAAGTACAAAGCGTGGGAATGAGCCTCGAAAAAAGTGCTACATCTTCCGCAGAACGATAGCAGATATCGAAAAAGGCAAGTACTTCAGAAGCGCCGAAGTACTTGCTTTTTTTATGCAAAACTTCTAAAATATGTACGATGACAATCGGCTAAAATTGTATAACGGAGGTTGCAATATGAGTCATATCAATGATTCGACGGCGGCCCGGAGAATCCGCGAGATACTGGATCAGGACAGTTTCGTGGAGCTCGGCGCTTATGTGACGGCGCGGAGTACAGACTTCGGCGCAGCTTCTGAGGAAGCATCGTCGGACGGCGTCGTGACCGGTTACGGAACCATCGACGGCAAACTCGTGTACATCTACGCACAGGACCCCGAGATTTTCGGCGGCTCCGTGGGTGAGATGCACGCGAAAAAGATTCGACGGCTGTATGCATTCGCAGTCAAAATGGGAGCACCGGTCATTGGACTCATTGACTGTGCGGGTGTGAGACTGGCAGAAGCAACGGATGCACTGTTTGCATTCGGTGCGCTCTACCGTGAACAGGCACTCGCGAGCGGTGTTGTGCCGCAGATTCAGGCGGTATACGGTCTCTGCGGCGGAAGCCTTGCGGTCAGCGCGGCGCTTGCAGACTTTACCTTCATGGAAAAGGACGCCAAGCTCTTCTTCCATGCGCCGAACGCAATCTCCGGCAACACAGAGGCGGAACTGGATACCGCATCGGCGGAATTCCGCAGCGAGGAGAGCGGTACGGCGGACTTTGTCGGCACGCAGGAGGAAATCGCGGCGGGCATCCGTGCATTGGTGGGTATTCTGCCGTCCAGCAACGATGACGATGATACCTACGGTGACTGTGAGGACAGCCTGAACCGTCTGGTTCCGGAAGTTGTGCAGGCTTCCGGCGCAGGCGTGTTACGTGCTATTTCGGATGACGGCTTTGTCTGCGAGCCCGGACAGCATTATGGTTGCTCGGTGAACACGGCTTTCGTTCGTTTGAACGGTTGCACGGTCGGTGCAATCGCAGCTGCTTCCGGTGAAGTCTGTTTCCGCGGCGTCGAGAAGGCGGCACGCTTTGCAAAGTTCTGCGATGCGTTCAGCATTCCGATGCTCACGCTGGTGAACAGCAAGGGCTTTGAAAAGACACTCTGCAACGAAAGACGTCTTCCGCAGGCGGTTGCTGCGCTGATTAATGCCTATGCAGAGGCGACGGTACCGAAGGTGACTGTGCTGAACGGTACGGCGCACGGCATGCTTGCAAATGTCTTCGGACCGCGAGCGGTCACAGACATTGTATATGCTTGGCCGAACGCAGAGCTTGCACTGCTTGACGCGGGAGATGCGGTCAAGATTCTCTATGCGGCAGAGCTCGAGAAGGCTGAGAACAAGGCTGCTTTCTTTGAGGAAAAGAAGGCTCTTTACTTGGAGAAGCAGGGCTCGGCGCTCAGCGCGGCAAAGCGCGGCTATGTCGACGATATCATTGCGCCCGAGACCACGAGAAAGCGCGTAATTGCAGCATTTGAGATGCTCTTCACAAAGAATGAGGAAATTCCGGCCAAGAAACATGGCACGGTTTGAGCGGGGTATCGGGATGAAGCAGAGAATAAAACAGTTTCTTCTCACCGCGGTACTTTGCCTCTCGCTTGCACTCATGATTCCGTTCTCGGCACTTGCGAAGATTGATCAGAGAGTTCTGGACTCCGCAACGGAGGGTGCCAAGAAGAATATCGGTGCCATCATGAGCTTTGATGAGGCGCTCCTACAGAACTATATCGACGAGTTCGAGGCGCGCGGCGAAGTAAAGATGGCGGACGGCTTAAAGAGCTGGAAGAGCATACGGGAAAGTGTCGGTCCCATGACTTCTTTGGATGAAGCCTATCCGAAGGAAGTGGACGACAAAAACATTTTGGTGACGGTTAAGGCACACTGCGGTGAGCGTGAGATTATCGCGCACATGGGCTATAACGTAGAGAGCGGAGATGTCACCGAGCTCAGTTTTGACAAGGTAGAGACACTCACGGAGAAATTCGAAAGTGCGGGACTCAACTTGATTATCGGCATGGGTACTGTCTTCGCGGTGCTGATTTTCATTGCCTTTCTGATTAGCCGCTTCAAGTATATCCACGAGTGGGTGAGTCGGAAAGAGGCGATTGAGAAGGAAGAGAAGGAGTATCAGGAGAAGGTCGCGGCGATTCAGTGCATGCCGAAGAGCGCGCGGAATGTCTCCAAGCGTATCAGTGCCGAGCAGGTTAAGGCGGCACAGGTGCCAGAGGGAACGCAGGTGCAGTGCATTTCCGCTCCGGAAGAATTGCCGGTGGTTGAGGATGTTGCGAATACCGCGGTTTCCGCCGAGACTGTTGCGGTGCTTGCGGCAGCGGTGGCGGCGGCGGAAGAGCCGCAGATTGACGCACAGACGCTTGCTGTTTTGACGGCAGCCGCACTTGCGGCCGAGGGTGAGGATCCGGGGCCGGACGGCTTGGTTGTTAAGTCGCTCAGAAGACGCGGAAACGGCAAGAGAAGAAGACGTTAACAACTTGCATTACAGAAGTAGTTTCATTGAAAAACATACGCAAATTTAGGAGGAAATCAAAATGAAGAATTATACCATCACCGTGAACGGACAGGTCTATGTTGTGCAGGTTGAAGAGGGGATCACCGCTGCGGCACAGGGTGCTCCGGTTGTGACCATTCCGGCAGCGCCGGTATTCCAGCAGGCGGCAGCTCCGGTTGCAGCTCCGGCTCCGGTTGCGGCACCTGCACCGGTCGCGGCACCGGCTCCGGTTGCAGCACCCGCACCGGCTCCGGCTCCGGCAGCAGCACCGAGCGGCGCGGCAGGCAGCATCACCGTTGAGTCCCCGATGCCGGGTAAGATTCTGAGCGTCGAGAAGAAGGTCGGTGACAGCGTTGAGGCAGGTCAGACCATCATGATTCTCGAGGCAATGAAGATGGAGAACGAGATTGTCGCTCCGGAAGCGGGCACCATCGCAAGCATCAATGTCAGCGTGAATCAGTCCGTAGAGGCAGGCGAGGTGTTGGCAACTTTGAATTAAGCGGGCGGCGCCTAAGGCGCCCCAAAGAGGAGAGAAAATAAGATGGCGTATTTAACCAATACATTCAGCAATCTTATCCATCAGTCCGCATTTTTCTCCATCACATTCGGAAACCTCATCATGATTGCGGTGGCTCTCACCTTTCTCTATCTCGCGATTGCGAAAGGTTTTGAGCCTCTGCTCCTTGTTCCGATTGCGTTCGGTATGCTTCTGGTGAATATTTATCCTGATATTATGCTGGATCCGGCAAAGTCCGCGGATGGAAGCGGCGGACTCCTGCATTATTTCTATCAGCTTGACGAGTGGGGTATTCTTCCTCCGCTCATCTTCATGGGTGTCGGTGCGATGACGGATTTCGGTCCGCTGATTGCAAACCCGATGAGCTTCTTGCTCGGTGCAGCGGCGCAGTTCGGAATTTATGCGGCTTACCTGCTGGCGGTGCTTCTCGGCTTCAACGGTAAGGCGGCGGCTGCGATTTCCATCATCGGCGGTGCCGACGGACCGACGTCCATTTTCCTTGCCGGTAAGATGGGGCAGAGTGAGTATCTCGGCGCAATTGCGGTTGCGGCTTACTCCTACATGTCCTTGGTTCCGATTATCCAGCCGCCGATTATGCGCGCGCTGACCACGGAAAAAGAGCGCAAGGTTCGTATGGCTCAGCTTCGACCGGTCTCGAAACTCGAGAAGATTCTGTTCCCGATTGTCGTCACCGTGATTGTGAGCCTGATTCTGCCGACTACGGCACCGCTCATCGGAATGCTGATGCTCGGCAACCTGTTCCGTGAGTCCGGTGTTGTGAGACAGCTTACCGATACCGCGAGCAATGCGCTTATGTACATCGTTGTCATTCTGCTCGGCACTTCTGTCGGTGCAACGACCAGCGCGGAAGCTTTCCTGAAGGCGGACACGCTGAAGATTGTGTTCCTTGGCCTTGTGGCCTTTGCCTTCGGAACCGCGGCAGGTGTTTTGCTCGGAAAAGTGATGTGCAAGTTGACAGGCGGAAAGGTAAATCCGCTGATCGGTTCGGCGGGTGTTTCGGCTGTGCCGATGTCCGCACGCGTATCCCAGAAGGTAGGTGCAGAGGCGGATCCGACTAACTTCCTTCTGATGCACGCAATGGGACCGAACGTCGCAGGTGTCATCGGTACGGCGGTTGCTGCCGGAACTTTTATGGCGATTTTCGGCGTAAAATAAGTGCGGCATGAATTGTCCGAAAGGCGATATACTTAACTCCGTGGATGCCGTTTGAATGCATGACAAGGCAAACGCTGTCTTGTTGTGCACAGACGGCGAGCGATAGCCGGTGTTTCGTCGGCCGGATGCTTATCTTTCGCGTGAGACTAGCGCAAGGAGAATATAGATGAATAACGAGAAGAAAAAACCGGTTCAAATTTGTGAGACCGTGCTTCGCGATGCGCACCAGTCCCTCTTTGCAACCAGAATGACGACTGAGGAAATGCTGCCCATCATCGATAAGATGGATGAGATCGGCTATCGTTCGGTTGAATGCTGGGGCGGAGCGACCTTCGATTCCTGCCTTCGTTTCCTGCATGAGGATCCGTGGCAGAGACTGCGCCTTTTGAAGCAGGGTTTCAAGAAGACGAAGTTACAGATGCTGTTCCGTGGCCAGAATATTCTGGGTTACAACCACTATGCGGACGATGTCGTTGAGTACTTCGTGCAGAAGTCTGTGGCAAACGGTATCGACATCCTCCGTATTTTTGACTGTCTGAATGACCTTCGCAATCTGGAGACAGCGGTCAATGCGTGCAAGAAGGAAGGTGCAGAGGCACAGATTGCTCTTTCTTACACACTTGGCGACGCCTATACGCTTGAGTACTGGGTCGGCCTGGCGAAGCGCATTGAGGATATGGGCGCGGATTCCATCTGCATCAAGGACATGTCCGGCCTTTTGACACCGTATGAGGCGTATGACCTCGTGAAGGCGCTCAAGGAGTCGACCAAGCTCCCGATAGACATACACACGCACTACACCTCCGGTGTCGCTTCGATGACACTCCTGAAGGCAATCGAGGCAGGGGCGGATATTATTGACACGGCCATCTCGCCGCTTGCCCTCGGAACCAGCCAGCCGGCAACCGAGGTTTTGGTGCAGACTTTAAAGGGAACGCCGTATGACACGGGACTTGATATCGAAAAGCTCTCGGAGATTGCAAAGTACTTCACCAAGATCCGCGAGAAGTACATTGCGAACGGACTTCTGAGCCCGAAGCTCCTCGGCGTCAACATCAACACGCTGCGCTATCAGGTTCCGGGCGGTATGCTCAGTAACCTCCTGAAGCAGCTCACCGAGGCTCACAAGGAAGATTTGCTTCCGGATGTGCTCGAAGAAGTTGCGCGTGTCCGCAAGGACTTCGGCGAGCCGCCGCTGGTTACGCCGTCGTCTCAGATTGTCGGTACTCAGGCCGTGATGAATGTCCTCATGCGTCAGCGCTACAAGATGGTGCCGAAGGAGTCCAGAAAGCTTGTCATGGGTGAGTTCGGTCAGTCGGTGCGTCCGGTGGATCCCGAGATCCAGAAGCAGATTATCGGCGATGAAACGCCGATTACCTGCCGTCCCGCAGATTTGATTCCGCCGCAGCTCCCGAAGTTCGAGGAAGAAGTCGGACCGTGGAAGCAGCAGGAAGAGGATGTCCTCTCGTATGCTCTGTTCCCGCAGGTCGCGCTTGATTTCTTTAAGTATCGACAGGCGCAGCAGAGCGGTGTGGATATGAATAAGGCGGATACGGCAAACGGTGTATATCCGGTGTAATTGAGAGTAACGAAAACGACTGCCGCCCCGGAGTGTTTTCTTCGGCGCGGCAGTTTTCTGCATGCTTTAACATATAAGGGGGAAATAAAGCGCAGTGAACGGAAAAAGAGCAAAGCGGATTGCGCAGGCCGCAATTCTTGCACTCAGCTTATTGACGCCGTTTTTACCGACACAGGTCTTACAGAGTATGGCCGCAACGAAGAGCGATGCGGCGTTTGAACAGCAGCTGGCGGCAGAGGGCTTTCCGGAGTCCTACAAGCAGAAGCTGAGAGAACTTCACGCGAAGTATCCGAACTGGGAGTTCAAAGCTCATCAGACAGGGCTCAGCTGGCAGGAAGCGGTGCGAGAGGAGAGTAAACTCGGCAGGAATCTGGTTTACACCACAAGCAAGGACAGTTGGAAGTCGAAAGATGCGGCTGCCTACAATGCTGCAACCAATACTTGGAAGGGCTTTGATACGAGTGCCTGGGTTGCGGCGAATTCCGATATTATCGGGTATTACATGGATCCCAGAAACTTTTTGGACAGTCGCTACGTTTTTCAGTTTCAGACCCAGGGCTATGATCCCGCAAGTCAGAATGCGGAGGGGGTTCGCATGCTGGCGGCAAATTCTTTCTTGACCGAAAGCGGTGCAAGTGTTGTCGGAAGTCGCTCTGTGGTCGAAAATCAGAGCAGTTCCGCGGACAGCGGTATTTCGGAGGCGACAAAAGTCGCCGGCGCCAGCGGAAAGAGTCCGAGCGCTGTCCTTTGGGCGGCTCCGGGAACTCCGCGGGACAGCGAAAACGTGCAAGTCGGAGAGGCGCCTCTCTCTGAGCAGGAACAGCAGAGTCAGGCCGCGGCAAACGGAAACAGACCCGCCGTGCCGACGCGCGGAGAGAGCGGCACAAAGCAGGAGGAGCGTGCAATCGGTGTGCTTGCCGGTGCACCGCGCGACCGTCTTGCAGCATCCGTAGAGGAGCAGGGCGAGACTGTTTCGGATGAGTCGTCTTCGGCTGCAGAGTCGGAGCAAACTTACGGAGAAGTACAGCCTGCAGCCGCGGAAGCATCTGTTGCCGAACCTTCGGATACATTCGAGGGTGAGGAAGCTGTGGCGGAGAAAGTCGCTGTAGAAGTGCAGGAAACTTCGCGACTCGAAGAAGTGCATCCGTACGATGTCTCGGTTGAGGGAGATGCAGAGAGTCAGCGCATTGAGGCAGATATCCAGGGTGTCATTCGCCGCGGTGCAACCGGAGCTTCGCAGAACAGCACGACTTCGCAGAACAGCACGACTTCGCAGTCCGGAGGTTCCGGCGGTGGCGGAACGGTATCGGGTGACGGCAGCGGCTCCAATCCGGTCGGTGTTGACTATATCTCCACCATCATGGATGCGGCAAACAGTTCGGGCGTGAACCCCTATGTGTTAACGGCGATGTTGATTCAGGAGCAGGGACGCAAGGGCGGCAGCGGTCTGATCAGCGGAAAGAATCCGAAATACCCGGGATTTTATAACTATTTCAATGCTCAGGCTTTTCAGGACGGCGATAAGACCCCGACCGAGCGCGGTCTTTGGTGGGCGAGCCTTGTGGATGTCACTTACGGAAAGCCTTGGAATACGCCGGAGAAGGCCATCATCGGGGGCGCAAAGTATTACGGTGACAACTATCTGAAGAGCGGGCAGGATACCTTCTATCTGAAGAAATTCAATGTGACGGAGAAGGGACGCTACGAGCATCAATACATGACCAATGTGCAGGCGGCTGCGGAAGAGGGCAGAAAGCTCGGCGAGGCTTATACCGAGGAGCTCAAACAGAAAAAGCATACCTTCCGGATTCCGGTCTATACGGACATGCCGGAGAGTGCGGCGGCTCAGCCGAATTGAAAATCGTAAGAGCGGGTGCTTGCCCGCTCTTTTTCGTGCGGGGATTCAAAGTTTTCGTAAAAGCCTATTCGATAAGGGTGAATATATAATCGCCCATCGGTGTCTTTGAGGCGCTGTTTCAAGTACTGGAGTTCACCCGGGATTCGTGTTAAAATGAGATGGATTTTAGATTCCCCTGAAAGGGACGGAAAGAGAGGAAAGGACAGAATGAAGCGAGGAAGCGTGACTCGAGCTTTTGTCTGCGGCGCTACTGCCGCGATGTTCAGCGCTCTAATTCAACTGAGTGCCTTTGCGCTGAGCGCAAACATTCAGTTTTCTGATCCGAGCACCAAGGTGGGAGAAGAGTTTACGGTCTCCATGCATGTACAGGGTGACGGAGCCATTGCAACTACGGACATTGCGCTCGGCTACGACAGCGAGAAGATGGAATTTGTGAGCGGCGACAGCGCGAGCAGCAGCGGCGGCGAAATCAGTGTGAAGAGCAGCGGCAGTGAAGCGGATGTCTATTACAGCCTGAAATTTAAGGCACTTCAGGAGGGGACGTCATCCGTTCAGGTTAAGAGCGCAAAGCTCGAAGACGGAAGCAGTCAGGCTGCGACAATTTCGCATCAGGGCAGCGCATCGGTGACAATCGCTGCGGGTGCGGCGAGTGAGGCAGCTGCTGCGGGTAGTACAGTCGAGACTGCCGCTGCGCCGACGGAGGCCACGGGACCCCTCAGCAGTCTGAGTCTGTCCCCCGGTACCCTGAATCCGGACTTCAGTGCCGGCAATACCGCATACACCGCCGTGGTCGGCGAAGATGTAACACGCATTGCGGTCACTGCGGTTCCGGCAGCAGAGGGCGCGAAGGTCAATGTGAGCGGAAACGAAAATCTGAAGCTCGGTGAAAATACAATTCAGGTAGCGGTTGTCGGCAGTGATGACAGTGCACTCGGAACTTATACGATTACGGTGACCAAGCAGGAGGGAGCAACGCCGGAGACAGCGCCGATCGAAGACAGCGAACACGTGACCATAGGCGGAACGGTATACAGCATTGCCGAAACCTTTGATCAGACGCTGCTTCCCGCCGGTTATGAAAGCGAGAACTTCATCTACGGAAATCGAAGCGTACAGGCCGGAAGAGGACCGGATGAGCACCTACACCTTCTTTATCTGTTTGCGGAGGGAGGCAGCGGTAATCTCTATTTCTACGATGACACCAGCAGAAGTTGGTCGCCCTATGTACAGGTTGGAGCCACCGCCAAAGCAGTTTCCGTGGTTCCGCTTGCGGAGGGAGTTGCGGCCCCGGAGGGGTTGGTGGTGCAGCAAGTCACGCTGAACGGAAAATCAGTGGACGGCTACATCGGTCAGAAAGATCAGGGACAGAATTATTGTGTCTTTTACGGCATGAATGCCAAGGGCGAGAAGGGCTTTTATCGTTTTGACTTAGTTGAGAAGACCCTGCAGCGTTATTTCCCGGGCGACGGCCCCGGTCAGAATACGGCCGAACTCTTACGGGCGCAGTATAAGGTTTCGCATCGCAAGATCGTGGGACTCACCGTTGCGCTTGTGCTTGCCATTGCCGCTGCGGTCTATGCTTTTTTGCGTGGCGGGCGTAGAAAGTCCCCGGATCTCGTTGAGAGAGAGCGGCGGAGAGCGGAGCGAAGAGCCGCACGTGAGGCGGAAGAGCAGTTGCGTCGCCAAGAGGAAGAAGCACTTCGTCAGACAGCGACAGAAGAAGTAGAGACCCATACCGAAGAAGTGGTTTCGGGAGAAGCGACCGCACAGGATATTGCGGAACAGAAAACCGTCCCGTTCGGCGAGGCACAGAAAGCAATTCTCGAGATGGGGGAAACGGCAGGGACGGATCAAACTGCGGAGGATTTGGGGCCGACACGTGTACTGCCGCAGCTCAATATGAGTGAACAGGTGAGAGAGACACTCGAAGAAGCACGTAGCACGGCGGATGAAATTACTGCGCAGGCTAAGTCCGTGAGCGGTAAAAAGAATGCCGCAGACGAGGGTGTTTTTGAGAATATCGAGCTCTGATTGAAACGTTGAATGAAAGCAGGGAGCGGGGCACTTCGCAGATTGCGAGGTACTCCCGCTCCTTTGTTCTTCGGAGAACTTGTGTCTTCGTCGCATTGACGGGAACTGTAGGCTGTTATATAATTCATGTAACAGTTTGAGCAGAGAGGTGTGGATATGAAATTATGTATTGATTTTAACAGCGATGAGGCTTTTTATATCCAGCTGATCAACCAGATTATACTTGGAATCGCGATGGAGCAGTTTCAGGAGGGTGATTCTCTCCCCTCGGTGCGACAGATGGCAGATTTGGTCGGAATCAATATGCACACGGTAAATAAGGCGTATAACATATTGCGCCAAGAGGGCTTCATCAAACTGGATCGGCGGAGAGGTGCCGTCATCTCTATCGATATGGACAAACTTCGTGTACTGGAGGATATGAAACGAGAACTTTCGGTCTGTCTGGCGCGCGGGATTTGTAACGGAGTGAGTCGTGATGAGGCTCACCAGCTGGTAGACGGCTTGTACGACGCTTTCAGTAAATGTGAAGCGGAGGAGTGAGCAATGTTATGTGAGCGATGCAAAAAACGAGAGGCGACCATTCTTTACCGGGAATTCGGAACGAACGGGGAGAAGACAGAACTTCGGCTCTGTGAGTCCTGTGCGCGGAAGATGAATATCGGAAGCGACCTGGTTGATTTCGAGGATGATCTTTCCTTCGGAGTCATGTTGTCGGCCTTTTTTACCGGACAGAGCGAAGAGAAGAAGGTGGATTATGACCGGGTGATTTGTCCGGACTGTAAGACGCGCTATACGGATTTTGTGCGGCAGTCGCGTTTCGGCTGCCCGAGCTGTTATGAAGTGTTCGATGTGCTGATGCGCGATAATATCAAACAGTTACAGGGATCCGATATTCACAAGGGAAAACGCCCCAAGTACGGCCTTCGCATGCGCCCGGAATCCGAGGCGCGAGAAATGGCGGTCAACGAGGGCAGTGAGAAAGAGACAGCTGTGGCTCCCGCCTCGTCTCCCGAAGTCGAGAGACGCATTCAGATTCGAGGTTTGCGTGTTCAATTGAACGCGGCCGTACGAGAGGAGAATTACGTTCGCGCGGCGGAAATCCGCGACCGGATACGAGCTCTGGAAAAGGAGGACGGCGATGCTTAAGTGGTATGAGCAGGTCAAGATGGAGCCCGGAAAGTATTATGTATCGAACCGGATTCGTCTCGCCCGCAACTGGTCGGAATATCACTTTCCGCGACGGCTTCGAAATGACGAGGCGAGCGAAATGGTTCAGCGCATGCGGGACGCCCTTCAGGAACTCCCGCTACAGCAGCACGAGAATGTACGAGACTGTCTCCTCACGGAAGTTCCGGAGATACGCCGTATGGCCATGCGCGAGCGCCGTGTACTGAGTTCCAGTATTTTAGAGCGAAAGGCGCCGGTGGGACTGTTTTTATCGGAGAGTGAGAATCTTTCGCTGGTGTTAAACGGGGATGACCATATCCGCCTCCAGCTTATGGGGCCGAATCTCGGAATGGAGGAGCTCTACCGAAATATCGATCGGCTGGACGATTATATGAATCGTCAGTTTGAGTACGCGTTTGACGCGCATTACGGTTATCTCACTTCTTTTCCGACCAATGTCGGCACGGGAATGCGCGCAAATATCGTTTTGCATTTGCCGATGCTTGCGCAGAGCAAGCAGTTTCCGAAGCTCTTGGAGTCTCTCGGGCAATTCGGCGTTAATATCCGCGGAGTCTACGGCGACGGTAAGGAAAACCACGGTTCGCTCTTCGATCTCAGCAATGCACGCACGCTCGGCGTATCCGAGCAGGAAATCATGAACTTGGTCAAGAAGACCGCAATGCAGTTAAACAGTGAAGAGGAGAAACTCAGAACCTATTCAATCGAATCCAATCGCCTGGAACGAACGGATGAGGTGTTCCGCGCCTATGGCTTTTTGAAGTATGCGAGACGGGTCAGCATACGAGAGGCACTCCGCAATCTCTCGGCTGTGATGGCCGGAATTACGGACGGGCTTGCGAGGACCGAACAGGAATTGAGTATCTATGCGCTGTATCTCGGAGTACAGCCTTCCAATTTGATTGCGGCGGAAAAAGAGCCGGTCGATCGGGAAAAAATAGATATACTCCGTGCGAATTATCTGAGAAGGATGTTGCCGGAGTTGATTGAGCGCTGAGTAACGCAGCGTGTAACAGGAAGGAGTTTGTATGGCAGATTATTTTACCGAGCAGGCGCAGGAAGCACTGGAATACGCACACCGCGCGGCAGAGGAACTGCATAATAGTTATATCGGAACAGAGCATTTGCTCCTCGGGCTCGTGCGCCAGGGCAGCGGCGTTGCCGGACAGGTTCTCATTGAAAATGAGGCGACGGAAAAGCGTGTACTTGCGCTGATGGACAAAATGCTGGCTTCGGTGGAACGCGTAAAGCTTGCGGAAGAGCCGAAGTATACGCCGATGTCGCGCAGGGTCTTGGAGTACAGTAAATCGGCTGCGGAGCGCTTTCAGGCGCCGCAGGTCGGAACGGAGCACATTCTTCTCGCGATTTTGAAGGAAAAGAACTGTGTTGCGAGCAAGCTGCTCTACACGATGGGCGTTAATATTCAGAAGCTCTATGTGGATTTGATGCGCGCAATGGGAGAAAAGCACAGTCCCGAGGATATTCCGCAGCAGATACAGGGCGGCCCGCACAGCATTTCGGCGGCGCCGACACCGACGCTCGATCAGTATTCGCGCGATCTCACGGAATTTGCGCGCCAGGGCAAGTTGGATCCGGTCATCGGAAGAAGTGTGGAAATGCAGCGCGTCATGCAGATTTTGAGCCGCAGAACCAAAAACAATCCCTGCCTCATCGGTGAGCCGGGTGTCGGAAAGACCGCAGTGGTTGAGGGACTTGCGCAGCTCATCGTAAACGGTGAAGTCCCCGAAACACTGGCCGAGAAGCGTTTGGTTACACTGGATCTCTCCGGTATGATTGCGGGCTCCAAGTACCGCGGTGAATTCGAGGAGCGCATCAAAAAGGTATTGCAGGAAGTCATGCAGGCCGGAAATGTGTTGCTCTTCATCGACGAGATTCACACGATTATCGGTGCCGGTTCCGCAGAGGGGACCATGGATGCAAGCAATATTTTGAAGCCCTCTCTTGCGCGCGGCGAGTTGCAGTTGATCGGTGCAACGACGATTGAGGAGTATCGGAAGCACATTGAGAAAGATGCCGCGCTTGAGCGAAGATTCCAGCCGATTACGGTTGAGGAGCCCACCGAAGAGGAATCCGTGCGCATTCTGGAGGGGCTGCGCCCGCGTTACGAGGCTCACCACAAGGTGAATATTACCGACGAGGCAATCAAGGAAGCCGTGAAGCTTTCGGCGCGCTATATTTCCGATCGTTTCCTGCCGGACAAGGCGATAGACCTCATCGACGAAGCTGCGTCCCGCCTGCGCCTTGCGGATTATGCGGAGCCCTCGGAAATCAAAAAGCTTTCCGAGGAGATTACCAAATTGGAAAGCCAGAAGGAAGAGGCGGTGCGCGCGGAAGAATTTGAGCGCGCGGGGCAGCTGAAGAAGCGCCAGGAAAAGAAAGAAGAGAAAATCAGCAAGATCAAAGAGGAGTGGACCAAGGCGAGACGGGAGCGAAAGCTTGTGGTCGGTGAGAACGAAGTCGCCGATGTGGTTTCGCTCTGGACCAGAATTCCGGTCAAGAAGCTGACAGAAGAAGAGAATGAGCGCTTAAAGAAATTGGAGTCCATCCTCCATGAGCGCGTTATCGGTCAGGAAGAAGCTGTCAGTGCGGTATCCCGCGCGATTCGCCGTGGCCGTGTCGGTCTCAAAGACCCGCACCGCCCGATCGGCTCCTTCCTCTTCCTCGGACCGACCGGAGTCGGTAAAACCGAGCTTTCGAAGGCTCTCGCCGAGGCGATGTTCGGAACCGAACAGGCATTGATCCGTGTCGACATGAGTGAGTACATGGAGAAGCACTCGGTCTCAAAGATTGTAGGTTCGCCGCCCGGCTATGTCGGCTACGAGGAGGGAGGACAGCTCTCGGAGAAGGTGAGACGAAATCCCTACTCGGTCATTCTCTTTGATGAGATTGAGAAGGCGCATCCGGATGTGTTTAATATCCTCCTGCAGGTGTTGGACGACGGGCATATCACGGATTCGCAGGGCAGAAAAATCGACTTTAAGAATACTGTCCTCATTATGACGAGTAACGCCGGAGCTTCCCGCATCATTGCGCCGAAGACCCTGGGCTTTGCGGCACAGGAGAATAAGGAGACCGACTATAAAAACATGAAGGGCGGTGTGATGGATGAGGTTCGCCGTCTCTTCAAGCCGGAATTCTTAAACCGCATCGATGAGATTGTGGTGTTCCACCAGTTGGATCGCGACAATATGAAGCAAATCGTGGATATTCTGCTTCGGAATATCGAGAAGCGCAGTGAAAATCAGATGGAAATCAAGCTCTCCTTTGATGACAGTGCGCGCGAGTTTCTGATTGAGAAGGGCTACGATCCGAAGTATGGTGCGCGTCCGCTCCGCAGAGCGATTCAGAACGAACTGGAGGATAAGCTTGCGGAGGCTATGCTGGACGGGAAGGTGAAGGCCGGTGATCAGGTGATGGTCAGCTGCCCGGCAGTCCTTGAAGGGGAAGAGGCGAGCCTTTCGTTTGAGACCAAGCATAAACCCAAGCGGAAAACTGTGGCGAAGAAGGATCAGGTGAAGGATTGAAGCGGAGCACAGCTTATTTTTGCGCCGAATGCGGATTTGAATCGCCGAAGTGGGCGGGGCAGTGCCCCGCCTGCAAGGCGTGGAATACCCTGGTAGAAGAACCGACGGGCGCCAAGGAAAAGTCACGCGCCAAAATACAGGCCGGGCGCCCGGGGGTTCCGGCCCCGGTACATTTAAGCGAAATCGATGCGGCAAGAGAATTGCGCATCGACACCGGGTTTTCGGAGTTAAACCGTGTTCTCGGCGGCGGAACGGTCGAGGGCTCTCTTGTTTTGATCGGCGGAGACCCGGGCATCGGAAAGTCAACCATACTTCTGCAGGTATGCAAGAACTTTGCGGAACTTGGGAAGCGGGTCCTATATATTTCCGGCGAGGAGTCGCTGCGACAGATTAAACTTCGTGCGGAGCGCTTAAACGCCATGCAGGGGGATTTGCGCTTCTTGAGCGAAACCAACCTGGATTTGATTCGGGAATTACTGCTCCGCGAAAAACCGGACGTTGCGATTATCGATTCGATTCAGACCATGTATTGTGATGACATCAGCGCCGCGCCGGGTTCCGTGAGTCAGGTGCGTGAATCGACCAACGCCCTCATGCAACTTGCAAAAGGCAGCGGCATTGCCATCTTTATTGTGGGACATGTGACCAAGGAGGGGCAGGTGGCCGGTCCCCGCGTGCTTGAGCACATGGTGGATACCGTACTCTATTTTGAAGGAGAGAAGAGTTCTTCCTATCGAATTCTTCGCGCGGTCAAGAATCGCTTTGGATCCACCAACGAAATCGGTGTCTTTGAGATGACCGAGAGGGGCCTTGAAGAAGTCAAAAACCCTTCGGCCTATATGTTGGAGGGGAGACCGCTCGGCGCGAGCGGCGCCGTGGTTGCCTGCTCGCTTGAGGGGAGTCGGCCTATTTTACTTGAGGTTCAGGCCTTGGTGACGGAGAGCGCCTTCGGTATGCCGCGTCGAACTGCGGCCGGTATCGACTATAATCGCGTGAATCTCCTGATGGCGGTGCTGGAAAAACGGTGTCGCCTGCCGTTGTCACGCTATGATGCCTATGTGAATATTGCGGGCGGTATGCGAATGAATGAGCCTGCGGTAGACCTTGCTGCGGTGATTGCCATTATTTCTTCCTTTCGAGACCGCGCGGTGGAGGCAGACACTGTTATATTCGGGGAGGTGGGACTCTCCGGAGAGGTACGTGCCGTGCCGCTTGCGGAATACCGAATTCGTGAAGCCGCTAAGCTCGGTTTTACACGCTGTATCATGCCGAAATCCAATGCAGAGAAGTGCAGGGCGGTGGAAAACATCGAGTGCTGCGGAGTATCGAGTATACAGGAAGCCATGCATTTACTTTTTTAAAAGAATTTTTCGGAAAGACTTGACGCAAAAAGAAGGAACGGATATAATAGCCCCTGTGCTTAAGAGCGTGCTCTTAACCACAGAGGAATAGTTCAGTGGTAGAACGTTGGTCTCCAAAACCGAAGACGGGAGTTCGAGCCTCTCTTCCTCTGCGAACGGATGGCAAGCAGTCAATGCTTGCCATCTTTTTTTATGTGTATAGCAAGATACGCATATTTTGCACTAAGATACGAGATGAACAGTATGGTTTCGTGATTACGACTATAACATCAGAAATTAAATAGAAATCCTGTGAAATAATGAACATATATACCTGGAATATATACATAAATTTGTGCATTAACACGACTGTGGCTTTCCGACAATGAAATTTGCATCTTGGTATGACTGACATTTTGACGCCATATTTTTGCAACAAATTCTTAATAAAATTCAAGACAGCTTGAAAAGCCAAAATGTGAATGACATACTACCTTCGAAATCCTGCATCTTCTGCATCTTCAAAATCTTGTGGAAGTACGAGGTAAGATAATACGATGAGAAAAGATATGAATTTGTGGCTTCGGAAGTATGTGCAGCGTCACCGTGCGGTTTTGGTTATCTCCTGTATGGTGGGGGTATTCCTGATTCTGCCCTTTGGTCTGCGTAGTATGTGGGCGACGGGTAAAAGGCCGGCGCTTGAAAAGACTGCGGAGGATATCGTGCGTGAGACAGTCGCTGCCCAAATCACCGCAGAGAGCAGCGAAACGCCCAGTGTCTCCGCGTTTATGCTGCGTGCAAGTAGCGCAGGCTGGCAACAGACGGCAGCAGGCTGGATTTATCTCAATGCCTCCGGCGAACGAGAGACAGGGACTTGGATTGTCGGAGAAGACGGACGCTATTACTATGTCAATGCGGCCGGCATCATGGAATACGGGGAGATTCTTCGAATCGACGGAGAACGCTATCACTTTGCTGCGGACGGCAGCATGAGTACAGGGCGTTTCTACCAGGGAGAATATGAGTACTTTGCATCAACGAGCGGTGCTCTTTATCGAAACAGCTGGGTACAGGACGGCGAAAATTGGTGTTATGTCGACGGCCTGGGGCATATCCTGAAGGGTGGCATGACTCCGGATTCCTACTATGTGGACGAGCGGGGCTATCTGATTGCTGCGCCGGGATCCCGCTTTGAGGGCTTCACCTATGAGAATGACGGGGCACATCAGCTCTATCTCAATTTGGGAACGGCGGATATCATTCACAGCTACTTAAAAACGCGAGGTTGGACAGAAACCGCAATTGCGGGGCTTCTCGGAAACTTCCAACAGGAAAGCGGCATTAATCCCGCGCTTGAGGAGGCCGGAAGCCATAACGGTTACGGACTCGGACAATGGAGCTTTGAGCGCCGTGTTCGCTTGGAGGCATATTGCAGAGAGCGAAATAAGCCCTATGATGACTTGCTGACCCAGCTGGAGTTCTTATTGCAGGAACCCGGGGAGAGTGAGTTTGTTGCACGCTATGCGAGAACCGATTGGAGTTCTCCGGCAGCAGCCGCGATTGAATGGGGAATCAGTTGGGAGCGTTATAACCTCGCGGATCTTTCGATGAGTCGCGTGCGCATACCTTATGCCGAAGCATATTATGCACATTATGTTCACGGGGTTTCTTTCTTGGTTTCAAGTACAAAGTATGAGGAACCGAAGGCCCTGATGGAAGTGGCTAGCGCAGCAAATGCCGAGGCAAGGACTGCGTCGGTCGAAACAGAAGCACCGGAAACAAAGGCTGAGGAGACAACGAGCGCGAACGAGGCTAAGACGACGGAAGAGAGTACAACGGAGAGCAGGGCGGAAAGTTCTTCGGTAGCGGAAGAGGATGAGAGAAGAAAGGTGGGAGTCAGCTCGACCGGCGGTTCCGGCAGTGTTGTGCGTAAGGTGCGGGCTGCTGCTTCGGTTGAGACCGAGGAGGATCATGGCCCCGGCTTCCGAGAAGATGAGCAGACGACAAGCGCCGAGACGGAAAGCAAGGAGTAAGTTGCCACGCACAAAATGTTCACACAATTTCACTTGCCATGCCGAATAAGCAGTGATATAATTCCTCCAATCTTAAGAAACATTCCTAAGATTGCTGATAGGAGGTTCAATCATGCAAGAGAGATATATTAAATTAAATTCGGTCGAGGATATCAAAACCTTTGTCCGTGCTGCTGAAAACTGTCCTTTTGATATCGATGTGAACTACAATCGTGTTTATATCGACGGAAAGTCCTTCCTCGGACTGATGGGGATGGATCTCAATCAGACTTTACGGGTGCAGTTCAGCGGTAACGACGCGACCTTTGAAGCAATGCTTGAGGGCTTTGCCGCAGGTAAGAACAGCGCGGCCTGAGATAAAGAAGGAGCGAAAGCTCCTTCTTTTTTACATTGACTTGTGTTCTACATGTAGTATAATAAGTACAAAACATCTCGGAGGTGGAAGAACATGGAAAACAAACAGGGCAGCTTGTCGATACACAGCGACAACATCTTCCCGATCATCAAAAAATGGCTGTATTCCGATCACGATATCTTTGTGCGTGAGCTGGTTTCAAACGGTTGCGACGCCGTTACCAAGTTAAAAAAGCTTGCACTGATCGGGGAATATCAGGCACCGGAGCAGGAGCGCTATGAGATTCGGGTGGAGGTAAGCCCGAAGGAGCGGCGCATACGCTTTACGGACAACGGTGTTGGCATGAGTGCGGACGAGATTGAAAAGTATATCAACCAGATTGCGTTTTCCGGCGCCCGGGATTTCATTGAGACTTATAAGGATAAGGCGAATGAGGATCAGATTATAGGGCACTTCGGCCTCGGCTTTTATTCGGCATTTATGGTTGCCGATCGCGTTGTAATTGAGACCAAGTCTTACCGTGAAGCAGAGGGAGCTGTGCATTGGGAGTCCGAGGGCGGAACCGAGTACAGTATGCAAGACGGCACGCGCAGCGAACACGGAACCGAGATTACCCTCTATCTCTCCGAAGAGAGCCGTGAGTTTTCGGAGCTTCCGCGCGTCAGAGAAGTGCTTGAAAAGTACTGCGGCTTCATGCCGGTTGCCATCTATCTCACGGATGCGGATGCCGCACCCGAGACAGAGCTCATCGATCCGGATGAGAAGAGAGAGAATGATGTGGTGCTTGAGACCGTGCGGGAAGAGGCAGAGGTCGAAGAAAAGACCAAGGAGGACGGCAGTAAGGAACTTGTCGAGCTTAGCCCGGCGCGGGAGCGCCTGAAGATTCAAAAGCGCCCGCAGCCGATTAACGACACCGAGCCTCTCTGGAAAAAGCATCCGAACGAGGTGAGCAAGGACGAGTACGAGGCGTTTTACCGCAAGGTGTTCATGGATTACCGAGAGCCGCTCTTCTGGATTCATCTGAATATGGATTATCCCTTCCGTCTGCAGGGCATTTTGTACTTCCCGCATATTGAGCTCGAGTACGAAGCCGCGGAGGGAAAAATCAAACTCTTCAATAACCAGGTTTTCATTGCGGACAACATCAAAGAAGTGATTCCGGAGTTCCTTTTGCTTTTAAAAGGTGTGATTGACTGCCCGGATCTTCCGCTCAACGTCTCACGTTCGGCTCTGCAGAATGACGGCTTTGTCAAGAAGATCAGCGCCTATATCACGAAGAAGGTCGCGGAAAAACTGACCGGTATGTGCAAGACGGATCGTGAGAACTATGAGAAGTATTGGGATGATATTGCCCCCTTTGTCCAGTACGGCTGCCTCAAAGACGAGAAGTTTGAGGAGAAGGTAAAGGATGCTGTGCTCTTTAAGAATCTCGAAAAGAAGTATTTGACGCTGGAAGCTTGCCTCAAAGAGAATGAGGAGCGCTTTCCGAACCGCATTTTCTATGTGACGGATGAAAAGCAGCAGAGAAGCTATATCGATCTTTTCAAGAGCCAGAATATTGACGCGGTTATTTTGCCTCACGCCATTGATATGCCGTTCATTCAGAGCCTCGAAGCAAAGAATAAGGACTTAAAATTCCTTCGAATCGACGCGGATTTAAACGAGGCTCTGTGCGAGAAAGAAGAAGCTGCGGATGAATCGAGTGAGACCAGAGAAAAGGCTCTTGCTTCGGCGGTGCAAAAGGCCATCGGTGAGGCGGCCCCGCAAGTGAAACTTGAAAGCTTTAAAAACGCTGAGGTTGCGGCAATGCTCACTCTCTCCGAGGAATCCAGACGCATGCAGGACATGATGCGGCAGTACGGCATGGCTGACAGCGAGGGAATGTTCGGTGCCTCCGGGGCCACGCTTGTCTTAAATCGGAAGCATCCGCTGGTGAAGTACTTACAGGAGCAGGTTGTGGTGCGAGACGGCAGCGAAGCTGAGGAGACAGCACGCGAACATGCGGAAGTCGAAGTGCATGAAAGCGCGGAGCGTAAGCCAAAAACCAAGGGACTCACAAAGCAGCTCTGCGAACAGCTCTACGATCTTGCCTGCATTCAGCAGGGCACACTCAGTCCGGAGCGAATGAAGGCATTTATCGAGCGCAGCAATGCACTGATGGAAGCACTTACAAAATAAACTTGTGCTTTTCCTTGCCTTTCGGATACAAACGTGATAGAGTTTAAACGTACATAGGTAAACGACAGAAGTGTGGGCCGGGCGGTCCACACTTTTTATGTCATGCTGAGAAGGAGGTTTTCTTTGGGAAAGCGCGAAGGCTATGTGGAGCGTACCGAGAACTTTCTCGCTGCGCTGCAGAATGAGAAAGCATTTGAAGTGGTGGACGTCGATTATGTGAGGGAGGCGGGCACATGGTATCTGCGCATTCTCTGTGATATGCCGGGCGGCATCGGAATCGAGGATTGTGCGGAAATCAGTCGCGCAGTCTCCGCTTGGTTGGATCGGGAGGATTTTATTCCCGAAGAGTATATTCTTGAGGTGAGTTCGCCGGGGCTTTCGCGAAGTCTGAAAAAAGAGAAAGATCTGGTGCGCGAGCAGGGCAAAGATGTGGAAGTAAAACTCTTTAAGGCCAAGGACGGTCAAAAGGAGTTTTCGGGCGTATTGCTCGGTCACACGGAAGATACACTGACAATTGAGACCGAAGAAGGCGAGAAGAGCTTTCTTCGCAGTGAAATCGCAGGCATACGCCTGGCGCCGAAATTCTGAGAGCATAGGGGAGGACACGACAAAGATCATGAAAAAAACAAGTAAAGAGCCGATTGAGAGCGGCAATGAGCTGAAGGAGGCGATTGAGCTCCTCGAGAAGGAAAAAAATATCAGCAAAGACTCCTTGCTCGAAGCCATTCAAAATTCGCTGCTCAGTGCCTGCAAGAATCACTTCGGTACCTCTGACAACGTAGAGGTTATCATGGATCCGGACAGTTGCCGCTACCGCGTCATTCAGAAGAAAATCGTAGTAGAGGAAGTTCCGGAGAAGGTGCGCGCGGAAGAGAAGGCGATGTATATTTCTCTTGCGGAAGCGAAGATGATCGATCCGAAGTACGAACTTGAAGACATCGTACCGATGGAAGTTAAGTCGAGAGAATTCGGGCGCATTGCGACGGGCATCGCAAAGAACGTGATTTTACAGAAAATCCGTGAGGAAGAGCGCAAGGTCATTTATAACGATTATTTTGAAAAAGAACATAATCTGGTGACCGGTGTCGTACAGCGCCTTAATGTGAACGGCAACGGAATTTCCGTGAGCCTCGGCAAGTGTGACACCGTGCTGCCGGAGTCGGAGCAGGTAAAGGGCGAGATTTTCCGTCCGACCGATCACATCAAACTTTATGTGGTCGAGGTGAAAGACGCGCCGAAGGGGCCTCGCATTTCTGTTTCGAGAACGCATCCGGATTTGGTGCGCTGCCTGTTTGAGCAGGAAGTCAGTGAGGTTAAGGACGGAACGGTCGAGATTAAAGCCATTGCGCGCGAGGCCGGTTCCAGAACCAAGATGGCGGTCTATTCAAACGATGAAAACGTGGATCCGGTCGGTGCTTGCGTCGGCATGAACTACGCGCGTGTGAGTGCGGTTGTCGATGAGCTGCACGGTGAGAAAATCGACATCATCAAATGGGACAACGATCCTGCGCTTTTGATTGAGAATGCGCTGAGTCCGGCGAAGGTTATTCTTGTACTTGCGGATGAAGAGGACAGGGAAGCCATTGTCATTGTCCCGGATTACCAGCTTTCGCTTGCAATCGGCAAGGAGGGGCAGAATGTCCGCCTTGCGGCGAAGCTGACCGGTTATAAGATCGATATCAAGTCGGAGACCCAGGCGAGAGATGAGGGACTCTTCGAGGAGTACGGCATCGATTACCAGACGGGAGATGTGACAGGCGACGAAGAGGGGCAGACCGGCGAGGAGGCGTGACGCGTGAAACAGGAGACGATGCGCAGCTGCATCGGCTGCGGCGCGAAAAAGCCAAAGAAAGAATTGATTCGTGTTGTGCGGCAGCAGGGTGAGACCGAAAGCGAGATTCGCTTGGATTTCACCGGACGCAGCAACGGCAGAGGCGCTTATCTCTGCCGGGACAATGCATGCCTGAAGCGTTGTCAAAAGACTCGCGGGTTGGATCGCGCGTTTCGTGAGCATGTCAATGACAGTGTCTATGCCGCACTTGAAAAGGAGTTCACAAAACTGAATGAAGGACATGGGGAAGCAGACGGAGCATTTAAAACTTAAGGTATTGCGCGCACTCGGCATGGCTCAGCGCGCGGGAAGACTCGCCAGCGGCGAGTTCATGACAGAGCGGGAGATTCAGTCTTTTCGCGCGACGCTCGTGATTGTCGCGGAAGATGCATCCGAGCAGACCAAAAAGAAGTTCCGGAATAAGTGCGAGTTTTATGAAGTTCCCTTTGTCTGTTTTTCAACCATGGGGGAGCTCGGAAAAGCAATCGGCAAGGAGCAGCGGGCTTCGTTTGCGCTCTGTGACGAGGGATTCACAAAGGCGGTTCTAGCATTATTAGAACAGATCGGAGGAGAGCAAGATGAGAGTTAACGATCTGTCAAAAGAAATCGGCAGAAGCAACCGAGAGGTGCTGTCCTTTCTGGAAGAGAAGGGCGAGAAAAAAGCACCCATGTCCAATGTGACGGCGGAAGAAGCCGACATGATTCGAAATCATTTTAAGCCGAAAAATACGGAGGCAGTGAGAGTGGATAAAAGCAAGACACAGCAGGATACGGCGGAGAGAGCCGAGATGCAGGGTGAACAGCCCAAGAAGAAAAAGAAGTTTACGGCCGTGTTCCGTCCGGAGAACGCACAACAGATTCGTGTAAAGGGTGCCGCACCGGAGGGAGCAAAGGCTGCTGAAAAGCCGGCACAGGAAAAGCCGGCGGATAAGCCGAAGGATAGTACGGAGAAGAAGGCAGAAAGCGTCGTGCCGCAGCAAAAGAAGAGTGAGGATTCGCGTCCGCCGGTCAAGACTGCGGTTTCGAGCCGCCTGCCGCAGGGTAGAAGTGCGGAGGAAACCAGACTTGCGATTCAGAGCCGTTTGAATGCACTCGGCAACAGCGGACCGCGCAACGGCGGACAGCAGCGCCAGGGCGGCGGTTACGGCAATCGTAACGGTCAGGGCAACGGCGGTTACGGCAACCGAAACGGTCAGGGCAACGGCGGCTACGGCAATCGCAACGGCCAGGGTGGCGGTTACGGCAACCGCAACGGCCAGAGCGGCGGCGGTTACGGCAATCGTAACGGTCAGGGCGGCGGAAGTTACGGCAACCGCAACGGCCAGGGGGCAGGCGCACGTCCGGGCCAGGGCGGTTTCAGTGCGCGTCCGGGCCAGGGTGGCGGCAGTTACGGAAATCGCGGCGGCGCCCAGGGAGCCTCTGCCTCCGGCGACAGCGCACTGGTGAAGAAGACGGTCTCCAGCAGACCGAATAAGAACAACTTTAAGGACAAGAACGACAAGCGCCATAAGACTGAGGACGGATTCAAGTCCGGCAGCAGAACCGGAAAGGCAACGCGCCATCCGTTCATCATGCCGGAGAAGCCGAAGGCCGAGAAGGTAGAAGCGGAAATCAAGGAGCTGATTCTTCCGGACACCCTCACCATCGGTGAACTTGCAAAGATGATGAAGCGCCCCGCTTCGGATCTCATCAAGAAGCTCTTTGCCAAGGGCGAGATGTACACGATGAATTCCGAGATTGCCTATGAAAAGGCAGAGGAGATTGCGCTTGAGTACGAGATTCTCTGCACGCGCGAGGAGAAAGTAGATGTTATCGAGGAGTTGCTCCGTGAGGACAATGAAGATCCGAACAAGATGGTGGCCCGTCCGCCGGTTGTTGTCGTCATGGGTCACGTTGACCACGGTAAGACTTCGCTTCTCGATGCCATCCGTAAGACTTCGGTCACAAGTCGCGAGGCGGGCGGCATTACCCAGCACATCGGTGCATACCAGGTTAAGGCGCACGACAGACTGATTACCTTCCTCGACACACCCGGCCACGAGGCATTCACGGCAATGCGTATGCGCGGTGCCGAGGCAACGGACATTGCGGTTCTGGTTGTCGCTGCGGATGACGGCGTCATGCCGCAGACGGTTGAGGCAATCAGCCATGCAAAGGCTGCCAATGTAGAGATTATTGTGGCTGTCAACAAGATGGATAAGCCGGATGCAAACATTGAGCGCGTCAAGCAGGAGCTCATGAAGTATGAGCTGGTTGCGGAAGACTGGGGCGGCGATACGATTATCTGCCCGATTTCCGCGAAGACGCACGAAGGTATCGATAACCTTCTCGACATGATTCTTCTCACGGCAGACGTGAAGGAACTCAAGGCAAACCCGAACCGCAACGCAAGAGGCCTGGTGATTGAGGCACAGCTTGACAAGGGCAAGGGACCCGTCGCCACGATTTTGGTTCAAAAGGGAACCTTGCATGTGGGTGACTATGTCGCAGCGGGTGCTTGCTCCGGTAAGGTGCGTGCAATGTTGAACGACAGAGGTATGCGCGTCAAGGAGGCGAAGCCCTCCACACCGGTTGAGATTCAGGGTCTGAACGCCGTGCCGAATGCAGGTGAAATCATGGTTGCCATGGACACGGATAAAGAGGCGAAGGATTTCGCGGCGACCTTTATCTCCGAGGGCAAGAATAAGCTGATTGAAGAGACCAAGGCGAAACTGTCTCTCGACGATGTCTTCGGGCAGATTAAGGCCGGCGAGATGAAGGAACTTCCAATCATTGTCAAGGCGGATGTGCAAGGTTCTGTCGAGGCAGTCAAACAGTCGCTTTCCAAGCTTTCGAATGACGAAGTGCAGGTTAAGGTGATTCACAGCGGTGTCGGTGCGATCTCCGAGTCGGATGTGGCGCTTGCGAGTGCAAGTAACGCGATCATCATCGGCTTTAATGTGCGGGCGGATGCGACGGCTAAGTCGACCGCGGAGCATGAGCAGGTGGACCTCCGTCTCTACAAGGTCATCTATCAGGCAATCGACGATGTGGAGCGCGCGTTGAACGGAATGCTTGCGCCGGTCTACGAGGAGAAGGTCATCGGACACGCAGAAGTCCGCGCAATCTTCAAGGCTTCGGGCATCGGAACCATTGCGGGCTCCTATGTTCTCGACGGTAAGATTCAGCGCGGCTGCAAGGCACGCATCACGAGAGGCAAGGATCTTATCTTTGAAGGCGATCTTGCTTCGCTGAAGCGCTTTAAGGACGATGTCAAGGAAGTCGCGACGGGTTATGAGTGCGGTCTCGTCTTTGAGAAGTTCAACGATATTCAGGAGGGCGATCAGGTCGAGGCTTATGCGATGGTCGAGGTCCCGAGGGATAAAGCATGAAAAAGGGAAGTATTAAAAACACAAGAATTAACGCAGAGGTGAGAAAGGAGATTCAGAATGTCGTGATGAACGGCATTAAAGATCCCCGCGTCTCTGCGATGACCACCGTGACCGACGCGCGTGTCACGGCGGATCTTCGGTATTGCACGGTCTATGTAAGCGTGCTCGGCAGTGAAGCGGAGGCAGAGGAGACACTTGCGGGGCTGAAGCGTGCGGCGGGATTTATCCGCAGCGAGCTTGCCCACAGTGTGAATCTTCGCATCACGCCGGAACTCAAGTTTGTCTTGGACGAGTCCATGGCTTACGGAGCTCACATAGACAAGGTGTTGGAAGAATTGCATCTTTCCGACACGGAGAAAACAGAAGAGGACTGAATATGGACCAGGTTTTGAAGGAAAAACTCGGACGGGCGCAGACGATTGTTCTGATGGGACATGTGCGCCCCGATGGGGATTGTGTGGGCTCGGTGCTCGCGCTCTACCTTTATCTCAAAAAAAACGAGCCGTCCAAAAACGTCACTGTTTGTCTGGAAAAGCCGCTTGAGAAATTCAAATATCTCAGCGGCTTTTCTGAGATTGTGAGTGATGCGGACGCGGTGCAACACCCGGATCTCGCGATTGCACTGGATGTCTCCGACAAGGGAAGGCTCGGCGGTTTTACGGCCTTATTTGACCGTGCCGCGGATCAGCTGAACATCGACCATCACATCACGAATCCGCATTTTGCGGCGACCACCATCTGCGATCCCTCGGCGAGCTCCACCTGTGAGCTGCTGTATACCCTGCTCGATGCCGAGCGTATCGATGCGGAAATCGCTGCGGCGCTCTATACCGGAATTGTGACAGACTCCGGGGTTTTTAAGTACAGCTCGACTTCACCGCGCACCATGAATATTGCGGCCGATCTCATTGCAAAAGGCATTCCGTTCGGCGAGATTATAGACGGTTCTTTTTACCGTAAGACCTATGTGCAGAATAAAATTATGGGGCTTGCGCTTCTGAATGCCGTGGAAAACGCGGACGGCACTGTGATTTATGCGATTATCTCCGCGGAAGAACAAGCACGTATGGGGACCGTGCATGCGGATCTCGACGGGATTTCCGAGCAGCTGCGCCTCACGGTCGGTGTCAAGTGTGCGGTGCTCTGTTCCGAAATGGAGCCCGGCAGTTGGAAGCTGTCGCTCCGCTCGCTGGAGCCGATCGATGTTGCGGCCATTGCGATGATGTACGGCGGCGGCGGACATGTACGCGCGGCGGGATGCACCATTGTGGGCAAGCGCCCTGAAGAAATTATGGAGGAAGTGGTTCGCGCGGCGGAGGCTCAAATGCATGTTTAACGGTATCCTGAATGTGCGGAAGGAAAAGGGCTTTACCTCGCACGACGTTGTCGCAAAACTCCGCGGAATTTTGCGACAAAAAAAAATAGGGCACACGGGAACCCTCGATCCCGCAGCGGAGGGCGTTCTGCCGGTGTGTCTCGGGAGCGCGACCAAGCTGGTGGAATTTCTGACCGACAGGAGTAAAACCTATCGCGCCTCGCTTCTTCTCGGCGTTGAAACCGACAGCCAAGACATGACCGGGACGGTGCTTACCACGAGGGAAGTGCTTTGCGACGAGGAAGCGCTTCGAGCGGCTGCGCAGTGCTTCGTGGGCGGCTACGATCAGATTCCGCCGATGTATTCGGCAAAGAAGCAGGGTGGCAAGAAGCTGGTGGACCTTGCGCGTCAGGGAATTACGGTGGAGCGTCAGGCCCGCCGGGTGGATATTACGGACATTCGCTTTGAGGAAATTGCCCTTCCGCGTGCGGTGATGACCGTGGAATGCGGGAAGGGTACGTACATACGCACCCTCTGCCATGATATCGGTGAAAAACTGGGCTGCGGCGGTGCCATGGAGACTCTGCTTCGAACAAGGGTGGGCAGCTTTCGACTGGAGGACGCGTACACACTTTCGGAGCTGGAAGCTGCGATGCAGGCCGGCGAAATCGAAGATAAGCTTGTTTCAATCGAAGACTGTCTTGCACTCTATCCCGCACGGAAGGCTTTGCCGGAAGCCGATGCCGGACTGAAAAACGGAAATGCAGTGCCGGAGAGCGCAATCGCAGCGGCTTCCGATTCCGAGGGCGCCTTGGTTCGGCTCTATTTGAGCGAAGGGGCTTTTGTCGGCCTGTTTCAAAAAAGAGGCGGACGCTATTGGGCGGAGAAGATGTTCTTGGAGAGAGGTGCGGATTGAGGGACTGGATCAATGTGCGCAATGTCGCGCTGCCGGAAGACACGGTGGTTGCGGTCGGAAAATTCGACGGTGAGCACCGCGGACATCAGAAGATCATTGCGACCATGCTGGACGTTGCACGGGAGCAGGGGCTGAAAACGGCAATTTTCACCTTCGGGACGCCGCCGGCCGCTGTGGTTTCGGGGCAGCGGCGCCCGCAGATTCTGACCAACGAGGAGCGGCGGGAAAAGTTGCACCAAGCCGGCATCGACTATATCGTCGAGTACCCGTTCAACGAAGAAATTGCGGCCATGGACGGAGAGGATTTCGTGCGCGAAATTCTGCTCGGGGCCATGCGTATGCGGGCCATTGTCGGCGGTGAGGACTTGCGTTTCGGAAAAGCCGGTGCCGTGAATGCGATTAAGCTAAAGACGCTCGGAGAGCGCCTGCATTTTTCGGTATACATCATCCCCAAAGAAACAGAGGCAGGAGAGGAAATCAGCTCAAGCTTGATACGTGAGGCTCTTGCGGCCGGAGATATGGAGAAGGCCAACATCCTGCTCGGCATGCCGTATACGGCGGAGGGCGTTGTACAACACGGAAACGGCATCGGGAAGCGCGTCCTCGGTTTCCCGA
The DNA here is from genome assembly GCF_030644385.1 of Stomatobaculum sp. F0698. Taxonomy (GTDB): domain Bacteria; phylum Bacillota; class Clostridia; order Lachnospirales; family Lachnospiraceae; genus Moryella. The sequence goes on along the minus strand of NZ_CP130060.1, from coordinate 1,035,401 downwards.
CGGTCAATTTAATGCTCCCGGAGAATAAGCTATTGCCGCGTCGGGGCGTTTACCGCACCGAGACGGTGTTGGAGGACGGGCGCGTGTTTCAAAGCATTACGAATGTCGGTACAAATCCGACGGTGCGACAGGATGGGATGGAACACAAACTGCGTCTCGAAAGTTTTTTGCTGGATTTTTCGGGAGAACTTTACGGTGCGCGCATACGCCTCAGATTTCTCAAGTTCATAAGAGATGAGAAGAAGTTTGATTCTCTTGCGGATTTAAAACGACAAATTGAGGCGGATTTGGCAACGTTTGATTGACAGAATACCGGCTTTTGTGCTAGTATTACCGCGTAATTCAGCGCCCAAAGCTATGACTCCGGGATACTCCGCCGCAGCCGCAGTTTTGGGTCAGACTAAGAAAGAAGGAGAACAACTATGATTTCGAAAGAGAAGAAGGCAGAGCTCATCAAGGCATACGGCAGAAAAGAAGGCGACACCGGTTCGCCGGAGGTTCAGATTGCAATTCTGACCGAGCGCATCGCGGAGCTCAACGAGCACCTGAGTGCAAATCCGAAGGATCACCATTCGAGAAGAGGTCTTCTCATGATGGTCGGTCAGAGAAGAAGCCTGCTCGGCTATCTGAAGAAGACGGATCTTGACGGCTACCGCGCTCTGATTGAGAAGCTCGGACTCAGAAAGTAATAAACATAGAACTTTCTTACTCAGGGTGGAATTTGATTCCACCCTGTTATTGTGTATGGAGAAAGTAGTCGGGAATCGGGAGAAAAAGAGGAGAAGACATGAGTAAAGAGTTTAAGAGCTACAGCATGGAGCTTGCCGGAAGAACTTTGACGGCAGAAATCGGAAGAGTGTGCGCGCAGGCGAACGGCGCTGTGCTGATGCACTACGGCGATACCGTTGTGCTCTCCACGGCAACCGCTTCGAAGCAGCCGAGAGAGGGGATTGATTTCTTCCCGCTCTCCGTCGAGTACAATGAGCGCCAGTATGCTGTCGGCAAGATTCCCGGCGGCTTTATGAAGCGCGAGGGCAAGCCCTCCGAGAATGCAATTCTGACAGACCGCGTGATTGACCGCCCGATGCGCCCGCTGTTCCCGAAAGACTATCGGAACGACGTAACGCTCGAGAACCTCGTTATGAGCGTTGACCCGGATTGCTCCCCCGAGCTCACGGCTATGCTCGGCACCGCACTGGCGGTGACTATCTCCGATATTCCCTTCGACGGTCCCTGTGCCATGACGCAGGTCGGCTTGGTTGACGGCAAGTTCGTATTCAACCCGACCAATGCGGAGAAGAAGAACTCGGAACTGCAACTCACGGTTGCAAGCACCTCCGAAAAGGTCATCATGATCGAGGCAGGCGCAAAGGAAGTTCCGGAGCAGGTTATGATCGATGCGATTTTCGAGGCGGATAAGGTAAATAAGCAGCTCATTGAGTTCTTTGCCAAGATTCGCGCGGAAATCGGCAAAGAGAAGCACAGCTATGCGTCCGCTGCGATTCCGGAGGAACTTTTTGCGGCCATCCGTGAGGTCATTCCGCAGGAGGAGATGGAAATCGCTGTTTTCAACGACGACAAGCAGAGCCGCGATGCGGCGGTCGACAAGCTGACCGAGCGTTGCAAGGAGGCATTTGCCGAGAACGAGGAGTGGATTAAGCTCATTGCGGATGCGATGTATCAGTATGAGAAGAAGACCGTCCGAAAGATGATCCTGAAGGATCACAAGCGCCCGGACGGCCGTCAGATCACCGAGATTCGTCCGCTTGCGGCCGAGATTGACTTGTTGCCGCGCGTCCACGGTTCGGCAATGTTCACGAGAGGTCAGACCCAGATTCTGGATGTCTGCACGCTGGCACCGCTCTCCGAGGTCCAGAAGATTGACGGTCTGGATGTTGAGGTCAAGAATAAGCGTTACATGCACCAGTACAACTTCCCTTCTTACTCGGTCGGTGAGACGAGAGTTTCCAGAGGACCTGGCAGAAGAGAAATCGGTCACGGTGCTCTCGCTGAGAAAGCTTTACTTCCGATGATACCGAGCGAGGAAGAGTTCCCCTACGCGATTCGCTGCGTCTCCGAGACCATGGAGTCGAACGGTTCTACTTCCCAGGCTTCGGTCTGCGCTTCCAGCCTTGCGCTGATGGCGGCCGGCGTTCCGATTGCGCGCCCGGTGGCAGGTATTTCCTGCGGTCTGGTGACCGGAGATACGGATGACGATTATCTGGTGCTCACGGACATTCAGGGTCTTGAGGACTTCTTCGGCGACATGGACTTTAAGGTTGCCGGTACCGAGAAGGGCATCACGGCAATTCAGATGGACATTAAGATTCACGGTCTGACCCGCCCGATTATTGAAGAGGCGATTGCAAAGACCCGAGAGGCGAGAATGTATATTCTGAACCAGATTATGAATCCGGTCATCTCGGAGGCACGCCCGGATGTGAGTCAGTACGCGCCGAAGATTGTGCAGATCAAGATCGACCCGAAGAAAATCGGCGATGTGGTCGGCAAGCAGGGCAAGACCATCAACAAGATCATTGACGAGTTCGGCGTCACAATCGACATCGAGGAAGACGGCAGCGTAAATGTCGCGGGTCTCGACAGAGCGCAGATCGACAAGGCGGTGCAGACCATTAAGAATATCGTAACCGAGATTGAAGAGGGACAGATTTTCACCGGTAAGGTGGTTCGTATTCTGGAGTTCGGCGCCTTCGTGAACCTGACCCCGAACAAGGACGGTATGGTCCATATCTCGAAACTGGCGGACCGCCGTGTCAACAAGGTAGAAGATGTTGTCAACATCGGCGACGAGGTGACGGTCAAGGTCATTAAGGTCGATCCCGTGAAGGACAGAATTGATTTGACCCTCCGTCCCTCCGATCTGAAGGCTGAGGAAAAGCAGAACTAAAAAGGACAGGAATTATGGATAGAGAAGCATATCTTCAGGTATATCGCCATTCTCTGGCACATGTGCTCGCAAAGGCAGTCATTGAAATTTTCGGAAGAGAGAATGTGCAGTATGCGATCGGTCCGCAGATTGCGGATGGATTTTACTACGACTTTGTTTTGCCGAGAAATCTGACCCAGGATGATTTCCCGATGATTGAGAACAAAATGCGCGAGATTCTGAAGCGCAAAGAGAACTGGAGCGTGAAAGAGTATTCCCGTGACGAGGCGCGTGAGCTCTTCCGCGACCAGAAATTTAAGACCGAACTCATCGACGCGCTTCCGGCGGATGCGAGACTCACTGTCTATTCGACGGGAGATGATTATCAGGACCTCTGCCGCGGCCCGCATGTGGAAAACTCTCAGGACTTGCTCGGCGCGGCGTTCCAGATCAAGTCGGTTTCCGGTGCTTACTGGCGCGGAGATGAAAAGAGAGACAGTCTGCAGCGCATTTATGTATATGCATTTCCGAGCAAAGAAGAGTTGAAGGCACATCTCAACTTAATTCGCGAGGCACAGGAGAGAGATCACAAGAAACTCGGCAGAGAACAGGAACTTTTCATGTTCGATGAAACAGCACCCGGCATGCCGTACTGGTTGCCGAGAGGCTGGAAGCTCTACCAGGCACTCTTAAAGTACAGCCGTGAGGTGCAGGCGCGCCACGGTTATACCGAGATTTCCGCGCCCCTCATCAACAATAAAAAGCTCTGGCTGATTTCCGGTCACTGGGCACACTATATCAACAACATGTTCATGGTTCCGGGGATTTCCGGTTGGCTTGCGGCCGATGCCGAGATTCCGGGCGTGCTCGAGAATGCCTCGGAGGAGAGCGGCGAGAAGAAGGCCGTCAAGATTCAGGCGGGTTCCGTGCTCTATAACCGCGAGAACCTTGACACGATGGCCGCGAAGCCGATGAATTGCCCGAATGCGATGCTCACCTTTAAGCGGAAGAATCGCTCTTATAAAGAGCTCCCGATTCGCTATTCGGAGTACGACGTGCTTCACCGCAAGGAGAAGTCCGGTCAGATGAACGGTCTGTTCCGTGTTCAGGAGTTCCGTCAGGACGATGACCACACCTTTGTCGCGGAAAATCAGATTGAGGCAGAGATTGCGGATATCATCAGCATCGCAGACGAAGTTTATTCCACCTTCGGTGTGAGCTATCGCGCGGAGCTCTCTACGCGTCCGGATGACTTCATGGGTGATATTGAAGTCTGGAACCGCGCGGAGGCGGCGCTCAAGAAGATCCTCACCGACAAGTACGGCGAGGGCGGTTTTGAAATCAACGAGGGAGACGGTGCTTTCTACGGACCGAAAATCGATCTCCAGATTAAGGACGCGCTCGGAAGAGAGTGGCAGTGCGGAACCATTCAGCTGGACTTCCAGCTCCCGCATAACTTCGGCCTCAGCTATCAGACGGCAGAAGGCGGTACGGCAATGCCGGTCGTCATCCACCGCGCGATTTACGGTTCTCTGGAGCGCTTTATCGGCATCATCATCGAGAACTTCAAGGGTATTTTCCCGTTCTGGCTCTCGCCCTCGCAGGTCGGCATCGTGCCGATTCGTGAGGAGCACAACGAGTATGCAAAGCGTGTCTTTGACCTTCTGCAGAAGAACGGCATACGCGCCGAGGCGGATTACTCCGACCGGAATATGAAGGAGAAGATTAAGAGCTACAAGCAGTTCAAGACGCCGTATATTCTGGTGTTGGGCGATCGCGAGGCGGCGGAACAGACGGTTTCGATCAATGTCCGCGGCTCGAACAAGCAGATTCAGAATGTCCCGCTCTCTGTATTCCTCGACATGTGCGACACACTGAACGAGGAGAGACCGTTGGAGCTTTTCAATGAAGTCCCGGAGGAGTATTCGAGCGAGCAGGCTTAAAGCGTATACAGGCCAAACGCAGTCGTCAATGCGAAACAGCGGCGACGAAATGTGCGAGAAATGAAATGCGTTACACCATAGATTTGTAGTACAGGAACAGTAAAACGGCGGAATCCATGAGGACTTGTTCTCGTGGATTCGTCGTTTTTTGTGTTTTAGTTTTTTTCTATAGAAGAGAAACACCTTTAACAAAGAAAGTTGTACAGCTGTCTAAAAAGTCCTTGCACTTCTCGTGCAGCTGTTGATAAAATATAAAAATACATGAATATAATTATCCTTGTATAACAAAAGGAGCTGAAGTGATATGAGACACCGAAGAAACTGGCCGCAGCGTCTGCTTGCAGGGCTGCTCAGCGCCACCATGCTGACTTTGAATGTTGCAACCACGGTGCCTGCTTACGGGGCGTCATCTGCCGAAGCATATCGGGAAGACGCCGAACTGGTGAATGACTTGGCGCTGTCCAAGGATGCACAGCGTAGGCTTCAGCGTGAATTGCAAGGGAGGTACAATGCGAGTCCTTCCGATGCAACGCCTTCCGATGCAAGCAAAAACATTGCGGAAGCGGAGACGGTAGGAGATATTCTTGCGGGTAATGTTCGCTGGGGGACACCGTCCAATGCCGCGCAAATTTTGCATACAGCATTGGATGGGGTAGAGATTGAAGTTACGGCACCTGCCGGTGTATTGCCGGAGGGAGCAAACCTCCGTGCGCGTCACCTCACGGAAGAAGAAGAAAAAGAAGTGCTCGCCAAGATAGCCGAGCACGCGGATACAGAGGGAAAGACGGCGACTGCCCAATTCCTCTGTGATTTGAGTGTCTTAAATGCAGCCGGTGAGGAAATTCAGCCGGACAGCAGCAAGGGCGCACTTTCGGTCTCTTTCCGAAACGTGAGCATTGTCTCCGCCGAAGTCTCCGATATGGAAACAGATGTCGAAGAGAAGGAGAGCGAAGGTGTCTCCGTGTTACACATCGACGACGAGCTCAATCAGGTTGAAACCCTTGAGGAAGGACTCGACGAAGAACTTCCGATTTTACAAGCTGAGACCGAACGTTTTTCCCCCTTTGCGGTAATCAATTATCGCAGCGGAAGCACAACGCTCGGCATTGACTTTAAGTTGATTGACTATGACGGCGATGCTTCGAGAACCAGCTATAAGTTAAAAGAAGTGACGGTCAAGGATACTGTCGGCAGCGGCATTAGCTCCATCAACTTCGAAGTCGATAACGGCGGAATTTATACCTTGCCGAAAACCGGGACGACCGCTTCCGGTAAGAGTTACCGTACCATTACGGATATCCTGACGAACCATCAGTTTTATCAGATTGTCTTTACGACACCGCTGACCACAGCTGAGGCAAAGGACTTTATTGAACAAAACCTCAAGTTCAAGCTGCCCTCGGCCGGCGCAAGTCAGCAGCTTAAGATCAATCTGGGCAACGGACAAAACAGTCTGCCGCCATCGGCTGACATCACGATCACAAAACGCACCATTCCGAATCCGGTCGCCGGGGACAGCGCGGAGCACTACTATATGTATGTGCCGAGCCATGCAATCAGCTGGGCAGAGAGCTATAACCGCGCAAAGAGTTATTATCTCGAGGGAATGCGGGGCTACCTGGTTACCATTACCTCCCGCGACGAGGATTTGGCTCTGGATGCGATTACGACGCAGGCGGCTTGGTCCGGCGGCGCTCGCTTTCGCGGAATCAACGATGCGTCCTCCGTCCCCCACTGGTACAACAATTCCCTCCCTGCACCGGGCGTGTTCGCAAACCAGAATGTCAGCGGTAATTCCGGTGCGGCCGAAGACCGCACGTTTCGCTGGCAGTCCGGTCCGGAGACCAATATCGAGTATACCATGCAAGGTTTCGGCGCTCTCCACGGTGCGTACACCAACTGGAACCACGGAGAGCCCAACTCCCTTCGTCTCTGGCTACAGGGCTACGAGAGCTGTATGCAGGTACACTACGGTTCCAAATGGAACGACTTGAGAAATCATTACAACGGTGTACGCGGATTTTTCGTAGAGTTCAGCCGCTATAATCAGAACGGTCAGAACAGCAATGATTCGGCTCCCGTGGTAACCTCTCAAAAGGTAATCGCACAGCGCAACGGTCAGACCTACTATTTCAGCAACTTAGACGATGCGGTGGAATGGTCCGGCCAGAACGGCAACGCGCCGCTCACCCTGCTCGGCGATACGACGCTGACCCGTAATATTCCGGCGGGTGTCAGCATCAATCCGGACGGCAATTCCATTACCGTTCCCGCGGGCGCGAATGTTGTGAACAACGGCACCATCGATTTGACGAATCCCTCGAGTCAGCTTCAGGTTCAGGGCTCCAACGGCAACATCAGCAATGCCGGAAACGGAAAAATCACGCGGAAACTCACGATTCAAATGAAGAATCGCCGTGTGACGGCGGGCGATACGCTTAACTGGGCGCTCACGGATGCGCTTGTCGCGGGCAGCTTGATCGGCAATGACCGTGTCCGTGCCATCCATGTGGATTTTGACAACAGTTCTACGGCAGTGGAAAATCCCACCCTTCCGGTGACCGCCTCGGACCCGACGAGTTTTGATAACGGCACGAACGGCAGCAGAGCCCTCGGCACCTATATCATTACCTACCTGCCGGGAACCGTGACCAGAGATCCGCATCGCTATACCGTTAAATTTGCCGCAAACGCCCCGGCGGGCCGCACGGCGAGCGGTTCTATGCCGGATCGCACGGTAATGGGCGGTGTGAATGTGGATCTCACGAATCTCTTCAGCGTCGACGGTTTTGACTTTGCGGGCTGGACAGCTTCCGACGGAAAGACATACGGGAACGGTGCGACGCCGAAGGATTTGACGAAAACAAACAACGGGGTGATTACACTCACGGCCAACTGGACGCCGAAGAACTATACAATTCAGTATACGACCAATGTGAATCCGAGTTCGCGCACTGCGGCACAGGCGGTGAACCCGAATACGGCGACTTCTTATCGCGTGAGCGACCCGAATATGACGCTTGCGGCCATGACCTGGCCGGGCTATACCTTCGGGGGCTGGTATGAGAATGCCGCGCTCAGCGGAACGCCGGTCACGCAGCTTATTACGAGCGCGATTCCGGCGAAGAATCGGCACTACTATGCAAAGTGGACGCCGAAAAATTACACGCTTTCCTACCAGCTCAACGATACGCCGAGCACAGCCGCGGTGAATCCGAATGCGGGCTTCACTTCCTATACGGTGGAGACTGCAAATCACACGCTCGCCGCGCCGACCAGAACCGGCTACAACTTCCTCGGTTGGTATCGCGACGCAGGGCTCACGACACCCGCACCGGCGGTCATTGAGACGGAGCAGGGCGACAGCAATCCGACTCGTATTTATGCGAAGTGGAGCACGCCGCTGCAATACAGCATTACTTACCATATGAATGACAGCGCCGGGCAGCGGGCAAGCAATCCGGCGACAAACCCCGGCAGCTTCAATGTGACCAGCCCGAACATCAACTTTGCGAATCCGACGAGAAGAGGTTATACCTTCCTGGGCTGGTATACGAATCCCGGACTCACAACTCCGATTTCCGGAATCAACACGAGCAGTCCCGCGAATATGCACAACTTCGTCCTCTATGCGAAGTGGAGCAGTGCAAACAGCTATACCGTGCGCTATCACTTGAATGACAGTACACCGGCGGGACATCTCGCAAACAATCCGAATACGCTGACCAGCTATACGGTGCTGGATTCGGACACAGCACTTCGACCGGCGACGCGGCCCGGCTATACCTTCCTCGGCTGGTACGATAACCCCGGCTTTACGGGAAGCCCGGTTTCTACGATACGCACGGCAGATGCGGCGAATAAAGATTTCTATGCGAAGTGGGATACAACGCCGATTTCGTATCCGATTCGCTACCACCTGAATGACAGCACACCTTCGGGACACCCGGCGAGCAATCCGGCTGCGAATCTCTCGAGCTACACGGTGCTCACGAACGGCAGCGGCACCATCAATGTGCTCCCGGCGCTCCGAAACGGCTATACCTTCCTCGGTTGGTATGACAATGCCGCGCTCACGGGCACGCCGATTAGCAGCTTCTCTGCGATGGATGCGGCGCCCAAGAACTTTTATGCAAAGTGGAGTGCGCCGAAAAGCTATACGGTGCAGTACAGCCTGAATGACGCTGCCCCGGCGGGACACCCGGCGAACAATCCGAACACGGTCACGAGCTATACGGTGTTGGATTCGAATGTGACCCTTGCCCCCGCAACGCGCACCGGCTATGACTTTGAAGGCTGGTACGATAACGCTGCGTTCTCGGGTTCTCCGATTACCGGCTTCAGCACGAGCGATGCGGCGAACAAGCACTATTATGCGAAGTGGAGCGCCGCGAAGAGCTATACGGTGAACTGGCATTTGAATGACAGCACCCCGGCGGGACACCCGGCGACCAATCCGAATACTGTGGCGAGCTATACCGTTCTGGATTCGGATGTCACGATTCAGCCTGCAACGCGTACCGGTTACAGCTTCCTCGGTTGGTACGACAATCCGGGCTTTACGGGTACTCCGGTCACAACGCTCCGCACCATGGATGCGGCAAACAAGAACTACTATGCAAAGTGGGATGCGACGCCGATTTCCTATCCGATTAACTATGTGTTGAACGACGGCACGCCTGTGGGACATGCGGCGAGCAATCCGGTTGCGAATCTCACAAGTTATACAGTGCTGACAAACAGTGGCGGCAATATAAGCCTCTTACCCGCGCTAAGGAACGGTTATACCTTCCTCGGTTGGTATGACAACGCAAGTTTCACGGGGGCTCCGATCAGTACCTTTCCCGCGTCGGACGCTGCCGCAAAGACCTTCTATGCAAAGTGGAGCAGCGCAAACAGCTATACGGTCAACTATACGCTGAACGACACGACACCTGCCGGTCATCCGGCAACCAATCCGAACACCGTAACAAGTTATACAGTGCTGGATGCAAATGTCACGCTTGCGCCCGCAACGCGGAACGGCTATGACTTTGAGGGTTGGTATGACAACGCGGCGTTTACCGGAACCCCGATTACCGGCTTTTCGACGAGCGATGCAACGAACAAGCACTATTATGCAAAGTGGAGTGCGGCAAAGAATTACACGGTGCAGTGGCACTTAAATGACAGTGCACCCGCGGGACACCCGGCAAGCAATCCGAATACCGTTACGAGTTATAGTGTCCTGGATGCGGATTTCGCCCTGCAGCCCGCAACCAGAACCGGTTACGATTTCCTCGGTTGGTACGACAATGCCGCGCTCAGCGGTTCCCCGGTCACAACACTTCGCACCGCGGATGCCGCGGATAAGCAATACTACGCAAAGTGGAGTGCCGCAAAGACGTATACGGTGCAATGGAATTTGAATGACAGTGCACCTGCGGGACACCCGGCGAGCAACCCGAACACGGTTGCAAGCTATACCGTTTTGGATGCGGATATCACCGTAAGTCCTGCGACGCGGCCCGGCTATACCTTCCTCGGCTGGTACGATAACCCGGGGCTCACGGGAACACCGGTAACGACCCTCCGCACCATGGACGCGGAGAATAAGAGCTATTATGCGAAGTGGGATACCACGCCGATTACCTACCCAATCACCTACGTGCTGAATGACAGCACGCCCGCAGGGCACCCGGCGACCAACCCGGCTGCGAATCTCACGAGCTACACGGTGCTCACAAACGGCGGCGGCAATATCAACGTGGTACCCGCGCTTCGAAACGGCTATACCTTCGGGGGCTGGTATGACAATCCGAGCTTCTCGGGTTCTCCGATTAACAGCTTCTCGGCGATGGATGCCGCTCCTAAGACCTTTTATGCAAAGTGGAGCAGTGCAAACAGCTATACCGTCACGTATACACTGAATGACGGAACGCCTGCAGGGCATCCCGCAACCAATCCGAACACGGTGAGTACGTATACCGTGCTTGATTCGAATGTCACGCTGCAGCCGGCAACGAGAACCGGCTATGACTTTGCGGGCTGGTACGACAACCCGGGCTTCAGCGGCACGCCGATTACGGGTTTCGATCCCGCAGACGCCGAAAATAAGCACTACTATGCAAAGTGGAGCGCGGCAAAGAGCTATACCGTTCAGTGGAACCTGAATGACGGTACCCCGGCGGGTCACCCGGCGACCAATCCGAACACGGTTTCGAACTACACGGTCGCAGATACGGACATCACCGTCAATCCGGCCACTCGAAACGGCTATACCTTCCTCGGTTGGTATGACAACGCAGGCTTAACGGGTACACCTGTGACGCGCATCCGCACCATGGATGCCGAGAACAAGCAGTACTACGCAAAGTGGAGTGCGGCCAACAGCTATACGGTTGCTTATACGCTGAATGACGGCACACCTGCGGGGCACCCGGCGGTGAATCCTAACACGGTCACGAGTTATACCGTGCTCGATCCGAATGTCACGCTGGCTCCTGCAACGCGCACCGGTTACGACTTTGAAGGCTGGTACGAGAACCCTGCATTCACGGGTTCCCCGGTTACGGGTTTCCCGGTCAGCGATGCGGCAAATAAGCATTTCTATGCGAAGTGGAGCGCGGCAAAGAACTATACGGTTCAGTGGAACCTGAATGACGCCACCCCTGCGGGACATCCGGCGACCAATCCGAACACGGTTTCGAATTACACAGTCGAAGATGCGGATATCACAATCAATCCTGCAACGCGAACTGGCTATGGTTTCCTCGGCTGGTATGACAACGCGAGCCTCACAGGAACGCCGGTCACGAACCTGCACACCATGGATGCCGAGAACAAACAGTATTATGCAAAGTGGAGCAGCACGCCGATTTCCTATCCGATTGTATATACATTGAACGACGGAAGCCCGGCGGGTCACCCGGCGACCAACCCGACTGCGAACCTCACGAGCTATACGGTGCTCACCAACGGCAGCGGCAACATCAACCTCTTGCCGGCAAGTCGAAACGGCTATACCTTTGAAGGCTGGTATGACAATGCTACCTTCTCGGGGTCTCCGATTACCGGCTTCCCGGCCATGGATGCGGAGGCAAAGCACTACTATGCAAAGTGGAGTGCGGCAAACACGTATACGGTTGCATATACGCTGAATGACGGTACCCCGGCGGGTCACCCGGCGACCAATCCGAACACGGTGACGAGTTATTCCGTACTGGATCCGAATGTCACCCTGGCTCCGGCAACGCGCACGGGTTATGACTTTGAGGGCTGGTACGATAATCCGGCGTTCACGGGATCCCCGGTGACGGGCTTCCCGGCAAGTGATGCCGAGAATAAACACTACTATGCAAAGTGGAGCGCAGCTAAGAGTTATACGGTACAGTGGAGTCTGAACGACGGAACGCCGGCAGGCCATACGGCCACGAATCCGAACACGGTCGCAAGCTATACCGTGCTGGATGCGGATGTCGCGATTCAACCCGCAACGCGGACAGGGTATGACTTCCTCGGCTGGTATGACAACGCGGCGCTCACGGGAACGCCGATCACGACGCTTCGCACCATGGATGCCGAGAATAAGCACTACTATGCAAAGTGGAGCGCGGCAAAGAATTACACGGTGCAGTGGAACTTAAATGACAGTGCACCCGCAGGCCACCCGGCAAGTAATCCGAATACGGTGACAAGTTATACCGTGCTGGATGCGGATGTCACGATTCAGCCGGCGACGCGTACCGGCTATACCTTCCTCGGCTGGTATGACAATGCGGGCTTCACGGGAACGCCGGTCACGAACCTGCGCACCATGGATGCGGAGAATAAGCAGTATTTTGCGAAGTGGGACAGCACGCCGATTTCTTATCCGATCAATTATGTGTTGAACGACGGAACGCCGGCGGGCCACCCGGCAAGCAATCCGGTGGCAAACCTCACTAGTTACACCGTTTTGACCAACGGCAGCGGAACCGTGCATCTCTTGCCGGCCCTTCGGAGCGGCTACAGCTTCCTCGGCTGGTATGACAACTCGGCACTCAGCGGTTCCCCGATCGGTTCTTTCTCTGTGATGGATGCGGAGGCTAAGACCTACTACGCAAAGTGGAGCAGTGCGAACAATTACAGCGTCAGTTATACGCTGAATGATGTCACCCCTGCGGGGCATCCGGCGACCAACCCGAACACCGTGACCGGCTACACGGTTCTGGATCCGAATGTCACCCTGGCGCCGGCAACGCGGACCGGCTATGACTTTGAGGGCTGGTACGATAACCCTGCATTTACGGGGACGGCGGTTACCGGTTTCCCGGTGAGTGATGCGGCGGATAAGCACTATTATGCAAAGTGGAGTGCGCCGAAGAGCTATACCGTACAGTGGAACCTGAACGACGGAACACCTGCAGGACATCCGGCGACGAACCCGAATACGGTGGCAAGCTACACGGTGTTGGATGCGGATGTTACCATCCGCCCGGCTACACGCACCGGCTACGACTTTGAGGGCTGGTACGATAATCCGGGTCTCACGGGAACGCCGATCACGAATTTGCATACCATGGATGCCGAGAACAAGCAGTACTACGCGAAGTGGAGTGCTGCAAAGAGTTACTCGGTGCAGTGGCATCTGAACGATGCTACGCCGGCAGGTCATCCGGCAAGCAATCCGAACACGCTGGCAAGCTATACCGTGCAGGATGCGGATGTTACGATTCAGCCGGCGACGCGCACGGGCTATACCTTCCTCGGTTGGTACGATAATGTCGGCTTTGCGGGAGCACCGGTTACGACGCTTCACACCATGGATGCGGAGGATAAGGCATACTACGCAAAGTGGGATACGACGCCGAATACGTATCCGATCAACTATGTCTTGAATGACGGAACACCGGCGGGTCACCCGGCGACCAACCCGAGCACCAATCTCACAAGTTATACGGTGCTTACGAACGGCGGCGGCAGCATTGCGTTGCAGCCGGCGAGCCGAAACGGCTATACCTTCCTCGGCTGGTATGACAACGCAAGCTTTGCGGGCGCTCCGATTACCGACTTCCCGGCCATGGATGCGGCGGCAAAGACCTTCTATGCAAAGTGGAGCAGTGCAGACAGCTACACGGTTAGCTATACGCTGAATGACGGAACCCCCGCGGGACATCCGGCGACCAACCCGAACACAGTGACAAGCTACACGGTTCTGGATCCGAATGTTACCCTGGCGCCGGCAACGCGAACCGGCTATGACTTTGAAGGCTGGTACGATAACTCCGGCTTTACGGGCACACCGATTACCGGCTTCCCGACGAGCGATGCTGAGAATAAGCACTACTATGCAAAGTGGAGTGCGGCGAAGAGTTATACGGTGCAGTGGAATCTGAACGACAACGCCCCCGCGGGACACCCGGCAAACAATCCGAATACCGTTGCTAGCTATACGGTGTTGGATGCGGATGTCACGATTCAGCCGGCGACGCGAACAGGTTATACCTTCCTCGGTTGGTACGACAACGCAGCACTCACGGGAACGCCGGTCACAAACCTGCACACCATGGATGCGGAGAACAAGACTTACTATGCAAAGTGGGACAGCACGCCGAATTCGTATCCGATTAACTATGTGTTGAACGACGGCACGCCTGCGGGGCACCCGGCGACCAATCCGGCTGCGAACCTCACGAGCTATACGGTGCTCACAAACGGCAGCGGCAATATAAATTTGCTCCCGGCACTCAGGAACGGCTATACCTTTGAGGGCTGGTATGACAATGCGGCCTTCTCCGGTGCGCCGATTACGAGTTTCCCGGCCATGGATGCGTCCCCCAAGACCTTCTATGCAAAGTGGAGCAGTGCAAACAACTATACTGTCAGCTATACACTGAATGACAACACCCCCGCGGGGCATCCGGCAACCAACCCGAACACCGTGACAAGCTACACCGTGCTTGACCCGAATGTCACCCTGGCGCCGGCAACGCGCACCGGTTATGACTTTGAGGGCTGGTATGATAACCCGGGCTTTACGGGTACGCCGATTACGGGCTTCCTAACGAGCGATGCCGTAAATAAGCACTATTATGCAAAGTGGAGCGCGGCTAAGAATTACAGCGTGCAGTACCACTTAAACGACAGCACGCCTGCGGGACACCCGGCAAGCAATCCGAATACGGTCACAAGCTATAGCGTACTGGATGCGGATGTCACCCTTCGCCCCGCAACGCGCACCGGTTATGACTTTGAGGGCTGGTATGACAATGCCGCGCTCACGGGAACGCCGGTCACGACACTTCACACCATGGATGCGGAGAATAAGCAGTACTATGCAAAGTGGAGTGCGGCAAAGAACTATACGGTGCAGTGGGAGTTGAACGACAGTACGCCTGCGGGTCACCCGGCGAGCAACCCGAACACGGTGGCAACGTATACCGTGCTCGATGCGGACGTGGCGATTCAGCCGGCGACGCGCACGGGCTACAACTTCCTCGGCTGGTATGCGGATCCCGCCTTCACGGGATCTCCAGTCACGAACCTCCGTACCATGGACGCGGAGAATAAGCACTACTATGCGAGATGGAGCACACCGGATTCCTACAGTGTCACCTATCATCTGAATGACGCGACGCCTTCCGGACACCCGGCGACGAACCCGAACACGAAGCTCAGCTACAATGTCACCGAGGCGGATTTCGCGATTGCGCCTGCGACGCGTACAGGTTATACCTTTGAAGGCTGGTACGATAATCCGGGCTTTACGGGCACGCCGATTACCTCGCTTCACACCATGGATGCGGCAAATAAGAACTACTACGCAAAGTGGAGTGCGGCGCAGAGCTACCCGATTAACTATGTGTTGAATGACAACGCGAGCCATCCGGGGACCAACCCGGCGGTCAATTTGACGAGCTATACGGTAGAGACCCTGCCGAGCCCGATTGCGGTTGCAAATCCGCTGCGCACGGGCTACACCTTCCAAGGTTGGTACGACAACGCTGCTTTCACCGGTACGCCGATTAGCAGCTTCCCGGCCATGGATGCGGCACCCAAGACCTTCTACGCGAAGTGGAGCAGTGCGAACAATTACAGCGTGATCTATACGCTGAATGACAGCACGCCTGCGGGTCACCCGGCGACCAACCCGAACACGGTCACAAGCTACACCGTGCTGGATCCGAATGTGACCCTGGCTCCGGCCACGCGGACCGGCTATGACTTTGAAGGCTGGTACGATAACCCGGGCTTTACGGGAACGCCGATTACAGGTTTCCCGACCGGCGACGCGGCCGATAAGCACTATTACGCAAAGTGGAGCGCGCCGAAGAACTATACGGTGCAGTGGAACTTAAATGACAGTGCACCCGCGGGTCACCCGGCGAACAATCCGAACACAGTTGTAAACTACACGGTGTTGGATGCGGATATCGCAATTCAGCCGGCGACGCGGACAGGCTATACCTTCCTGGGTTGGTACGACAATGCGGCGCTTACGGGAACCCCGGTCACGACGCTTCACACCATGGATGCAGAGAACAAGGCTTACTATGCAAAGTGGGATGCGACCCCGAACAGCTACCCGATTCACTATGTGCTGAATGACGGCACGCCCGCGGGGCACCCGGCGACCAATCCGACCGGAAATCTCACAAGCTACACGGTACTGACAAACGGCGGCGGCAACATTAACCTCTTGCCGGCAAGCCGGAACGGCTACACCTTCGGGGGCTGGTACGACAATGCGGCTTTCACCGGCACGCCGATCAGCAGCTTCCCGGCCATGGATGCGGCTTCCAAGACTTTCTATGCAAAGTGGAGCACGCCGAACAGCTATACAGTCACATACAGTTTGAACGACGGCACACCGGCGGGTCACCCGGCGACCAATCCGAACACAGTGACGAGCTATACTGTGCTCGACCCGAACGTGACCTTGGCTCCGGCAACGCGCACCGGTTACGACTTCGAGGGCTGGTACGACAACGCGGCACTCAGCGGCACGCCGATTACGGGCTTCCCGACGAGCGATGCGGTCAATAAGCATTTCTATGCAAAGTGGAGCGCAGCGCAGAGCTATCCGATTAACTATGTGTTGAATGACAGCGCGAGCCATCCGGCGACCAACCCGGCGGTCAATTTGACGAGCTATACGGTAGAGACCCTGCCGAGCCCGATTGCGGTGGCAAATCCGCTGCGTACGGGCTACAACTTCCTGGGCTGGTACGACAATCCGGGCTTTACCGGCACGCCGATTAGCAGCTTCCCGGCCATGGATGCGGCGGCCAAGACCTTCTACGCAAAGTGGAGCGCGCCGCTTTCCTATACGGTGCAGTACACGCTGAATGATGGCACGCCTGCGGGCCATCCGGCTACCAACCCGAACACGGTGACAAGCTACACCGTGCTCGATCCGAATGTCACGTTGGCACCTGCGACGCGGACCGGTTATGACTTTGAAGGCTGGTACGATAACCCGGGCTTCAGCGGTGCGCCGATTACAGGTTTCCCGACCGGCGACGCAGCTGATAAGCACTACTATGCAAAGTGGAGCGCTGCAAAGAGCTTTACGGTGCAGTGGAACTTAAATGACAGTGCACCCGCGGGTCACGCGGCAACGAATCCGAACACAGTTGCAAGCTACACCGTCGAGGACGCGGACATCACCGTGCATCCGGCAACGCGGACCGGCTATACGTTTGAGGGCTGGTACGACAATCCGGGCTTTACGGGGACTCCGGTCACGACCCTGCACACCATGGACGCAGAGAATAAGCGGTACTATGCAAAGTGGATTGCGGCGCCGAACAGCTACCCGATTCACTACGTGCTGAATGACGGCACGCCCGCAGGTCATCCGGCTACCAATCCGGCTGCGAACCTCACAAGCTACACGGTGCTCACCAACGGCAGCGGTAATATTAACCTCTTGCCGGCACTTCGAAACGGCTATACCTTTGAGGGCTGGTACGACAATGCGATCTTCTCGGGAGCGCCGATCACCGCCTTTCCGGCTATGGACGCGGCGCCTAAGACCTTCTATGCAAAGTGGAGTGCGCCGAATAACTATGCGGTCGCATATACCCTGAATGACGTCACGCCCGCAGGTCACCCGGCGACCAATCCGAACACGGTGACAAGCTATACCGTGCTCGACTCGAACGTTACCCTGGCTCCGGCAACACGGACCGGCTATGACTTCGAGGGCTGGTACGACAACGCGGCATTCAGCGGCACGCCGATTACGGGCTTCCCGGCGAGCGATGCGGCGAATAAGCATTTCTATGCAAAGTGGAGCGCGCCGAAGAACTATACGGTGAACTGGAATTTAAACGACGGTACCCCGGCGGGTCACCCGGCCACCAATCCGAACACGGTCACAAGCTATACCGTAACGGATGCGGATGTCGTCATTCAGCCGGCAACGCGCACAGGCTATGACTTCCTCGGCTGGTATGATAACGCCGCGCTCACGGGATCTCCGGTCACGAACCTTCACACCATGGACGCCGAGAACAAGCATTACTATGCAAAGTGGAGTCCGGCAAAGAGCTACACGGTGCAGTGGAACTTAAACGACAGTGCACCGGCGGGTCATCCGGCCACCAATCCGAACACGGTCGCAACTTACACCGTTGAGGATGCGGACGTCGCCATTAACCCGGCTACGCGTACGGGCTTTACTTTCCTCGGCTGGTATGACAACGCCGCACTTACGGGTTCCCCGGTCACGAATCTGCACACCATGGATGCCGAGAATAAGCAGTATTATGCAAAGTGGGACAGCACGCCGATTTCCTACCCGATCAGCTATCAACTGAACGACGGAACGCCCGCGGGACACCCGGCAAACAATCCGGCTGCCAACCCGACGAGCTATGATGTGCTCACAAACGGAGGCGGAAACATCAACCTCCTGTCTCCGAGCAGAAACGGCTTTACCTTTGACGGTTGGTATGACAATCCCGCGTTTAGCGGAACGGCGATTACCTCGTTCCCGGCCACGGATGCGAGCCCGAAACAGTTCTATGCGAAGTGGACTGCGCCGCTGAGTTACACGGTGAGCTACGATTTAAATGACGGCACACCGGCAGGTCACCCCGCAAGCAATCCGAATACGGTGACAAGCTATACGGTATTGGATCCGAATGTCACCTTGGCTCCGGCGACGCGGACCGGCTACGACTTTGAGGGCTGGTACGATAACCCGGCATTCACCGGAACCCCGGTCACAGGCTTCCCGACCGGCGATGCGTCGAATAAGCGGTTTTATGCAAAGTGGAGTGCACCGAAGACTTATACGGTGAACTGGAACTTGAATGACGGTACCCCGGCGGGTCACCCGGCAAACAATCCGAATACGGTCGCAACTTACACCGTTGAGGATGCGGATATTGCAATCAATCCCGCAACGAGAGTCGGTTATGACTTTGAGGGCTGGTATGACAACGCAGCACTCACCGGCACGCCAGTCACGAGCCTTCACACCATGGATGCTGAGAATAAGCAGTATTATGCGAAGTGGAGCGCTCCGAAGACGTATGTGGTGAACTGGGATCTGAACGACGGAACCCCGGCGGGTCACCCGGCAAGCAATCCGAATGCGGTCAGCAGCTATACGGTACTCGATCCGGACCTTGCACTTGCGCCGGCAACACGCGCGGGCTATACCTTCCTCGGCTGGTACGATAACCCCGGTCTTTCGGGAACGCCGGTCACGATGCTGCAAAGCATGGATGCGACGAATCGTCATTTCTATGCGCGTTGGAGCAGCCCGAACAGTTATCAGATTTACTACCATGCGAACGACACAGCGGCAAATCCGGCGACGAATCCGAACACGGTGACTTCTTACACCGTCCTGAGTTCCGACTTTACGCTCGCAACGCCGACCCGCCCGGGTTATACCTTCGAGGGCTGGTTTGACGATGCAGCACTCACGCACCCCGTGACGGGACTGCGGGTTCAGGATCTTGAGGACAAACATTTCTACATGAAGTGGAGTCAGCCGAGTGTCTACCCGATCAGCTATGTGCTGAACGACAGACCCGCAAGTCCGGCAAGTACCGTGGGACCGACGAGCTACACCGTCGAGGATGCGGATTTTGCACTTGCGGTGCCCACGAGAAACGGAGCGACTTTCCTCGGCTGGTATGACAATGCCGCCTTCACGGGAACGCCGATTACGACCCTGCATACGCATGACGCAGAGCCGAAGACCTACTATGCAAAGTGGTCGCTCACTTCTTACAGTATGAGCTATGATTTGAATCCGGGCGGCGGCATCGGTACGCCGAGTATCCCGGCGGGCAATGTCCCGAACTTTACGGTTGAGGATGAGGTCAACTTGGATCCGCCTGTGCGCCGCGGTTATACCGGTACCTGGCTCTTGAACGGCCAGCCGGTCACGCGCATCCCGGAGGGAACCACGGGCAATCTGAATCTAACCGCGGGATGGACGGTCAATCATTACGGCATTCGCTTCGAGCTCGGAGAGACCGGAAACAGTCCGATTCAGGGGCTTTCGAATCTTCCGACCTCCTATACCATTGAGGATGCGGCGATTACGCTGCCGACGCTTTCCCGACCGGGCTATACCTTTGTCCGCTGGGAGAAGAACTCCGCTCCGGGTGTTGCAGACAGCGGAATTCCGGCGGAGAGCGACGGCGATGTGACCTTCCGAGCGGTTTGGGAGCCGATTCGCTATCGCATCATCTATGACACGGCGGGCGGCATCAACAACTCGCTGAACCCGAGCAGTTTTACCATCGAGGATGAAATTGCTCTCCTCGGCACGGTGAAAGAGGGGGTTCGCTTCTGGACCTGGCAGCAGGTCGGCGGAAAATTCATCAACACGATACCGGCCGGCACCACGCACGATGTGATTCTTGTGGCGCGGTACCAGAAAGATCAGGAAACCGACAACATCGGTGGCGCTGGCGGCGGTTCCGGCAGGGGTGTTTCCGGACGACGCGGAACCGTCGGCGGCAGCAACGGCAACGGTAACGGCAATAACAGCGCCGGTCTCGACGGCGGAGCGCAGCTGGCAACGCAGCTTGGAAGTATTTCCTCCACCACAGACGGTGCGGATGCGTCCGGTACGGCGAAGCCGTCTTCACAGACGACAGAGCCGAACTCGCAGAATAACACTGCGACAAGCGATGCAATCAATCGCGCAACGAGCCGCGCGGGAAGCAAAATGCGTTCCGCGCAGAGCGAAAGCGGCCGCTCCAAGGCGCGCCGTCTCCCGAAGACCGGTGAGGCTGGCGCTGCGGATGGCTTACGGGGCGCGGCACTCGGACTCCTGCTCGCAGGCTTTGCGGTCCGGAGAAAGAGAGAAGAGCAGTAAAACAGAAGGGGCTGTGCGGCGGCACAGCTCCTTTTGTATTTTTCAATCTTTTGGTGTATACTCGTACATGGCAAACAATTCCGAGACAGATCTCTAAGGTTGAAAAAATCTAAGGAATTAAAAAAGAGTTGACAGCAGAGTGAAATCCATCTATACTATCACCGTTGTACTTATCAAGAAAGCAGGCTTGCCTCACCTCGGCACATATCTGTGACCCGGGTTTATAAAGTGGATTCATCTTTTCTTTTGATGACCTTTACTTTAGACATGGCAGGAACTGCTGCCATGTCTTTTTTATTGCAGCAGCAGCTGCAGCATAAATGGAGGTGTTCAGCTATCAGCGAGTCATTGGTTAACGGACAGGTACGTTTCCGTGAGGTTCGTCTCATCGGGACAGACGGAGAGCAGCTTGGAATTATGTCCTCGCAGGATGCTCAAAAAATTGCGGATGAAGCAGAACTGGATTTGGTCTGCATCTCCCCGATGGCAAAGCCGCCTGTCTGCAAGATCATCGATTACGGGAAGTATCGCTATGAGATGATACGGAGAGACAAGGAAGCCAAGAAGAAGCAAAAGATTGTTGAATTGAAGGAAGTGCGTTTGTCCCCCAATATCGACACGAATGATCTGGCCACAAAAACCAATGCTGCCAGAAAGTTTCTGGAGAAGGGCAACAAAGTAAAAGTAACGCTGCGCTTCCGCGGAAGAGAGATGTCGCATATGAGCCAGTCGAGATACATTCTGGATGATTTTGCGAAGTCACTCGCTGATATCGCCGTGATTGACAAGCCTTCGAAAGTTGAGGGCAGAACGTTGGTCATGTTTATGAGCGCAAAGAAGAACTAAGGAGGAAAGTATCATGCCGAAGGTAAAGACAAGCAGAGCAGCAGCAAAGCGTTTTAAAGTTTCCGGTAGCGGAAAGCTGATTCGGAACAAGGCGTACAAGTCTCACATCTTGACGAAGAAGTCCACGAAGCGCAAGAGAAATCTGAGAAAAGACATCGTGACCGACAGCACGAACTCGAAGGTCATGAAGAAGATCCTGCCGTATTTATAATCGGACTTGACGTGAAGAAGGAGGAAGCAAGATGGCAAGAGTGAAAGGCGCGATGCACGCAAAGGCAAAGCACAACAGAATTTTAAAGCTCGCAAAGGGCTATAGAGGCGCACGTTCCAAGCAGTACAGAATTGCTAAGCAGACTGTCATGAGAGCGCTGAGCACGGCGTACGAGGGCAGAAAGCAGAGAAAGAGACAGTTCCGTCAGCTCTGGATCGCAAGAATCAACGCAGCTTGCAGAATGAACGAGATTTCCTACTCGAAGTTCATGTTCGGCCTGAAGAAGGCTGAGATTGTCCTGAACCGCAAGGTGCTCGCTGAGCTCGCAATCAACGACGCAGATGGCTTTGCAAAGCTTGTTGAGACTGCGAAGAAGGCCATTGCATAATTGACAGACATTCGAACAGAACAGACTTTTGCCTCCGGAAACGGAGCGGCAGAGGTCTGTTTTTTTGTGCAACGTAAGAGAAGGAGCCTATCACGCCTCTTACCCCGCAAAAAACTCCGCTCGGCGGAAAAACCGGGACAGGTGTGTGCGCGTTCGTTATACTGCAAATACAGAGAAAGGAGGAAAGAATCGCATGAAGGTCGAAATCAAGTTACAGCCGGAGTTAAAGCTCCCCTTTGCCGTGATTCATACGGGAGAAGTCACAGCCGAAGTACAACGAGCCGCGGCGATGCTCTCGGAGGAAAGAGCCGCTTTGATTTCCGCGGGCGAAGACGACAAAATCGTGATGCTCCATCCGGAGGATATTTATCTGGTGCGTGTGGAGGCAGAAAAAACGGTTATTCACGGAGACAAAAAGCAGTACCGAAGCGGCAAACGGCTCTATGAATTGGAAACCTTGCTGGGGCCGGATTTTATGCGCGTTTCCAAAAGCACAATCATCAACCTGCACTTGCTCGATTATGTCGCCCCCAGCCTCGGCGGCGTCATGGTTCTGGTTATGAAGAACGGACTGCGGGACTATATTTCCAGAAAATATCTACCCGCTTTCAAACGATATTTGGGGATATAAAGAAGGAGGTCGCTTCTATGAAAGAACAGAAACATACGTTATTTTCATCCGCTCTGTACGGAATCGGTTTTGCGGCAATTATCTTTGTGCTGACCGGAGTCATTTTTGATTGTATCAACGGCGGAACAACGGCTCTGTATCACTACGGTTTTACCAAGATGGCATTGGGCACACTGGTGGTAGGACTCGGTTTCGGCTTGCCGGCACTTGTCTATGAGAGAGAGCAACTGTCTCTTCCCGTACAAATTATGATTCATATGGGAATCGGGTGTATTGTCTTGTTGCTTACCTCATGGGTTGTGGGCTGGATTCCACGCGAGCAGGGCTTCCTTGGGATTGCCAAGATAGCCGCAGAACAACTTTTGATTGCCTTTGGCATTTGGTTCGGTTTTTACCTGAATCAGAAAAAGCTGGCACGAAAAATGAATCAAAAACTGAGCGAGCTGGAACATAAGACAAAGTAGGTGAAAAAAGATAAAAAAACAATTGACAGTGTTTCGCCTCTCTGGTAGAATTCTCTTTGTTCGCAGAGATGGCGGAATTGGCAGACGCGCACGGTTCAGGTCCGTGTGACAGCAATGTCATGAGGGTTCAAGTCCCTTTCTCTGCACGTGAAAAGCACCGGGCACACCGGTGCTTTTTCTGATAGAATAAACTTGAATATACCCGTCGCTTGTTCCGGAAAGGAGGCAGCGCTTTGAGCATACGAGAAGAGTTGGAAGAAGAGGAGAGTCGTTTTCTGTCAAAGTATGCGACCCTCAGTCGCGATTCCGTCGGCAGAGATCGGGTTGAGGAAGAGGATGACCTGCGTCCCTGCTTTCAGCGTGATCGCGATCGCATCCTGCACTGCAAGGCCTTTCGTCGCTTGAAGCATAAGACCCAGGTCTTCCTCGCGCCGGAGGGCGATCACTACCGTACGAGACTCACGCACACGCTGGAGGTCTCGCAGATTGCGCGCACCATCGCGAAGTGCCTGCGCTTAAATGAGACACTCACGGAGGCAATCGCGCTGGGACACGATCTGGGCCACACCCCCTTCGGGCATGCCGGAGAGCGTGTACTGAACGGGCTCTGCCCCGGCGGCTTTAAGCACAGCATCCAAAGTGTGAGAACCGTCGAATTTCTGGAGAAGCGCGGAAAAGGGCTCAATCTGACCTTGGAAGTTCGCGACGGCATACGGAATCACGGGACACACAGTACCCCGCGCACCTATGAGGGCGCCGTTGTGCGGCTTGCGGATAAGATTGCCTACATCAACCACGACATCGATGACTCGATTCGCGCCGGTATCTTTCGAGAGGAGGATATTCCCGCGGAATTCACGGCCGCGCTCGGACACAGTGTGAGAGACCGCTTGAACTGTATGATACGCGACGTCATTGAAACCAGCTTGAACGAGGACAGGGTCAGTATGAGCGAGGAGCGCTTCCGGGTTATGATGCAGCTTCGCGCATGGCTCTTTCAGCACGTCTACCGCGGCAGTGCACCGAAGGCGGAGGAAGGAAAGGCAGAGGCCATGATAGGCCGTCTGTACGCCTATTTTTTGGATCATCCGGAGCAGATGCCCGAAGAATATCAATATTTTATGTCGGAATGCAAGCAGTCGATCGAGAGAACGGTCTGTGACTATATCGCGGGGATGAGCGATCAGTATGCGGTGCGCGTATTTCAGGAGCTGTTTGTGCCGCGCGCTTGGACGGTGCTCTGAGTTGTATCATGAGAATGTAGCTTTGAAGAAAGCAGGTTTGACTTGTATTATTCAGAAGATGTAATCGCTGAAGTTCGACAGCGCAGCGATATCGTGGATTTGGTTTCGTCCTATGTGGCACTCAAACGGCGCGGGCGGGACTATGTGGGGCTCTGCCCCTTCCACTCGGAAAAGACGCCTTCCTTTTCGGTTTCCCCGGAGCGGCAATCCTTTCACTGTTTCGGCTGCGGGGTGGGCGGAAACGCAATCAGCTTTGTGATGCAATACGAAAACCTCTCGTTTCCGGAAGCCCTGCGTTTTCTTGCTGCCCGTGCGGGCATGCAACTTCCCGAGCGAGAGCCGAGCGCCGCGGAACAGCGGGAGCGCAGCTTAAAAGAGCGCTTGCTCGAAATGCACAAGTTGGCCGCGACCCATTTTTATCAGTTACTTCACACGGAAGAGGGAAAGCATGCCTATCAGTACCTGAGACAGCGCGGGCTGAGCGATGAAACCATACGCAAATTCGGGCTCGGCTTTTCGAGCAAGCGGCCGGGAGAGTTGTACCGCTTTCTCAAGCAAAAGGGCTATTCCGATGCGGAGCTCCGTGAATCCGGCCTGGTGACGATAGAGGAGCGGGGCGCCAGAGACAAATTCTGGAACCGCGTGATGTTTCCCATTATGGACAGCAACAGCCGCGTGATTGCCTTTGGCGGTCGCGTCATGGGTGAGGGGGAACCCAAGTACTTAAACTCCCCCGAGACCAAGCTCTTTGATAAGAGCCGAAATCTCTACGGACTCAACTATGCGCGCCGCACGCGTGCGGACCATGTGATTCTCTGCGAAGGCTATATGGACGTGATTGCCCTTCACCAGGCCGGCTTTGCCAATGCCGTGGCTTCCCTCGGCACCGCGCTCACAGAGCAACAGGTGCTCCACTTGAAGAGGACTCTCTCGACCGCTGCGGTAGCCGTGTTAAGCTACGATTCGGATAATGCAGGTGTTAAGGCCGCACGCCGCGCAATCCCGCTCCTTCGGGGCGCCGGCTTTACGCCGAAGGTGCTCTCCATGCAGCCCCACAAGGACCCGGACGAATTTATCAAAGCGCTGGGGCGAGAGGCCTACGCCGAGAGAGTCGAAAACGCGAGAAATGCCCTGCTCTGGGAGGTCGATATTATTGCCGGACAGCACGATTTAAAGGACCCCGCAGAGAAGACCGCCTTTTACCAAGAGACGGCAGCCCTACTCTGCAGCTTCTCGGAGCCGCTGGAGCGAAACAACTATGTCGATGCGGTTGCTCATGAACAGATGATACCCGCAGAGGCGCTGCGCGACCTGGTCAATCGCATGGGCGGCGCAGGCATGGGGCAGCGCAGCGAACAGACGCAAATCCGCAGGGAAACGCGTACGGCTGCCGGAAAGAAAGTGAAAGAGAGTGCCGCGGAAAAGAGTCAGAAGTTACTGCTCGGCTTTATGGCGGACGAACCGCAGCTCTTTCCCCAGCTTTCCGCCTGGGTTTCCGAGAGCGATTTTACGCATCCTTTTTATCGTGAGCTCGCAACAAAGCTATTTGCGGCGCTCCGGCAGGGCAAGGCGGATATCGCTGCCCTCTTAAACGACTATGTGGAAGATTTGGACAAGGAAAAACAGGCCGCAGCTATTTTCCACACGAGCAAACTTGCGGAACAGCTCTCCTTACAGGAGAGGGATCAGGCCATCATTGACTGTATCCGCAGCATAAAAAAGGATGCTGCGGACCAAAGATTGCGGCAGAGTACAAGCGCGGAAGAATTACAGGCTGCCATGCGGGAAAAGGCCGAGTTGCAACGCCTAAAATTAAGCATACGGAGGTGAGCATGGGCGAAGAGCGCCTGAAATTATCGGAGCGTCTCAGGGCGCTTGCAGAGCTGGTTCCTGCGGGGAGCGTGCTCGCGGATATCGGGACCGACCATGCCTGGGTCCCTGCAGAACTGCTGCTGAAGGGGCGCATATCGCGCGCCGTCGCGATGGACATCGGCGAAGGGCCTCTGGCGCGCGCCGAAGCACACATTGCGGAGCTGGGACTCACGGAACAAGTCTCTCTGCGGCTCTCGGACGGCTTTGCCGCACTAAAGCCCGGGGAGGCCGATTGCGTGCTGATTGCCGGCATGGGAGGCGAGCTCATGCAGGGAATTTTGACGCGCGGTTTGGGTGCAGACGGCAGACCGGGACCTGCGTTTCGAGTGGGGGTAAAACGCTATCTCTTTTCCCCCCACACCGAGTGGGAGGCTTTCCGCAGCTATCTCTCGGCACAGGGCTTTCGGCTTACGGACGAACGTATGCTGAAAGAGGACGGAAAATACTACTTGATTTTAGTCTGCGAAAACGGGGACGGCGAAGCCGCATACCTTGAGGCAGAGGCACGCGGAATCCCCGTCACTGCTGCGCGACATTTCGGCCCCCTGCTTTTGGAACGTCGGGATACTGTGCTGCGTGATTACATGAATGAGAGACTTCGAAAAGAACAAGAAATAGCGGAACGCCTTCCGGAGTCGCAGCGAACGGCGGTGA
The DNA here is from genome assembly GCF_030644385.1 of Stomatobaculum sp. F0698. Taxonomy (GTDB): domain Bacteria; phylum Bacillota; class Clostridia; order Lachnospirales; family Lachnospiraceae; genus Moryella. Next base: position 1,007,949 of record NZ_CP130060.1, on the reverse strand, counting down.
GTGCCAAGCGAGAAGAACTGCGGGAGAGCATCCGCCTACTGAAGGAGTGCCTTGCGCACTTTGAGGAATGAACGATGAATAACAGCTTTGAGCTGATACACGGCGGTGAGCGACTCAGCGTGGAAGCGGGAACAAGTTTTGCAGAGCTTGCGAACAAGGAACAGGGGAAATACCCGAGTCCCATCCTGTTGGCTACCTTAAACGGCGTGTTGCACGAGTTGGGCTCTACGGTTGAGGAAGCAGGTGAACTGCGGTTTTTGACCCTGCGCGACAAGGCCGGCTTTCAGAGTTATGAACGCAGTGCCGTTTTGCTTCTACTCGCAGCGCAATACAGCTTGTATGGGAAGACGGGCAGGGAGATTTGGATTGATTACAAAGAAAGCGGTGCCCTGCGCTGCCGCATACTCGGTCAGAATCGGGTGAGTCGGGAGGAACTTGCGAGACTGGAAGCAGCGATGCGGGAACTGGTTGCAGCCGCCCTCCCCATTGAGAAACGCAGTGTTCCGACCAGGGAGGCTGTGCGCCTTTTTGCGGCGCGCGGCATGAAGGATAAAGCCGAGCTTTTCCGCTTTCGCATCCACTCTTCCGTGAATCTTTATCGGCTCGGCGCTTATGAAGATTACTTTTACGGTTACATGTTGCCTAACAGCTCTTATCTTAATACCTTTTCTCTGGAGGCCTACGAGGACGGTTTTGTGCTGAAATTGCCGGATCGGCGTAAGCCCGAAACACTCATGTCGTTTCAGCCGACACAGAAGATTTTTGAGGCAATGGAGTCAAGTCGTTTGAATCTGGAACGCCAGGGCATTGAGACCGTGGGGGCGCTGAATGCCCGTGCGGCGGCCGGGAAGATGAAAGAGCTCATCCTGTGCGCCGAGGCACAGATGGAAAAGCGCATCGGCGATCTCGCGGAAAAACTATGCAGCCGGGATGAAGTTCGCATTGTGTTGATTGCGGGGCCCAGTTCCTCAGGAAAAACAACCTTTGCGCGTCGTCTTGCGACACAACTTCTTGCACTCGGCAAGACGCCGCATGCCATCGAAGTAGATAACTATTTTAAGAATCGCAGCGATACACCGCGTGACGAAAAGGGAAACTATGACTTTGAGTCACTCGCCGCACTCAATGTGGATGGCTTTAACCGCGATTTGAACAGACTGTTGAACGGAGAACGCATTGAGCTTCCGCGCTTTGATTTTATTTCCGGCGAGCGCAACTATCGCGGGGACTATTTAAGTTGCGGTCCCTCGGACATCTTGCTCATTGAGGGCATACACTGCTTAAACGAGGCTCTTTCGTTTTCCATCCCCGCCGAGCGAAAACACAAGATTTATGTGAGCTGTCTCACCCAACTGAATCTCGACGCACATAACCGCATTCCGACCGGAGATGCGCGCATCTTGCGCCGCATTGTTCGGGATGCGCGGCTCCGTGGCAATGATGCGGCGGAGAGTCTGTCGCGCTGGGCTTCGGTCAGCGCCGGTGAAGAGCGCTATATTTTTCCCAATCAAGAAAATGCCGACGATGTGTTTAACTCGGCACTTCCCTACGAGACAGCGGCCCTCAAGCCCTATGCGGAAGCCCTGCTCTTTGGAGTTCCGGAATCGCATCCCTCTTACCTCGAGGCAAAGCGCTTGCTGAAATTCCTCAGCTATTTTCTGACCTTCCCTTCCGAGGAAATCCCGGCAACCTCTCTGTTGCGCGAATTCATCGGCGGCAGCACTTACGGTGCATAGAGTTTGTATACAAATCAAGGGGGCTGTGATATAATACTCCTTCGAAAGACGGGCAGATGATCGCGGCTGCAGAGACGAAAGACTGCAGGTGAGGAAAGTCCGGGCTTCAAAGGGCAGGATGCCGGATAACGTCCGGTGGAGGCGACTCCCAGGAAAGTGCAACAGAAAAAAACCGCCGGCTTCACGCCGGTAAGGGTGCAAAGGCGGTGTAAGAGACCACCGCCCGGGTGGTAACATCCGGGGCCATGTAAACCCCATCCGAAGCAAGACCGAACAGGACAGATCGGCGGCCCGTCGGTTGTCTCTCTCGAGAGGCAACACTGTCCGGGTAGGTTGCTTGACTGCAGCGGTGACGCTGCAGCTAGATAGATGATCATCCACGACATAACCCGGCTTATCGCCCGTCTTTTTCAGGAAATACAAAAGAGAGCAAACGCATGACAGCGTCTGCTCTCTTTTTGTTTCAACGGGAACGGTCCGAATAGCGCTCGTCGCAGTAGCGGCAGCGATATACTTCCCGCTCGGCATCTGCGAGATAGAAGATATGGGGAAGTTCCTGCTCGATCGAGGTGATACAACGGGGATTTTTGCAGTGAATCACATTGGTAATCTTCTTCGGGAGACGCAGCACCCGCTTCTCGACGATACTGTTGTCGCGAATAATATTCACTGTGATGTTGTGGTCAATGTAACCGAGTACCTCGAGATCGATTCGATCAAGTACATTGCCCTCGATTTTGATGATATCCTTGCGCCCCATCTTCTTCGAGTGCGCATTCTTGATGATTGCAATCTGAGAGTCCAGTTTGTTCAAACCGAGCTGATAGTAGATATCAAGGCTCTTTCCCGCCTTGATGTGATCCAGGACGATGCCCTCCGAAAGACCGCTGATATTTAACATGTCTCTTTCACCTCCAAAAGCATCATGATGAGTGCCATACGGACGTAGACGCCGTACTGCGCCTGCCTAAAATACGCCGCACGGGGATCCTTGTCCACCTCAACCGAAATCTCGTTGACACGGGGAAGCGGATGCAAAATAAACATGTCTTCCTTCGCGCTGCGCAGTTTCTCCTCGGTCAGAATATAACTGTCCTTCAGTCGAATATAGTCCTCCTCGTTGAAGAAACGCTCTTTCTGCACGCGTGTCATATAGAGTATATCAAGTTCCGGCATGGCCTCTTCAAGACTGCCGACCTCGACAAAGGGAATCTTATTCTTTTCGAGTACATCCTCTCGGATATAGCCCGGAATGCGGAGTTCCTGCGGTGAGATCAGCACAAAGCGAATGCCGGGATAGCGAATTAAGGAGGCAATCAGCGAGTGAACCGTGCGACCGAACTTTAAGTCACCGCAAAGTCCCACGGTCATGTTGTCAAGCCGTCCCTTCAGAGATTGGATGGTCATAAGGTCCGTCAAAGTTTGGGTGGGATGCTGATGTCCGCCGTCCCCGGCGTTGATAATCGGAACACCCGAAAACTCGCTCGCGACCATGGGCGCACCCTCTTTGGGATGACGCATGGCAATGATATCCGCATAGCAGGAAACCACGCGAACCGTGTCTGCAACACTCTCTCCCTTGCTGGCGGAACTTGCATCGGCAGACTGGAAGCCGAGAACAGATCCTCCCAGATTTAACATTGCGGCCTCAAAGGAGAGGCGCGTTCTTGTGCTGGGCTCGTAGAAGAGTGTGGCGAGCTTTTTCCCCTCCATCACCTTTGCATAAGCGGGGCGATTTTTTTCAATACGGCCTGCGAGCGCAAGCAATTCTGCGGTTTCCTCGACGGAAAAATCCAAGGGTTTCAGCATATGTCTCATGACCTGACAAACCTCCTTCCGGTTGAAACGGTATGGTGTCGTCCCAATCATAAAGTACGGCCCCCGAAAAGTCCACGACTCGAGAGCAATTCTTGAAGGAATTTGCGTCGGGTGTTATGATACAGGCGATACTGAATGCAGACAGGAAGGAGATTTTTTCATGGAAAAAAGTTCCCTTTATGAGGAGCTTCGGGGCAATCGTTACCCGGGCAGAGGGATTGTTCTCGGGAGAAGCGAGGACGGGAAAAAGGCCATGCTCGCCTACTTCATCATGGGGCGCAGCGAGAATTCGAGAAACCGTATTTTTTCCCGCACGGAGGACGGTATACGCACAGAGGCCTTCGATCCGGCAAAACTCTCCGATCCGTCGCTGATTATCTATGCACCGGTGCGTCGTCTGGAGAACCGTCTGATTGTGAGCAACGGAGACCAGACCGACACCATATACGAGGGCTTTCGGCGCGGCCTTTCGCTCTCAGAGGCGCTCAGCGCACGTGCGTTTGAGCCGGATGCACCGAACTATACACCGCGTATTTCCGGAGTTCTCCGATTTGCGGACGGGGACTTCTCCTATGAGCTCAGTATTCTGAAGAGCGACCGCATGAATCCGGATCAGTGCCTCCGATTCTACTTTAACTATGCAACACCGCTCCCCGGTGAGGGCCATTTCATTCACACTTACATCGGTGACGGCAATCCGTTACAGAGCTTTTGCGGAGAGCCGAAGTGCATTGCCGTCGCTGACGAACTCGATGCATTTGCGGCAAAGATTTGGGATGCTCTGGATCCGGAGAATAAAATTTCACTCTATGTTCGCGAAACGGATCTAACGGACGGGACAGGCAAAAATTACCGAGAAGTACTTATCAACCGCAACGAAAAGAAGCAGGAGGCTTAACATGAAAGAGTTGACGCTCAAATACGGCTGCAATCCGAATCAGAAGCCGGCCAGAATTTTTATGCAGGAAGACCGAGAGCTTCCGGTCAAAGTACTTTCCGGAACTCCGGGCTATATCAATTTTCTGGATGCACTGAACGGCTGGCTGCTGGTGCACGAATTAAAAGAGGCGACCGGCCTTCCCGCCGCTACTTCGTTTAAGCATGTCTCTCCTGCGGGCGCCGCCTGCGGACGCCCGCTCTCGGACACCCTGAAAAAAATCTACTGGATTGAGGATGCCGGCGAACTGAGTCCGCTTGCCTGCGCTTACGCAAGGGCACGCGGTGCCGATCGCATGTCGAGCTTCGGAGACTTTATTGCTCTTTCGGATGTCTGCGACGCGGATACCGCACGCCTCATTAAACGCGAGGTCTCGGACGGTGTGATTGCCCCCGGTTATACGGAGGAAGCACTCGCCATACTCCGCGAGAAGAAGAAGGGCAGGTACAATGTAATTGAAATCGACCCCTCGTATCGACCGGCGGAAACCGAAGTTAAGCAGGTCTTCGGGGTCAGTTTCGAGCAGGGAAGAAACGAATTGCCGCTCACGCGCGAACTCCTCGAAAACGTTGTGACCGAGGCAAAGGAAATCCCGGAGTCCGCTAAGACGGACCTGCTGATTGCGCTGATTACGCTGAAATACACGCAGAGCAATTCGGTCTGCTATGCGCTGGACGGACAGGCCATCGGCATCGGCGCGGGGCAGCAGTCGCGTGTTCACTGCACCCGCCTCGCAGGCCAGAAAGCCGACAACTGGTATCTACGCCAGGCCCCCGAGGTCTTACAGCTTCCCTTCCGTCCGGAGGTAAGCCGCGCGGAGCGCGACAACGCGATTGATGTCTACATCGGCGATGAAAGCGAGGATTTGCTTCGCGACGGCAGCTGGGAGCGCGTATTTACCCTTAAGCCCGCGCCCTTTACCCGGGAGGCGAAGCGCGCTTGGCTTGACGGTCTTAAGGGGGTTGCGCTCGCTTCGGACGCTTTCTTCCCCTTCGGAGACAATATCGAGCGCGCAAGAAAGAGCGGTGTCTCCTACATCGCCGAGCCGGGCGGCTCGATTCGAGATGATCAGGTCATTGAGACCTGCAACCGCTACGGCATTGCGATGGCCTTCACCGGTCTTCGTCTTTTCCACCACTGAGATACAGACATCAATTTACTATTAATTCAAAGAGAGGAGTTGTTGTTATGGCGATTTTAGTGACCGGCGGTGCCGGCTTTATCGGCAGCCACACTTGCGTGGAACTTTTGAATGCGGGCTATGAGGTTGTTGTCGTTGACAACCTCGTGAATTCCAGTAAGGAATCCCTGAACCGCGTGATGGAAATCACGGGAAAAAAGCTGCATTTTTACGAGTTGGATCTTTTGGATAAAAAGAATCTGGATCAGGTCTTTGCCAAGGAAGATATCGAGGCGGTCATCCACTTTGCGGGCCTTAAAGCAGTCGGCGAGTCCGTCTACAAGCCGCTCGAGTACTATCACAACAATATTACCGGTACTCTGGTGCTCTGTGAGTGCATGCGGAAGTACGGCGTGAAGAACATTGTCTTCTCTTCCAGCGCAACGGTTTACGGCGACCCTGCTTTTGTGCCGATTACCGAGGAGTGCCCGAAGGGCGAGGTTACCAATCCCTACGGAAGAACCAAGGCCATGCTCGAGCAGATTCTGACCGACCTTCACACCGCGGATGCGGATTGGAATGTCATGCTGCTCCGCTACTTTAACCCGATCGGCGCACACGAATCCGGACGCATGGGAGAGAACCCGAAGGGTGTGCCGAATAACCTGCTTCCCTACATCACCCAGGTCGCAATCGGAAAGCTGGTCTGCCTCGGCGTCTTTGGCAATGACTATGAGACCAAGGACGGCACCTGCATTCGCGACTACATCCACGTCGTGGATCTCGCAAAAGGCCATGTGAAGGCACTCGAGAAAATGGTGAAGGATGCGCCGGAGGTCAGAATTTACAACCTCGGAACCGGAACCGGCTATTCGGTGCTCGATGTCATCACGGCGTTCGAGAAGGCAAACGATCTGAAAATCAACTATGTTTTCAAGGAGCGCCGCGCGGGCGATGTTCCGGCTTGCTATGCGGATCCCTCAAAGGCGGAGCGCGAGCTCGGCTGGAAGACGGAGAAGACGCTCGAAGAGATGTGCCGCGACTCCTGGAGATGGCAGAAAAACAATCCGAACGGCTATGAGGACACCGGACTCACGATACGGAAAAAGGGAGAGCTGCGCTAATCCGAAGAGACCTTGTTTTGATACGAAAACCGCCGCCTCACAGGTTTTACTGTGAGGCGGCGGTTTTTTGCGTTAACAGGCGCTGTAATAGTTGGCGGAGAGCTGCTCCACATAGCCTTCGAGCTCCAATTTTAAGAGACAGCGCATAACCGTGCCGATGTCGTAGCCGCTGCGCTGCAAAAGACGGTTTAAAAAGCTGGGCTCTTCTTTGATGAGGCGGTAAAGCGTGCCTTCTTCCGGCGATAATTTTTCCAGTGAGCGCGTGCGGGGCTCCAACATGCAGCGCAGACGCAGTCCGAGATAGTCGACGATATCCTGCGGGCTTTGGAGTAGGTTTGCCCCGTTTTGAATAAAGACATGGCAGCCCCGGCTCAGGGGATCGGTGATGCGCCCCGGAAGACAGAAGATTTCCTTTCCCTGTTCCAGTGCTGACCCTACCGTGATGGAACTGCCGCTCTGTTGTTCCCGCGCTTCCAGGACACAGAGGCAGTCCCCGAGGGCGGCAATGAGTCGATTGCGGTCCGGAAAGTGCCAGGCGCGCGACAGTTCATCCGGCGGAAACTCACTCAGAATTCCGTTTCCGTCCTCACAGAGCCTCGAAAAAAGCGCATAGTTTTCCTTGGGATAGCAGATATTGACGCCGCAGCCGAGGACAGCATAGCTCTTGCCGCCGGCTGCCAGGGCAGCTTCTCCCGCGCGGCTGTCGATTCCCGCTGCGAGTCCGCTCACAATGGCTATGCCTTTTGCGGCGAGCTCCGAAGCGATAAAGTCCGCCATGCGAAGGCCGTAGGAACTCGCACTTCGGCTCCCGATGACCGATACGGTAGGCGTGTATTCCATGGGTAACTCACCCTTTAGGTAGAGCCAGAGCGGCGGATCCGCCAGCGTTTTAAAGCGCGAGGGCCAATCTGCCTCCCGGGACGTGAGAAAGCGAATACGGCGCAGGGCAAGGGCCTCCTCAATCTGTCTTAGCGCCTCAGCCACTGCGGCAGGAGAAGGCGCTAGGCGCGAGAGTTTATCCCGCATGCCGGCAGGATAGGCCTCCGAGCTCTCGGCAGAGAGCGTAAACAAATCCTCGACGGAACGTATATCACCGGGCAATTTTCGCACTTCCCCGCGCGTCAAACGAAGGGCATAGGATAGATACAGGTAGAGGGCTCGTTGTTTCATATCAATTCCGCCTCTTCGGATATGCGGGATGCAGGCTTTGACGCGCCAATTTGGAGACGCTTCCCCAGTACTTCTCCTCCGGAGAGCGGTAGGCAAGCGCCTCGGCGAGATAGGCGCGCTGAATCTCGGGCGCCCCGTCAAAATCTGCGGCTGTCCGCGCGACTTTCAGGAGTTTATGCAGAGCGCGCGCCGACATGGAGCCGGAATTATAAAGCGCCTCCAGGAATTCCGAGTCCTCTTTGCAAAGCGAACAGTGGGCTTCGATTTGCGCGGGGCTCATCTCCGCATTGAAATGAATGCCGCTCCCCTGAAAGCGTCGCTCCTGGATATCGCGCACGCGCTCCACAGCGCGCTGCATGGCCGGATTCTCTCTCGGACGCTCCTTGCGCTGCAGGGCGGAAAACGGAACGGCCTCAGTCTCGGCGCAGAGGTCGATGCGGTCAAGCAAGGGTTTTGAGATATGGCTCAGATAGGTTCTTACCTGGGCCTCGGTGCAGCGGCAGCGGTTGCGGTCCGGCCAGAAGCCGCACTTACAGGGATTCATGGCACAGACAAGCTGAAAGTTGGCGGGAAAGGTAAAGTTTCCGCTGACGCGGCTTATGTGCACCCGATGTTCTTCCAGCGGCTGACGCAGAATTTCAAGCGTCGCGGCATGATATTCCGGAAGCTCGTCTAAGAAGAGCACACCCTCATGGGCAAGGCTGATCTCCCCGGGGCGCGGCTTTTGACCGCCGCCGGATAGCGCAAGACCGGTCACTGTGTGGTGGGGAGAGCGATAGGGGCGTTTGGTCATCAGGGGTTTGTCAGACGGAAGCAGACCGCTGATGCTGTAAATTTCCGAGACACTGAGCCGCTCCTCCCGGCTCATGGCCGGCAGTATGTGCGGAAGCCTTGCGGCAATCATGCTTTTTCCGGTGCCCGCAGGTCCGATATACAGGATATTGTGTCGCCCGCCTGCGGCGAGCAGAGTGGCGCGCTTCACAAGTTCCTGACCGGCAAGATCCGAAAAATCAGGTGTATCCTCCAAAGAGAGACTGCTCTCTGCATAAACGGCGGGCGCGGGTAGGTCTTTCTTTCCCCGCAGCAGTTCAACGAGCTCCGAGAGTGTGGAGACACCGTAGCAGTCAATGCCACCGATTACACTGCCTTCGCGCAGATTTTCGAGCGGCAAAAAACAGCGCCTTAGTCTCGCCGCTTCGGCGCAGCGTACCATAGAAAGCACACCGCGCACGGGCAGAATTTCCCCGCTGAGCGAAAGCTCTCCGGCAAACAAGGTATCCGTGAGGAGCTGCTCCGGCAGTTGGCCGTAGGCAGCGAGTAGGGCGACCGCAATCGGCACATCGTAGGCACAACCCTCTTTTCGGAGTTCCGCCGGGCTCAGATTCAGCGTGACACGGCGCGGTTCCAATCGGAATCCGCTGTTACCGAGCGCGGTCCTGACACGATCCGCCGCCTCGCGTACCGAGGCCGCCAGAGAACCGATGAAGGTGATGGTGGGAAAGCCTTGTTCGACATCCGCCTCGCAGCGGACCAGAACGCCTTGTGTGCCGATGAGACCGGCCGCATAGATTTTCTTTAGCATACATGACTCCCGAAAATGAGATGAGAAAAAACGCCGGCGCTAGACGGAAATACAGCGCAGAGGCGTAATTTACCGCGCCGAAACAAAGAAGTAGATCCGTAAAGTGGGGGATAGATAAATGAGATAAGGGTGCATCGGAAAGCTGCATCGGAGGAGCAAAAAGAAAAGATAGGGAAAGGTAGGTTGCGCAAATCAGAGAATAAACGTTACGCAAGTTGCGGAAGAGAAGTGCGCGAAAGAAAAGCGAAGAAAGAATGAATCACAAAGAATGACAAAGAATGCGGTGGCAAAAGAACGGAAGACGGCGATTCAGACCTCACTCCGCCGAAACGGACTCACCCGCCCGGGCAGAACTTTTACGGGAACAGAAATGGGTACAGAGAAGCGATTACGAGATTTGATATCAAAGAGAAAAGAGCATTATCAAAAGTATTCCTAACTATATCTATACTTATCTTATCAGAAGAAGAGCGAAGCGGCAAGGTTTGACTTGTTCTTTCCGGAGACGTATAATAAACTGATTACCAAATTAATGGCAGAAACGGAAGGAATTGCTGTGGCAGAAAAGAAAGAGAGAGGTCTGCTTGTCGTAATCTCGGGATTTTCCGGTGCAGGCAAGGGCACTTTGATACGGGAACTCATGCATCGATACCCCAACTATCGGCTCTCGGTTTCGGCGACTACCAGAGCGCCGCGCGCGGGAGAGGAAGACGGTAGGGATTACTTTTTTGTGTCTCGAGATCGTTTCGAGGAGATGATCGCGCAGTCGGAATTGATTGAATATGCATCCTACGTGGGCAATTATTACGGAACACCGAAGGCTTATGTCGAGAAGATGTTGGACGCCGGCCACGATGTGATACTCGAAATCGAAATCCAGGGTGCGCTCAAGGTAAAGGATATTTTCCCCGAGGCGGTCTTTGTCTTTGTCGCCCCGCCGAATGCGGAGAGCTTGGAACAGAGGCTCACGGGTCGGGGGACCGAGAGCAAAGAACAGGTACTCGCTCGTCTAAAGCGAGCGGCCGAAGAAAGTCGCTGGATGTCGGACTACGAGTATCTTCTGGTCAATGATGACCTTTCGGAGACGGTTGAAAATCTGCATGCACTTCTCAAGAGCCAGCATTTCAGCATGGGCCGTCACCGCGCTTTTACCGAAGAACTCGGTGCTGCATTGAACCGCTTTTATTCAGAGGAGGAAAAATAAATGTTACATCCGTCTTATACAGAGATTATCGATGCCGTCAACAGTGAGGTCGAGCCGGGCGAACAGCCGGTGGTACAGAGTCGTTACTCCATTGTCATTGCAACCGCGAAAAGAGCGAGACAGCTGATTGCCGGAGAGGTCGCGGAAGTCCCGGACTATAAAAAGAAGCCGCTTTCGGTCGCAATCGAAGAGCTCCATAAGGGCAAGGTTAAAATTGTTTCGGAGGACGAAACGGAAAATATCGAAGTCGGTACGGCAGAGCAGGAACAGGAAGAAGAATGAAAATATGCATGATCTCTCTGGGCTGCGATAAAAATCTCGTGGACTCGGAGATGATGCTCGGTTATCTGAAACGTGAAGATGTCTCTCTCACAGATGAACAGGCGGAAGCGGATGTTATCATCGTAAATACCTGTGCGTTCATTCTCGATGCGAAAGACGAGAGCATACAGACCATGCTCTCGGCCGCTCAATACAAGGAAGAGGGAAATTTAAAAGCGCTCATTATGGCGGGCTGTATGGCGGAGCGCTATAAAGATGAGGTGCTTCGTGAAATTCCGGAGATAGACGCGGTGGTCGGAACCTCGGCCTACGATAAAATCAGCGCTGTACTCGATCGTGTCTTGGACGGTGAAAAGGTGACTGAGTTTGAAGATTTAAGTCGTCTCCCGGCAATCGGAACCGAGGCTGCACGAGTACGGACCTCGCTCGCTTCCTACGGCTATCTGAAAATTGCCGAAGGTTGCGACAAACACTGCACTTACTGCATCATTCCTTCGCTCCGCGGCGGCTATCGGAGCTATCCGATGGAAGCCTTGGTGCGGGAGGCAGAACGGCTTGCCGAAGACGGCATCAAGGAACTCATCCTGGTTGCGCAGGAGACGACACGCTACGGCATGGATTTATACGGCGAGAAACGGCTTCCCGAGTTGCTTCACCGCTTATGTCGTATTGACGGCATTCAATGGATTCGTATTCTCTATTGTTATCCGGAGGAGATTACGGATGAGTTAATCGCGGTTATGGCAGAGGAAAAGAAGATTTGCCATTACTTGGATTTGCCCATTCAACATGCGAGCGATGCTGTGTTAAAGCGCATGGGACGCAGAACTTCACGGGCGGATTTGGAAGCTATCATTCGAAAACTTCGAAACGCCATGCCGGACATCGCGCTCCGCACAACACTGATCAGCGGCTTTCCGGGGGAGACCGAGGAAGATCAGGAGAGTGTTCTCTCCTTTGTCGAAGATATGCGCTTTGACCGCCTCGGCGTCTTTACCTATTCTCAGGAAGAAGATACACCGGCAGCCGCCTTCGAGGGGCAGATTGACGAAGAGGTCAAAGCAGCTCGTCGGGATCAGATTATGGAATTGCAACAGACTGTATCCCGCGAAAACCTTCAGCGTAAGGTCGGCGCACGCATGGAGGTGTTTGTCGAGGGCTATCTTCCCGAAGAAGATGTCTATATGGGGCGTACCTATATGGATGCACCGGATGTAGACGGTTATCTTTTCTTTCCGGCGAACGGTCTTGAGCTGATGTCCGGAAGTATAGTCCCTGTCCTGGTCACCGAAGCATCCGAGTATGATCTAAAAGGAGTGCTCTATGAAGATGAATCTGCCGAATAAGCTGACGCTTGCTCGCGTTATCATGGTTCCCTTCTTTGTCGCAGCTCTGCTTTACCGAGAAGGGGATTCCACACCGGCTCGCTTGCTTGCCCTCGGCCTTTTTCTGATTGCGAGTTTCACCGATTTTTTGGATGGCTATATCGCCAGAAAATATCAGCTCATTACAAATTTCGGAAAATTCATGGATCCGCTTGCAGACAAGCTTTTGGTCTGCTCGGCCCTCATTTGCTTTGTCGGCCTGATGGAGCTCTCGCCTTGGATTACCATTGCCGTGGTTGCGCGAGAATTTATCATCAGCGGTTTTCGTCTCATTGCTGCGGAACACGGGAAGGTAATCGCTGCGGGAATCTGGGGAAAGCTTAAAACCGTGAGCCAGATGATATGTATTGTGCTCCTGCTGATACGCCCGGACGGAAACGGCACAATCAATGTGCTCACCGAAGTCTTTGTGTGGCTGATGCTCGCTCTCACATTAATCTCACTCGCGGAATATATTTGGAAGAACCGTGAGGTTCTTCGGGAAGGATAATCATGGAACTCTATGATTCCGGCAGCACGGCTGATTTGGATCGCCTGGCTGACTCCTGCGTCGACTTGCTTCGAAAGCACAAATTAATCGTCACAACCGCAGAATCTTGCACCGGCGGGATGTTGTCCGCAAAATTGGTGGACATTCCGGGCGTTTCGGAAGTGTTTCAGGAGGGCTATGTCACCTATTCGAACAAGTCGAAGCGGCGCCTTCTGAATGTCAGTAAATCCACACTGAAAAAATACGGCGCGGTGAGTACACAGACCGCACGTGAAATGGCAATCGGTGCCGTCTTCGCGGCGAGTGCTGATATTGCGGTTTCGATTACCGGAATTGCGGGACCGGACGGCGGGGACGAAGAAAAGCCGGTCGGCTTGGTGTTCATTGCTTGCTATATGAATGACCGCGTCACGGTGGAAGAGCATCACTTCCGCGGAACCAGGTCGGAGGTGCGCACGCAATCTGTACAGAGCGCACTTCGTCTGCTCCGCGCCACAATTTTGGAACAAAGTAAGGACTGACATGCGCATTTCCACGAATCTGTATTCCGGACCGCTGGCCGCACCGCGGCGCAGCGAAATCCTGGATAAGCTACAGCGCGGAGGCTCCTTGCCTTTTGTCTATGTCCTGACCGGGTCCCTACAAGCCGGGGAATTGATTGACATCTATTCCGTAAGCGAATTTCGACGTGATTTTGTGCAACGCGAAAATCCGCTGGTCATAGGCATAGCCATCGGGAAAAAAGAATCCTTTCAAGTTGCACAGACCATCATTACAGAGCTGTATGAGAGAAACGGAGCGGTGAATATCGATGCCAGCTTTGATACCGGCAATACTTAAAGCAATTCTGTTTCTGATTCTGCTTTTGCTGGGGCTTCTCCTCCTGATTCTGTTTCTTCTGTTATTCGTGCCGTTTTGCTATCGCGGAGACGGTAAACGCGTCGAGGAACAACTCTCCGGCGCATTGCGCGTTTCCTGGCTTTTCTCGTTGCTTCGCTTGAAGCTCACTTATCAAGAACGCATGAAAGCCGAACTCTACTTCCTCTGTTTCCGCCTCTATCGTTTGGAAAACGAAGAAGAGGAGGCGAGAGCACAAATCGCGGACGGGGATGTTCGGGAAGCCTCGGAAAACGCACAGAAGACAGAGACAGCAGTTCCGCCCGCAAGCGAAACCGAAGCCATTCCCGTGACTGAGCAAAACATCGCGGGGAAAGGGACGGGAGTCTTGTCGGAGAAGAAGAACGAGACAGAAGCTGCCTTGGAAGCCGCAGAAGAGAGACAGAGAAAAAAACAGCTTCGGGAGAAAAAGCATAGAAGGCTGAGCAAGGGAGAGCGTTCTCCCGAGGGCGAGCCGATGCAGGGAAAGATTGCTGCTGTTTGGAACCGTCTGCGGCAACTGTACCGAAGAGCGGAAACGGAATATGATTTTTTTCAGAGCGAAAGAACCCAACGTTTTTTGCACTTTTTAAAGAAGAAGTTGTTTCGCTTTTTGCGCGAACTGATTCCGCGGCGCATCGCGGGAGAGTTGCGTTTCGGATTTGCGGATCCGGCAACGACGGGACAGGTGGCAGCTCTGGCAGCGCTCTTGTTACCGTTTTACCGGGACAGTTTGCGGATAGAGCCTTTGTTTGACCGTGAGGAGCTCTCCGGCGAACTCAGTTTTCGCGGACATTTGCAGTTGTTTGTATTTTTATTTGGCGCAGCACAAGTTTGGTTTCACCGGGATTTCCGATATGTGTATCGGCACATTCGCGGAAGGGACAAGAGACAGAAGACGGAGGGAGTACATGGCTGACAAGCGTTTTGCGGAACAGGCGGAGGCACTGTTCCAGGGAATGAATGCATTTATATCCACGAAAACCGTGGTCGGTGCGCCGCAGCAGGCGGGCGATGCCATCATTATACCGCTGGTGGATGTCTCCTGCGGCATGGCGACCGGAGCCTTTGCGGATAAGAAGGGCAGCAGTGACGGGAACGGCGCCGGCGGTATGAGCACCAAAATTTCTCCGGCAGCTGTTTTGATTATTCAGAACGGCGTAACCAAGCTGGTCAATGTGAAGAATCAGGACGCCGTGACCCGCGTCATGGATTTGGTTCCGGACGTCATCAATCGCTTTACCGCGAATTCCAAGATTTCTCCCGAGACCACCGAGAGAGCCGTTCAGGTGGTAAAGGACACGGACGGCGGCAAGCAGAACTGAAGCTCACATCAAAAAAATATCGCCCCGCCTTATCCGATGCACGGAGAAAGGGGGGCGAATTTTTTTCGGACAAATCAAAAAGCCACCCGAGGTCGGGCGGCTTTTTGATTCATGAAGAAAACTTATGCTCTCTCAACGAAGTTCGAGCGAAGGCAGGAAGTGCAAATATACATCTTCCGCACTCCGCCTTCCGTCTTGACCTTAACGGACTTGACGTTTGCCTTCCAGATGCGATTGCTTCTTCTATGAGAATGGCTCACGTTATTTCCGAAGTGAGCTGCCTTTTCGCAAATAGCACACTTTGCCATGGTAACACCTCCTATCTTCTTTGGACCCTGCAGATTCAAAGTCCATATCGCTCCTAATTCTAACAGAGCCATGCGGCAATTGCAAGTAAATTCTTGGCTTTCTTTTCAGGGATGATTGTAAGATGAACTAGGACAATAAAAAAGAGCCGATGACGAACTCGTGGTATGATGAAGCTACCACACACCAACACACCAGGAGGTTCGCCATGGCCCAGAACGAGTATACCACAAATAGAAAATATCGCCACCTGACACGCGAAAAGCGTGCACAGATTGAAGTGCTGCTGCAATTAAAGCTCCCCAAAAGTCGCATCGCGCGCGAAATCGGGATTGCAAGGTCAACTTTATATAATGAACTTGCCAGAGGTACTGTACAGCAGTTAGGACGGAATCTGGAGCCATACACTCGGTACTTTGGAGATTCGGGACAGCGTGTCTACGAACATCGAAGACGAAATAGTCATTGCCCCATGAAGCTGGTGAAAGCTAAGAAGTTCGTGTCTTTTGCAGTAAAGCAGATACTGACAAAGCATCTGGCACCTGATACGATTTGCGGTCTTGCCAAAGAAAAGGGCTGTTTCACCGAGCTGGTTTGCAGCAAGACACTTTATAACTATATTGAGCGTGGATTGTTAAAAGCTCGAAATATCGATCTCGCGCTAAAGGTCAAACGTAAACAACACCGTAAGGGACATCCGCAGCATAAGCGGCTGTATGGCCTGAGTATTGAAGCTCGCCCCCAAGTAGTCAATCAGCGGGAGGAGTTTGGGCATTGGGAGATTGATACCGTGGTCGGTCGAAAGGAGTCACAATCCGTTTTGTTGACACTGGATGAGCGAATCACAAGATTTCGACACATTATAAAGATACCCGGTAGAAGCACACAAGCGGTCGAGCAAGGTTTAAAAACGCTCCGAGAGCTATACGGAGAACGATTCAGCCAAGTCTTTCGCTCCATCACAAGTGACAATGGCAGTGAATTTGCTTCACTGCCACAGTTGCTTTCCACGATACCCATATACTATGCCCATCCTTACTCCGCCTACGAACGCGGACTGAATGAAAAGCAGAACTCATTGATTCGCCGGTTCTTACCAAAAGGGAGTTCTTTTGATGTAGTTACGGATGAGCAGATAAGAGAGATACAGAACTGGATCAATCAACTCCCTCGAAAATCCTTTCATTACAGTTCGCCGGAGGAATTATTTCAGACTGTCCTACTTGATCTTGCAATCTAGCGGCTTTCTTTTCAGCCACAAATAAGGTATACTTTTCAATGAAACCGATGCAAGCATAGAAGGCGGCGCAGCAGACTGCGCGCAAGGAAGGAAATCATATGGTCAAGGGACGACTCAACAATGAGATGGGACAGATTGCAGTGAGACCTGAAGTGATTGCTGCCTATGCGGGTTCCGTTGCCGTGGAGTGCTTTGGCATTGTCGGCATGGCGTCCGTCAGTATGAAGGACGGACTGGTTCGCCTGTTGGGCAGAAGCAAGCTCAGTCAGGGCATCCAGGTTATTATTACGCCGGAGAACAAGCTTCGCATTTCCTTTCATCTGATTGTCGCCTACGGCGTGAACATCAATACCGTGTCCGACAATCTGATTGAGAATGTCAAATACCGCGTGGAAGCCTTTTCCGGAATGGAAATCGAGAGAATTAAAATCTATGTAGAGGACGTCAGATCGATTGACTGACATAGGAGGAATTTGCGCTTTGGAAATTCATGAATTGAATGCCTTTGTGATTCGCAAGTGTTTTTTGGCTGCTGCCAATGAACTTGCATCCAAAAAGGAATGGATTAATGAGTTGAATGTATTTCCGGTTCCGGACGGCGACACGGGCACCAACATGACGATGACTATCATGTCCGCAGCCAAAGAAGTCGCCGCGCTGGAAACCGATGATATGCAAGCGCTCTGCAAGGCCATTGCCTCCGGTTCGCTCCGCGGTGCCCGCGGCAATTCAGGTGTCATCCTCTCTCAGCTGTTTCGTGGTTTTACACGCGAACTCGCTGCCGCAGAGGGAGATATTAAAATTCCGCAACTTACCGCCGCACTGGTCCGTGCGACCGAGACTGCTTACAAAGCGGTTATGAAGCCGAAAGAGGGTACAATACTCACGGTGGCCCGTGCGATGAGCGATAAGGCGGAGGAGCTTCAGCGCAGTGCAACGGATATCCTGAGCTTTGCGAAAGATGTGATTGCAGCCGGCGACTCGGCTCTGCAGCAGACCCCTGAGCTTTTGCCGGTCTTAAAACAGGCAGGTGTGGTTGATTCCGGCGGTCAGGGTCTCATGACGGTGATGCACGGTGCTTTTCAGGCGCTGAGCGGTGAAATCGGCGAGGTTTTCCTTGAGAATTTCGACCCGACGCAGGCGAGCGAAAGTGCCGAGGTCCGTCACATCGACACCTCCAATCTGGACACTTCCGAGATTCACTTCGGCTACTGCACCGAGTTTATCGTCAATTTGGAAAAACCGCTCAGCGAAAGCCAAGAACATGAATTTCAGGCTTTTCTCGAGTCGATCGGTGACTCGATTGTCTGCGTTGCATCGGACGAAGTCGTTAAGGTACATGTTCATACCAACGACCCGGGTCTTGCAATTCAGAAGGGCCTCAGTCTGGGTTCTCTCTCCCGCATGAAAATCGACAACATGCGCGAGGAACACAACGAGCGTCTGATTCGCAATGCCTCACAGATTGCTGCGGAAGAGCAGCGTAAAAAGGCCGAGCCGGCGGAGAAAAAGCCTTACGGTTTTCTGGCAGTTTCGGCGGGTGAGGGTCTGGACCATATCTTCAAGGAAATCGGCGTGGACCGGATTATCTCGGGCGGTCAGACCATGAATCCGAGCACCGAAGATATTCTGAATGCCCTTTCGGAAATTCACGCGGAGACCGTTTTCATTCTCCCGAACAATAAGAACATTATTCTTGCCGCACAACAGGCCTGCAGCTTGGTCGAGGACAAGAATTTGATCGTGGTGCCGACGCGCAATATTCCCGAGGGAATCACCGCAATGGTGAGCTTCCTTCCGGAGAGCAGTCCGGAAGAAAACCTCGCATCCATGCAGGCAGCGATTCAGCAGCTTGCAACGGCTGAGGTCACCTATGCCGTGCGTGACACGACCATGGATGATTTTGAGATTCACGCGGGCGATTTCATGGCAATCGGCAAGAACGGTATGCTGACCGTCGAAAAGAAGGTTGAAGACGCAGTTCTGAATGCCATTGAAAAGCTCACCGAGAACGGCGAAGAGCTGGTCACGCTTTACTACGGAAGCGATGTTCCGGAAAGCGACGCGGTACAGCTCAAGGAGCTTGCGGAAGCACGCTTTGAGGATTGTGAAGTAGAATTAAACTACGGCGGACAGCCCGTCTACTATTATCTCATTTCTGCGGAGTGAGTCAGCCTGTTCGGCCGCTCCTCAAAAAGGATTTCCCGCCGGGAAATCCTTTTTTTATCGCAGTTTCCGATTCGGAAAGGAGAGCTTATGTCAAAGAGCATTGCGAAAGCGACCGCGCGCGTCACGGAATTGCGCGGCGTCGGCCCTAAGACGGCTGCAAGCTTGAAAGAGATGGGGATAGAGACCTTGGCCGACTTGCTCCGTCACTATCCGCTGCGCTTTGTCAACTATCCGGAAATTACGGAAATCGCTGCCTTGACCGACGAAGAGGTCGGCAATCCGATTGCGGTACACGCAGAGGCCGTGCGAGAGTTGGTGAGACGCGCGGGGACGCGGGTGCAGCTCTGCACAGGTACCTTCAGCGACGGCTCCGGTGAGATGCTTGCCACCTGGTATCACATGCCCTATCTTCGCAACACCCTGCGCCCCGGGCGGCGTGCGGTGCTATTCGGGAAACTGAATGCAAACGGAAAGCGCTTCGAACTACAGCAGCCTCAAATTTTCACCGCCGAACAATATGAAAAATTACTGCACAGGCCTGTTCCGCAATATGCCCTCCCGAAGGGCATAGGAGAGAAGACGTTTGCAAGCCTTATGGAGCAGGCACTCGCACTTTCTCCGCCGCTGACCGACTGGCTGCCGGAGCGCTTCTTGGAACGCTACGAACTGCTTCCCGAAGACAGAGCCGTACGGGAAATTCATCGTCCGCAGGATATGGATCACTTTGCGGCGGCACGCAAGCGCATTGTATTTGACGGCTTTTTCCGCTTTCTCTATGATGTGCGCCGCATGAAGGAGACAGTTCGCAACGAGAAATCCGACTTTGTCTTTGACGCTAAGGCGGCTATGACTGCGTTTTCAGCCGGGCTTCCCTTTACACTGACCGATGCGCAGAAAAAAGTGTGTCTGGAAATATCGAAGGATTTTATGTCGGGCAGTGTTATGAACCGCTTGGTACAGGGCGATGTCGGCTCCGGAAAAACCGCGGTTGCCGCTGCGGCTCTCTTTTCCGTTTGGCGTGCGGGCTTCCAGGGCGCACTGATGGCGCCTACCGAAGTGCTGGCAAGGCAACACTACCGTACCTTATCCGAACTTTTCGGCGCGTCCGAAGACAGACCGCGCATCGGCATACTGACCGGTTCTACCAAGGCGAAAGAGCGACGTGAACTCCTTGAGGGGCTGGCAAAGGGCGAGGTGGATATTCTGATCGGAACCCATGCCCTTTTGGAAGAACGCGTGGTTTTTTCAGCGCTTGCGTTGGTTGTGACCGACGAACAACACCGCTTCGGCGTACAGCAAAGGAAAACCCTCTCCGAAAAAGGAAAGCAGCCCCATGTGCTTGTGATGAGCGCCACCCCGATACCGCGCACCCTTGCGGTTATCCTCTACGGTGATTTGGATATTTCAGTCATCGATGCGCGCCCGACAGGCAGAACGCCCATCAAAAATGCCGTGATTGAGAAACAAGACAGGCCGAAGGCCCTCTTACACATTAAGCGCGAAGTCGAATCGGGGCACCAGGCCTATATCGTGTGTCCTCAGGTGGAGGCAAATCCCCTGACCGCGCTTGAGAATGTGGAGGACTACAGTGCGGCACTTCGCGTGAGTTTTCGCGGCGAGATTACGGTGGAGGCTCTGCACGGGCGCATGAAAGAAGCGGAAAAACAGCGTATTATGGAGCGCTTTCTTGCGGGTGAAATCTCCGTGCTGGTTGCGACAACCGTCATCGAAGTCGGTGTTGATGTGCCGAATGCAACCGTGATGATGATCGAAAATGCGGAGCGTTTCGGTCTTGCAACGCTTCACCAATTGCGTGGACGTATCGGCAGGGGCAAGGATCAGGCTTATTGTATTTTTGTCCAAGGGAAAAAAAGCCGGGAGGGAAGCGAACGTTTGGGACTCTTACAGCGCAGCAACGACGGCTTTGAGATTGCCGCGGCGGACTTAAAGCAGCGCGGACCCGGAGAGCTTTTCGGTGCGGTCCAGAGCGGAGAGTTGACATTCGGTCTCGGTGACATTTATAATGATTATTCAGTGCTTCAGCTTGCAAAAGAAGCTGTGGATGCGCTAGATCAAGCGGATTTCAATCTGCCTGTGGTACATAAAAAGGTCGTATTGTAGGGAGCATAGCGAATGGATGAATTGTTGGGTAAGGCAGGAGAAGACCCACTGATTGAGGATTTGGATCTCGGGGACATGCCGGTCGCCGGAACGCGCATTACCGCGGACACGGAAGAACGTCAGCCTGAGACTTTGGATACGGTGCTTCCGGAAGATGACACCCCGATTCCGGTTGCCGTTCAGGAAGAAAGCGGTGAGGCTTTGCAGTGGGAGAGTTCCGACAGTGCTGCCGAGGCACTGTCTCATGCGGCACGCATAAAAGCGGACGGAACGGAACGGGAAGAGAGCGAAGCTGTTTGGAGCGGTCTGAAACCTGAGTCCGAGAAGGATAACTTCTATGTCAAACCGGATCAAAACGAGGCGGTGGAACGGACAACGGAGCACGTCCCGGAAGAACCGCCGTTACAAGAAACACCCGAGCCTATTTTGACGTTTGATGCGCCGCAGGAACCGCCGAAACGTCGTTCTTCCGCGGGAAAGAAAATATTGTTGACAGCAGCGGTTCTCCTTGCGGTAACCGCTGCTTCGTATACCATTTACGGACAAAAGTATCATCGTGTTTTTCTGCCCAATACGGTGATCAACGGTGTTGATGTGTCCGGTAAAAGTGCGGTCGATGCCGAGGCCGCAATGAACGCCGGTATTGCGGATTATAAGCTCACGATTCAGGCACGTGAGAATGAAGAAGCAAGCATCAGCGCAGCTGAGGTGAATCTCCACTATGATTTCGGGGATACGCTCAGTCA
Organism: Stomatobaculum sp. F0698; assembly: GCF_030644385.1. Taxonomy (GTDB): domain Bacteria; phylum Bacillota; class Clostridia; order Lachnospirales; family Lachnospiraceae; genus Moryella. The sequence continues at coordinate 986,318 of NZ_CP130060.1, read as the reverse complement.
TTTGATTGAGAATCAGAACATTTTTACCTGGGGGCCGCGCTACTTCTCGCGCCGCGAGGAAAGTCTGGATGCTATGGCGAAGCTTGACGACGAGCGCTTTGAGAGCGCTGTCAAGGCGCTGCCTTTCTTTCAGGCCGATACGTTTAAGAAACCGGTCAATGCTCATATCTCGGACTATCAGAGCGGGAAAGCTTACACTGTTGTGAAAGAGGAGGAAGGCACCGAGTTAAAAACGGAAGAGGCTACGGCAAAAATCAAAGAGGCTGTCTCAACCTTGCAGCCGAATCTCAATCTGGACAGCGAAAAACTGTATACCGAGCCGGAAGTCCGCTCGGACGACGAGGCCTTGGTCAAGTCCGCAGAGGCAATGAATCAGTATCTCAAAACCGACATCAGCTATTCCGGTGATTCGGGCATCGTTTTGAACGGAGAGCAGCTCCACAGCTGGATTTCGCCGGACGGCAAGGGAGGCGTCAAGCTGGACGACGCTAAGCTGAACGAGTTTATCAAAACGCTTGCCTCAAAGTACGACAGCTACAATAAGCCGAAGAGTCTCAAATCCAGCTGGGGTCCGACCGTCACGGTTAAGAGCGGCTCCTACGGCTGGAAGGTCAATCAGGACGCCGAGAAGAGCTGGCTTCGCGAGGCGATTGCCTCGGGTACCAAGACGCAGCGTACGCCGGAGTTTTCTCAAAAAGCCGCTTCTCTGAGCGGTGCCGATTACGGCTCTACCTATGTCGAGGTCAATTTGAGTGCGCAACACCTCTATTTCTATAAGGACGGAAAACAGCTGCTTTCATCCGACTTTGTATCCGGAAACGAATCGAAAGGAACCGTAACCCATACCGGCGCCTATGCGATCAGTTACAAGCAGCGCAACGCGACCCTCCGGGGCCAGGGCTATGCAGCACCGGTTAACTACTGGATGCCGTTCAACAACGGCGAAGGCTTCCATGATGCATCCTGGAGAAATACCTTCGGCGGTAATATTTACCAGTCTGCGGGTTCTCACGGCTGTGTGAATCTGCCGCCCGCGGTTGCAAAAACCCTGTTTGAAAACGTGAGTGCAGGCACTCCGGTTCTGGTGTATACCTTGCCCGGAACGGAGCCGAAGAAAACAGAACCGACACCGGCTGCCACTCCGACAGAGAGCAGTTCCGGCGCAGAGTCCCAGAGCGCACAGGACAGCAATGCTGCGGCGACAAGCGCGGCTGCCGCTAAGCCCAGCGAAACAAAGAAGGGCCCCGGACAGACGGAGAGCGGTTCTCCGAACCCGAGTATTTCGACCGGTGCGCCGCAGAACAAACCGGGTACCGGATCGGTACAGCCTGCCCCGGGTGAAGGAGGTTCAAATTAATGAGAGTCATTGCCGGAAGTGCAAGGAGACTCTTGCTCGCGACCCTGCCGGGTGAGGATACCCGGCCCACGACAGACCGCATCAAAGAGACACTCTTTAATATGCTGCAAGCGGAGGTTCCGGGCTCCCGTTTTCTGGATTTGTTCGGCGGCAGCGGCGGAATCGCCATAGAGGCCTTGTCCCGCGGGGCAAGTTCGGCGGTCATTGTCGAGAAGAATCCGAAGGCTGCCCGCATTATTCGCGAAAATCTGGAACATACACATCTGGCGGACAAAGCGGAGTTGCTCACGACCGATGCCTCTGCGGCGCTGACCCGCTTGGCGGGAACAAAATGCGAGCCCTTCGATTTGGTCTTTTTGGATCCGCCTTACGGAGCCGGGCTGGAGGAGAGAGCGTTGCAGCAGCTGCAAAACTCTCCCTTGATTCATGACGACACCCTCCTCATTGTTGAGGCCAAGATTGATACGGATCCGGGCAGTTTTGAAGCACTTGGCTATCATATTGTGAAAATTAAGGCATATAAGACCAATCAACATATCTTTCTCCAGAGAGGGAACGACGAGACATGACTATTGCGGTCTATCCGGGCAGCTTTGATCCGGTCACTAACGGACATCTTGACATCATTAAGCGCGCTTCCGAAATGTTTGATCACCTGATCATTGCGGTCCTGAACAACAAGGCAAAATCCCCGTTGTTCACGACTGAGGAACGTGTTACAATGCTATGCGAAATAACGGCGGATATTCCCAATATTGAGGTCGAGAGTTTTGACGGGCTGTCGATTAAATATTGCCATGAGAAGGGCGCCCAAGTGATGGTACGCGGTTTGCGTGCGGTTACGGATTTCGAATATGAGTTGCAGATCGCGCAGACGAACCGCGTCATTGCACCGGATATCGACACGGTTTTCCTGACCACAAATCTCAAGTATTCCTATTTGAGTTCCAGCATTGTCAAAGAAATCGCAGCCTACCACGGTGACATCAGTGCTTTTGTGGACAGCCGCGTAGCCGAGAAAATCATGGAGAAATACAGAAGTCGTCAGAATTATGAAAATGGAGCAGGGGCATGAGCAGAATAGAGCAAGTAATTGCCGAAATTGAGGATTACATTGAGGATTGCAGACCTACGGCTTTTTCTGCCTCGAAGATTGTCGTGCAGAAGGAGGAGTTGCAGGAAAAACTCTCCGAACTTCGTATGGCCATTCCGGAGGAACTGGACAAGAGTAAGCGCATTCTGAACAACCAGAATAACATTATTATGGACGCACAGGCGCGCTATAATACCATGGTCAATGAAGCATCGAAAAAGACCGAGCAATTGATCAATCAGTCGGAAATTGTACAGAAGGCAACCGCGACCGCAAATGAGATTCTTGCGAGCGCTCGCGCACAGGCACAGAGCATCGTGGATGCCGCACAGGCGGAAGCAAACGGTATTCGACTCAGCTCGATTCAGTACACGGATCAGCTGCTTCTGAATGTACAGAACATCATCGGAAATGCTTCCCGCGAGTCCGAGGCGAGAAATCAGGCATTGCAGGCAGCGTTCCGCCAGAGCTTTGATCAGATTGCGGCAAATCGTCAGCAACTTGCTGCGAGCAACGAGAGCGCGCAGGCAATCGAACAACAGCAGTAATCAGCGAAAAGAGTTTGCCTTCGTGCAAACTCTTTTTATACATAGGAGGAGCAAGTTTGCTTATCGATCGACTTCCCCGTCCCTTTCTGGATGAAATGCGCACACTGCTCGGCGAAAGCGAATACGAGCGTTATCTTGCCGCCATGGAAGAGACGCCGCTGTCGGGACTGCGCGTCAACAGCCTGAAAATCAGCAACGAGCGCTTGCTGGCGGCTTTCGGCAACTTAGATCCGGTTCTTTGGACAAGCAACGGTTTTTATTGTGAGACGGGCGGAGAGTACACCTCCCACCCGTATTATTATGCAGGTCTCTATTATATGCAGGAGCCTTCGGCTATGTCATCCGCTGCCTTACTCGGCGCAGAACCCGGAGAACATGTTCTGGATCTCTGTGCGGCCCCCGGCGGAAAAAGCACGCAAATTGCGGCAGACCTTCGGGGCGAGGGATTTTTGCTCTCCAACGATCTGAGCGCTTCCCGCGCACGTGCCCTCTTAAAGAACATAGAGCTTATGGGAATCGGGAACTGCTGTATCAGTTGCGAGGACTCCGAGCGGTTAAAGCGAGAATACCCGCTCTATTTTGACCGCATTTTGGTCGATGCTCCCTGCTCCGGAGAGGGCATGTTTCGGAAGCATCCTGCGGTCATTAAGGCCTGGCTGGAACACGGCAAGGACTTCTACTGTCCCGTACAAGCCAAGCTTTTGGACGATGCCTCGGAAATGTTGGTTCCGGGCGGAACTCTGCTCTATTCGACCTGTACCTATAATCTGAACGAAAATGAAAAGCAGATTCAGGCATTTCTGGATCGTCATCCCGATTTTGCGATCGATCCTATCCCCGCGAAAAACGGACTCAGCGCCTCCGCCTTTCTCCCCGGTACCGTGCGTCTGTTTCCGCAATGTGCACGCGCGGAAGGGCACTTTGTCGCACGTCTCAAAAAAGCGGGAGAACGAACGGAACACCGCAGACAGGGAGGCGTACAGCGCGGCAAACAAGAAGAACAGTTGCTTCGAAACCTGCAACCGGCGCTCGAGGAGTTCTTTGCACGCAGCCTTTGGAAGCCCGATTTTTCCCGCCTGAAGCTGCAGGGAGATTATGTCCTTGAAATCCCAAAAGGGGATGTACTCCGCCCTTCGCTCCGCTACTTAAGAACCGGTCTGCTGCTCGGCCAGGTCTCACACGGCAGATTTAAGCCTTCTCAGGCTTTGGCCATGTACCTTCGAGCGGAGGACTGGAAGGATAGCGTTTCCTTTCCGGCGGATGATCCTGCCGTGCGCCGCTACCTCCGCGGCGAAACCGTGGATGCAACGGAGAGCGGAAGCGGCTATCGCCTTTTCTGTGTCGACAGCTATCCGCTCGGTTTTGTGAAGCAAGACAAGCAGCGTTATAAAAATCTCTATTTGCCGGGTTGGAGGATGCAGCGATGAGTCTGATGCGAGCCGACAAACTTCTGGCTTCGGCAGGGATCGGAACCAGAAGTGAAGTCAAAAAAATCATTCGCGCCGGTCGTCTGAAGTGCGACGAGATTCCCGTAAAAAGCCCGGAAGAAAAGTTGGATCCCGAAACCATGAACCTGACGCTGGACGGCGCCCCCTTCGGCTTTTCCGACAAAGAATATTGGGTTCTCAATAAACCCGCGGGCGTGTTGAGCGCAACGGAAGACAAAAGACACGAAACCGTCATCTCCTACATGGGGCTACAGCGCAAGGGGCTTGCCCCCTGCGGCCGACTCGACATTGACACCGAGGGACTTTTGCTGATTACGGACGACGGTGCCCTGGTGCATAAGCTCCTCGCCCCCTCAAAGAAGGTGCCGAAGCAGTACGAAGTTCACTACAGCGGCGTATTGCCGCCGGATGCGGCGGCGCGCATTGCGAAGGGCTTGGAACTCTCGGACGGAACACGCTTTCTTCCCGGGCAACTGGACTCTGCCGGAAATCCGGCCCTACTTACCATCTTTGAGGGTAAGTTTCACGAAGTGAAGCGCATGTTTGCGGCGCTCGGCTGCCCGGTTGAAAAACTGCGCCGTCTTTCCATGGGGCCGCTCAGCCTCTCTGCGCTGAAACTGGCGCCCGGCGAATTCCGAAAGCTCAGCACCGAAGAGGAGCGCTGTCTTCTTGCGTATGCGGAACAAGACAGAGAATCCGCGCTCTTTTCCTTCACCGACTATGACGCCGTCATCTTCGATTTGGACGGAACTCTGGCAGATTCCATGGGACACTGGGCCGAAATTGACCGCATTTACTTGAAGCGCTACGGCATCGATGCGCCTGAAAATCTCTCCCTGATCCTCGGCGGGAGAGGCATAGGGGAAGTCGCAGATTATTTCAAAGAAGTATTCGGCATCCCGGACAGCAAAGAGAAGATGCTCAGGGATTGGGAAGAACTTTCCATTGAGCGCTATGCGAACGACACAGCTTTAAAACCGGGTGTTCTGCCGTTCTTAAAGGAATTGAAGCGCCGTCGGATTAAAATGGCGATTGCAACCAGCAATGCGCGGCCCATGGTGGACGCGGTCTTAGAGGCGCACGGCATTGACCGTTACTTCGATGTCATTGTCTCCGGCACGGAGGTCGAGAAAGGAAAACCGCACCCGGAGATTTATTTGACAGCCGCCGCAAAGAGCGGCGTGAATCCGGAACGCTGTGCGGTTTTTGAGGACTTACCCGAAGGCATACAGGCCGGTCTCAGTGCCGGTATGCGCGTCTATGCCGTAGAAGATGAATTCTCGGCCCCTTACCACGAAGAAAAGGCACAACTTGCTTTTGCGATGATCAAAGACTACAGAGAACTGTGGAAGACTAAGGAGGAAACAAGATGAAAATTGCGAAAAAAGGTACTTACGGATACCGACGCTGGCACCAGACCCGCCTCATGCTGAGTGCGGTTCTACTCGGCGGGCTTATGTATTATCTATTCACCCTGTCGCTTCGCGTCAGCAAGCTCCCGAGCACACTGCTCACCATAGGCATCATTCTTTCGGTGGTTCCGCTTTCCCTCTTTGTCGTTATGTCCTTTATCGCTTCGCGTGCAAAGACCCCCTCGGCTGAGCGCTATGCCTACGCGAAGCAGTTTGAAGATCGCGGAATTATGCTCTATGACTGCATCTTTATGACCGACAAAACCGGCTTTCCGGTGGACTTCATCCTGATTACAAACGGCAAGTGCTATGTTCAGAGTTGCGGCGATGCCAAGCAGCAGGCGGAATTAAAGAAATATCTCGATCATTATATGACCGTTGACCACATCGGCTTTCCGATTGTTCTCGGTTACGGAGATAAGGGCTTTTTTGATTCGATTGAGAACTTACCGCGCTTTAACATCGATGCACTTTCGAAGGAGCAGAAGGAAAAGGTATTAAAGTGCAGAAGAACCCTGCTCGGTCTTTCGTTCTGAGGAGGAGGTTTTGAAGGAATTTAAAATCGCAGACAATGCCGCGGGACAGCGCTTGGACCGCTTTCTCGGGAAAATACTTCCTGAGGCAGATACTGCTTTTTTACATCGCATGCTCCGAAAAAAGAACATCACCCGCAATGACAAAAAGGCGGAGGGCAGCGAACGACTTGCAGCGGGCGATGTGATACGCGTCTGGCTTTCGGACGAGACCTATCAAAAGTTCTCGGGTACAGCGAGGCGTGAACAGCGCTTTCCGCTGTGGGATGGGATTTGGGACTCCATCGTCTTTGAGAATGACTGCCTGCTTGCGCTCAATAAGCCTGTCGGCATGCTGACGCAGAAGGCAGCGCCGAGCGATGTTTCCGTCAATGAGTATATGCTCGGCTATCTCGCGGCAAAAGGAGAATATGTCCCGGAGCGCCCGGGTGAATTCAAACCGGGCGTTGTGAATCGCCTGGACCGAAACACCTCCGGTCTCGTGCTTGCCGCGAAGAGCCTTGCGGTCGCGCAAGCGCTCTCCGAACAGCTTCGGGAAAAACAGCTTCGAAAATTCTATCTTGCATGTGTCAACGGAGAAGTCAGAGAGGCTATGCGGCTCTCTGCTTTTCTCTATAAAGACAAGACCGGTAACCGCGTGTGCATCCGCGAGACCCGCCAAAGCGCGGAAGACCGTGAGATTCAGACAGCGTTCCGGCCGCTGGCGGTTCGCGATAATCTGAGTTTACTGGAAGTAGAGCTGCTGACCGGCCGCTCCCACCAGATTCGCGCGCAGCTTGCAGCCATAGGACACCCTATCATCGGAGATCCGAAATACGGCAATCGCGCGGAAAATTCACGTTTTATGCAGCGCTACGGATTAAAACATCAGCTTTTGCACGCATATCGGCTGCGCTTTCCGACGGAAACAGCCGCGCTTGCAACGCTGAGCGAAAAAACAATCTCGGCGGCACCTCCCAAACTGTTCTCGGAGCTCTTTCCGGAGGTGAATTAAAATGGGAACCTGGAACAGCCGAGGTCTCCGCGGATCCCTCCTCGAGGAGCTGATCAACCGCAGCAATGAGGCGTACCGCACAGCGGGACTTGCACTTGTGCAAAAGATACCGACCCCGATTACGCCGGTCGAAATGGGAAAGAACCGCCGCTGTATTACCCTGGCCTATTTTGAGAAACAGAGTACGGTAGACTATATCGGTGCGGTGCAGGGAATCCCGGTCTGTTTTGATGCAAAGGAGTGCGCGAGCGATACCTTTCCGCTCGCCAATCTGCATGCCCACCAGCTTGGCTTTATGCAGGACTTTGAGCGCCAGCTCGGCATCTCCTTCCTCCTCCTTGCATTCACGGCGAGAGAGGAGTATTACCTGCTCCCCTTTGAAGAACTGATACTCTATGCAAGGCGCATGGAGGGCGGCGGAAGAAAGAGTTTTACCTATGCGGAGATGAACAAAAGCTATCGAATCCGTGAAACGGCAGCGGTGCCGCTCCACTATTTGGAGGCTTTGGATTTGTATTTGCAAGTGCGGGAAGACCGCGAGAGGACTGAATCATAATGCAAAAACTTGCTTTGGATGAAGAAATATTAATGCAGGTGGAACAACCTGCGCGCTATATCGGCGGCGAAATCAACAGTGTCAAAAAGGACCCGGACCAAGTCAAAATTCGCTTTGCGATGTGCTTTCCCGATGTCTATGAAATCGGGATGAGTCACCTCGGTATCCAGATTTTATACAGCATGTTCAATCGCCGCGAGGACGTGTATTGTGAGCGTGTGTTCTCGCCCTGGACCGATTTGGACCGCATTCTTCGTGAGAAACAGATACCGCTCTTTACTCTCGAGAGTCAGCGACCGGTCAAGGAATGCGATTTTCTCGGCATCACCCTGCAATACGAGATGTGCTACACCAACATTCTGCAGGTGCTCGAACTTTCGCAGATTCCGCTCCGCGCAGCGGATCGCCGTGACGGGGATCCCATTGTGATCGGCGGCGGCCCCTGTACCTACAATCCGGAGCCGATTGCCCCCTTCTTTGATCTTTTCTACATGGGCGAGGGCGAGGTGGTCTACGACGAGCTTTTGGACCTCTATCGTGAACACAAGGAAGCGGGCGGAGACCGCGCTTCTTTTCTAAAAAAGGTTGCGTCTCTGCCGGGTATTTACGTGCCGGCGTTTTATGAGCCGGAATACCACGAAGACGGTACCTTGGCAGCCTTCAAGCCACTCTGTCCGGAGGCACCCGTTAAGGTGCGTCGCCTTGTCATGTCCGTCTTGGACCGCGCGGATTTTATCGACAATCCGCTGGTACCTTTTATCCGCGTAACGCAAGACAGATCCGTGCTCGAATTGATGCGCGGCTGTATTCGCGGTTGCCGCTTCTGCCAGGCCGGAAATGTGTACCGCCCGCAGCGCGAGCATTCGGTCGACTATCTGAAGCGCTATGCGGAGAAGCTCCTGAAAATCACCGGCAACGAAGAGATTTCCTTAAGTTCGCTGAGTTCCAGCGACTACTCCCACTTGCAGGAATTTTTGGAGTACTTGATTCAGTACACCAAGGAGCGAAAAATCAACATCTCACTTCCCTCCCTGCGCATCGATGCCTTTTCGCTCGATGTCATGGAGCGCATTCAGGATGTCAAAAAGAGTTCGCTCACCTTTGCGCCGGAGGCGGGAACCCAGCGTCTTCGCGATGTCATCAATAAGGGCATCACGGAAGAGGATATCATGCGTGGTGTTTCCTCCGCTTTCCACGGCGGCTGGACCAAGGTGAAGTTCTACTTTATGCTCGGACTCCCGACCGAGACCGAGGAGGACAGAAAGGGCATACCGGATCTCTGTGAAAAGGTCGCCGATCTCTTCTACGATGAGATTCCGAAGAGCGAGCGCGTGGGCAGAGTCCAGATTTCCGCGAGTTCCTCCTTCTTTGTGCCTAAGCCCTTCACCCCCTTCCAGTGGGCCCCCATGTGCACCGCGGAAGAATACAAACAGCGCGCGCACTTTGTGAAAGAGACCTTTAAGCAGGAGAAGAACTGGAAGAGTCTCCGCTATCAGTACCACGATGTCGGGACCACGCTGATGGAAGGTGTTTTCGCGCGCGGTGACAGACGCGTTGCGGACGTCATAGAACACGCATACCGGGACGGCGCCATGTATGACGCCTGGACCGAGTATTTTGACGAGGCGCGTTGGGCAAATGCATTCGAAGCCTGCGCGGTGGATCCCGACTTCTACACCCGGCGTGAGCGCAGCACGGATGAACTGTTGCCTTGGGACTTCATTGACTGCGGTGTCAGCAAGGAGTTTTTAAAGCGGGAGTGGAACAATGCCTTGCAGGAGAAGGTTACGCCGAATTGCCGCGAACACTGCTCCGGCTGCGGCGCAACATCATATCAGGGAGGAGTTTGTTTTGAAAACAAGAATTAAATTTTCAAAGGAGGGAAATCTCCGTTTTGTCGGCCACCTGGATATGATGCGCTATTTTCAGAAGGCAAACCGGCGCGCCGAACTCCCCGTCGCCTACTCCGAGGGCTTTCATCCCCATCAGATTATGAGTTTTGCGGCCCCTCTCGGCATGGGCCTTGAGGGCAAGGCCGAGTACTTCGATTTGCGCATTGCGGAAGACGGGGCAGCAAACCTTCACAGCGAAGAGGCTGTGGAGCGCTTAAATCGGGAGATGGCAGAGGGCGTTCAAATTCTCTCCTTCTTAAAGCTCCCGGACGACTCCCCGAACTGTATGTCCATTGTCCATGCCGCAGACTATGAGATTTTTTTCCGCGCAATCACAGCGGAGGAGGTCATTGCAGGACGGTTTTTAGACGGCACCGCTTACCGCGCACTCTCGGAAGCGGAGAGCGAAAGACTCCGTGTTGCCATAGAAGGCTTGCTCTCGCAGTCTGAAATCACGGTGGCAAAAACAGGCAAGAAGGGGAAGCTTCGTGAACTCGACATACGCCCCATGATTCACAGCCTTCGCTTGGAAGACAATCGCCTTCGCTGCACCGTAGCACAAGGCAGTGAGGCAAACTTAAAGCCGGAGCTTCTTCTTTCCGCGCTCTTTGCGCGCGAAGAAGGGCGCTCCTTTGCAAGCCTGCCGCGCCGTGTGGTTCGCACCGAACTCTACGACAGCGAGATGAGGAGTTTGGAAAGCTATGGAGAAGTCTTCTGACAAACTGGTGGTTTGCCGTTTTCGCGACGGCATCCTCAGCACTTGGTTTCAGGAGGGTCGCGCGGCGGAACTGCAATTTTCACGGGAGCATAAAACCGAGGTCGGCGCGATTTATCTGGCGCGAGTCGCCCATGTGCAAAAGAATATCAACGCTGCCTTCCTGGATCTCGGCAAGGAGGTAAATGCCTACTTAAATCTTGAGAAGGCAAATAAAGTTCGCCTTGCAAACGGAGAAAAGGCGGAGCGCATTACCGAGGGGACGGAGCTTCTGGTTGAAATCAAAAAGGATGCCCATGCGAATAAGGGCTATACGGCCGCTGCCGCGCGCTTTCGAAAAGACGATCTTGTACTGACCCGCGCTGCCTTCTTGCAGGCACCGCGCTGCCTAAAGCCCGCGCCCAAGGCTTGGGAGCAGCTGCTTGCGGCTTGTCTGCGAAGCGGAAATCCCGTGGAACTGGTCACAGATCTCCCCGAACTGTATGAGCAGCTCGGCGGCTCTGCGCCTGAGGAGATGCCGGAATATCGCAAAAAGTTACCGGAGCGTTTTCAGGGCGAGGAACAAAACACCAAGCAGCTAAACGAACAGCTTAAGCTTCGCTATTATGCGGATGCAAAGCTCAGTCTCCCCGTGGTATACGGACTCGAAACGCTTGTACAGTCCGCTCTGGCACGACGTGTCTGGCTGCCGAGCGGCGGCAATATTGTGATTGAACGCACCGAGGCCCTCACCGTAATCGATGTAAACAGCGGGAAAGATATACGCGGCAAGGATAAAGAAGCAACCCTCCGTCGCACCAATCAAGAGGCCGCGGAGGAGCTGATGCACCAGTTGCGACTTCGAAATCTATCCGGAATCATCTTGGTCGATTTTATCGACTTTGAAAAACAGGAAAATCTGGATGAACTTGTTGAGACCCTTGAGGCCCTCGCCGCAAGGGATTCGGTCGGAACTCGTTTTGTGGATATTACGGGCTTACATCTCGCGGAGCTGGTCAGACCGCGCCGCGGAAAAAGCTTACAAGAACAATTCTTTTCACCAAATTCTTGACAGGATAAACCCCTTCTTGTATTATATATGGGTATGCCGCACAACAAGGTCTAAGTTCTGTCAAAGGCAGACACCATCGTTGGCGAGTAATGATTGAAGGAGGTACCAGTATGTACGCGATTATTGCGACTGGCGGGAAGCAGTATAAGGTATCGGAAGGTGACATCATTAGGGTTGAAAAGCTTGGCGTTGAAGCAGGACAGAAGGTTACGTTTGATCAGGTTCTTGCTGTCAACAACGGCGAGCTGACTGTCGGTGCACCCACGGTGTCCGGCGCAAGCGTGAGCGCAACCGTGCTGAGAGAGGCAAAGGCGAAGAAGGTCATTGTCTACAAGTACAAGGCGAAGCTCGGCTATCACAAGAAGAACGGCCACAGACAGCTTTTCACGCAGGTGAAGATCGATAAGATCAATGCCTAAGGCATGATAGAAGTTGAAATTCTGCGCGACAAGAGCGGCAGGGCAGTGGGAATCCGCTCCCTCGGTCATGCGGACTATGCCGACAGTGGTTTTGATATCATCTGTGCGGCGGTCTCTGCGCTGGAGCTCAATTTTGCAAATTCTGTCGCTGAGTTGACAGATGCAAAGTTCGAGACGCACTTCGGCGAGGAGGAAGGAAGCTTTGACTTCGTGCTCTTGGGCAAACGTAACGAAAACGCCGAGCTTCTGCTAAAGTCGCTCCTTTTGGGATATGCGGCCATTCGGCAGGAATACGGCAGTGAATATTTATTGATCAAAGATCAGGAGGTGTAATGATGTTGTTCACGATGAACCTTCAGCTGCATGCTCATAAGAAAGGTGTCGGCTCGACCAAGAACGGTCGTGATTCCGAGTCCAAGCGCCTTGGCGCGAAGCGGGCAGACGGTCAGTTTGTTTTGGCCGGCAATATCCTTTACAGACAGAGAGGCACGCACATTCATCCGGGCGTCAATGTCGGCAGAGGCGGCGATGATACCCTGTTCGCAACGGCGGACGGTATTGTGAAATTCGAGAGATGGGGCAAGTACCGCAAGAAAGTTTCTGTCTACCCGAAGGCAGAGGCTGCTGAGTAAAACTGAACGAGAGCTGTAGTGTAAGACCGGGCTTCATACTGCTAAGTATGAAGCCCGTTTGTGTTTCAGCTGAATACAGGAGATAGGATGTTTACAGATAACGCCAAAATTTATATTCAATCCGGCAAGGGCGGCGACGGCCATGTCAGCTTTCGACGCGAACTCTTTGTTCCGGCAGGCGGTCCCGACGGCGGAGACGGCGGCAGAGGCGGCGATATTATCTTTGAAGTCTATGACGGTTTGAACACCCTGACAGACTTCCGCCATGTCCGAAAGTATGTTGCACAGAACGGAGAGCCCGGCGGCAAAAAGCGCTGCCACGGTGCGGACGGCAAAGATCTGGTCATTCGGGTCCCGGAGGGAACCGTGATTCGCGATGCAGAGAGCGGCAAGATTATCGCGGATATGTCCGGTGAGAACCGCAGAATGATTGTGCTTCGCGGCGGTAAGGGCGGGGTCGGCAATATGCACTTTGCAACCGCAACCATGCAGGCACCGAACTACGCGAAACCGGGTCAGGCAGGCAAGGGGCTCTTTGTGCGCTTAGAGCTCAAGGTCATTGCGGACGTTGGTCTGGTCGGGTTTCCGAATGTCGGAAAATCCACCCTGCTGAGCCGTGTCAGTAACGCAAAGCCCGAGATTGCCAACTATCATTTTACGACCCTGCGCCCGCATCTCGGCGTCGTTGACCTCGACGACGGCGAAGGCTTTGTGATGGCGGATCTTCCGGGGCTCATTGAAGGAGCTTCGGAGGGCGTGGGACTCGGCTACGATTTCCTTCGTCATGTGGAGCGCACCAAGGTTCTGGTCCATGTGGTGGATGCTGCCGCAACCGAAGGAAGGGATCCGGTCGAAGACGTGCGCCGCATACAACACGAGCTGGAAAAATACGATGCTTCACTGCTTGCGCGCCCGCAGATCATTGCGGCAAACAAGATTGACAGCATACAGATCGAAGAGGGCGAAGAAAATCCGATTGACCGCCTGCGCGCTGCTTTTCCGGAGATTCCACTCTACCCGATTTCCGGTGTCACCGGCGAGGGCATACGCGCGCTGACCTACGGTATTCTTGAAATCCTTCGCGGTATGAAGCGTGAAATCACCGTCTTTGAGCCGGAGATGGAAATCAGCTATGATTACGATCGCAATCTGCCCTATACGATAGAGCGGGACGGTGCGGTCTTTGTCGTGGAAGGCCCGCGCATCGAAAAGATGCTCGGCTATACCAATCTGGAGTCGGAGAAGGGCTTCAACTTCTTCCAGGGCTTCTTAAAGGACAGCGGCATACTGGAGGATCTCGAAAAGGCAGGTATTCAGGACGGCGATACCGTGCGCATGTACGGCCACGAGTTTGATTATTACAAATAACGGAGGAAACCTTGAACAGCAAACAGCGTTCGTTTTTGAAGGGAATTGCGATGACGACGGAGCCGATTTTCCAGATCGGAAAATCCGCCCTCACGCCCGAACTTACGACTGCGGTCGGAGAGGCACTGGAAAAGCGCGAGCTTGTCAAGATTTCGGTGTTGCAAAACTGCCTCGACGACCCGAAAGATATGGCAGCGCGGCTCGCAGACCGAACCCAGAGTGAGGTGGTGCAGGTAATCGGCAAGAAGATTGTCCTGTATCGCCAAGCGAAAGAAGAGAAGCACCGCAAGATTGTGCTGCCGCGCGGCTAAGCTGCCATGCGACAGATTGCAATTTTGGGCGGAACCTTCGATCCGATTCACAATGGCCATCTGAAACTGGCGGAAGAGGCCTGTGCCCACTTTCCGCTGGATGCCTGCTGGTTTATGCCTGCAGCTGCGCCGCCGCACAAGCAGGGGCGGAAACTCGCAAGCTATGCGCAGCGCTTTCATATGGCTGAACTCGCAACCGCAGCCTATGCGAAATTTGAGGTCTCTGATTTCGAAGCAAAGCGCAGCGGTCTTTCCTATACGAGCGATACCTTGGCTCTGCTGCGCAGCGAATATCCGGACAGCGAATTTTCTCTGATACTCGGGGCCGATTCCTTTTTTGAGTTCGGGAACTGGCACGCGCCGGCCGACATCTGTCGCGATGCCCGTCTTCTGGTTGCCGCGCGGGAGTATGCCCGCGAACACAGTAGCCTGAGTGAGCACGCACGTCACTTGGAAGAACGTTTCGGCGCGCGCGTCGCTCTGATTCCTGCCCCCCTCTTGGATATTTCCTCGATGCACATCCGGGAACTTCTCGCCGCCGGCAAAAAGTCCGCGGCACAATATCTACCCGCCGCCGTGTATCGCTACATTCAGGCAGAGGGGCTCTACGGTCCGGAGAAAGAAGGCAAGTTATGAACCGAAAAGATACGGCGGAACTGCGCAAAAAGCTTGAAAAGAATCTGAGCGCCGAGCGCTATCAGCATACACTGGGCGTTGCGTACACAGCCGCAGCCCTTGCGATGCGCCATCAAGCTTCGGTCGAAGATGCGGAACTCGCCGGGCTTTTGCATGACTGCGCCAAGGAATACGGGAAGAAGGAGTTGCTTGCCCTCGGCGAGAAGGCCGGCCATGTTTGGAGCGAAGAGGATATGGCTTCTCCGCAGCTCTGGCATGCAATTGTGGGGCCTTATGTCGCGGAACAGAAATACGGCGTGCATGCGCCGCAGGTACTCTCTGCCATACGCTGGCATACCACCGGCAAACGGGAACTCTCTCTGCTGGAAAAAATTGTATTTACGGCCGACTACATCGAACCGAATCGCGACAAGGCCGATCATCTCGCTGAAATTCGGTACCTGGCTTTTGAGGATTTGGATTTTTGTGTCTATCGCATCACAGAAGATACTTTGCGCTATCTCGCGGCGCGCAATGTCAGCGCGGACCGCAAGACAGTAGAATGCTATCAATGGCTGAAGGAGGTCAAACACTATGACGACAAATGAGCTGCTTGCATGCGCTGTCACCGCAATGGAAGACAAAAAAGGTACGGAGATTTCCGTGATTGACATCTCCAAGGTCTCGGTGGTTGCCGATTACTTTATGCTGGTCAGCGGAACCAATCAGAAGCAGACCCAGGCCATCGCGGACGAAATTGAAGAGAAGCTCGCGAAGCATGAGGTCTTTCCGCGCCAGAAGGAAGGCTACAACAGCGGAACCTGGATACTTCTCGACTATCAGGATGTGGTCATTCACATCTTCAACGGGGAGGACAGACGCTTCTACAACCTGGAGCGCATTTGGGCGGATGGTGTCAACGTCGATCCGAAGAGCTTCACGGCAGAAGAGAAGTGAGTATAGTTTACATTGTTTAATTCTGTAAACCAAATGGGGGATTGAATATGGAACAGTTTTTTCGTTTGAAAGAAAATCACAGCAATGCGCGCACGGAACTGATTGCCGGCATTACGACCTTTATGACCATGGCATACATCCTCGCCGTCAACCCGAACCTGCTCGGTAAAACCGGCATGGACGGCGGCGCTGTCTTTACGGCGACGGCCCTTGCCTCTGCCATCGGTTGCTTTGCGATGGCCTTGCTTGCAAACCTTCCGTTTGCGCTTTCGGCCGGCATGGGACTGAATGCTTACTTCACCTATTCGGTCTGCATGGGCATGGGCTACAGCTGGGAAGTTGCCCTGGCGGCGGTCTGTGTCGAGGGCCTAATCTTCATTCTGCTCTCGCTGACCAATGTACGTGAGGCCATTTTTAACGCGATTCCGGGGGAGTTAAAACTCGCGGTATCGGTCGGCATCGGTCTTTTTATTACTTTCATCGGTCTTCAGAACGCACATGTCGTTGTCGACGGCGCTACCTTGGTCACGCTGTTCTCCTTTAAGGAAGCAATTACCACGGGCACATTTGCTTCCGAGGGCATTACGGTCTTGCTTGCACTGATCGGAACACTGATCACCTCTCTGCTTGTCATCAAGAATGTGAAGGGCAACATCCTTCTCGGCATTCTGATCACCTGGGGCCTCGGCATACTCTGCCAGCTGACCGGCCTCTATGTGCCGAACCCGGAGGCCGGCTTCTACAGCTTAATTCCGGCTTCTCTGATTGCGATGCCGGCATCCCTGGCGCCGACCTTTATGAAGATGGACTTTAGCAATATGCTCTCCGTCAACTTCCTGGTCGTGGTTTTCTCCTTCCTCTTTGTCGATATCTTTGATACGCTCGGCACCTTGATTGGCTGCGCATCCAAGGCGGATATGCTCGACAAGGACGGCAAGCTTCCGCAGATTAAGGGCGCACTTCTCGCGGATGCCATCGGCACCACGGTCGGCGCGGTACTCGGTACTTCGACCATCACAACCTTTGTGGAGTCCTCCTCCGGCATTGCCGAGGGGGCACGCACCGGCCTGAGCTCGATCGTGGTCGGCGGCCTGTTCCTGCTCAGCCTTTTCTTCTCACCGGTCTTCCTTGCGATTCCTTCGTTTGCGACCGCACCGGCTCTGATTGTGGTTGGCTTCTTCATGATGCAGCAGGTCGCAAAGATTGACTGGAATAATATGCTGACCGCAATTCCGGCTTTTATCTGCATTTTTGCGATGCCCTTCGCTTACTCGATTTCCGAAGGTATTGCGTTCGGCATTATCAGCTACACGGTGCTTCACCTTGCCGGCGGTAAGGCCAAGAAAGTCACACCGCTCATGTATGTGCTGACCGTAATCTTTATTCTCAAGTATATTTTCCTGTGAGAAAACAGACATTCCGATATATGTCGAATTGAAAAGCAAGGTGGGAGACCACCTTGCTTTTTTTGCAGTCGTTACGATTCGCTCCTGTTCTTCCTTCAAATCCCGCGCAAATGAGCATAGCCTTTCAAGGAAGAACTGTAGTATGCTCTAAACGACTTTTCTCATATAATTCAAACTTACGGTAGAATGCTTCACAAGTTTTGTGGTATAACTTGAATACGAAAATTGAGCAAGAAATCCGTATTTATGGAGAGAAGTAATGCGTGACTGCGAATGGTGTGCTTATAAAGAAACTGATTGGTTGCTATATCAATCACCGCATTGGTCAGTCTTTTTGGCTGACAGACAGGATTATGTCGGCAGATGTATTCTGGTATTGAATCGGCATTGCGGCAGTCTTTCAGAATTGGATGTTCCTGAGTGGATGGAATTGAAAGGAATTATAGATCGAATGGAACGGATCTATAGAGAGGTATTAGGCGCCGAATTATGCAATTGGAGTTGTCTGCTGAATAACTCTTACAAAGAAACAGTACCAAACCCACATCTGCATATCCACGTGCGGCCGCGGTATAAAAAATCGGTTGTAATCAATAATCACGTATACATAGATACAGAATTTACCCATCACTATGCTTTGAAAAAAGATAGCATAGTGCTTGATGATGACAGAAAAGTATTGTATTCACTTATGAAGAAGCATTTTGTTTGATAGCTTCGGGTTTGTCGAACTGATATACTCGTGCGTCCTGCGGAGCTTCATATCTTCTCCGATTACTCCTGTTTGATATGCGAAGCAAGAAGGGCAGAAGAGCACTGAATACAATACAATGTCCCCAACGAAGGTCGCATAAATAATATAAGCTGCGACAAAGTGTAATCCCTTTGAACATACAGAAAAGCAGCCGTCTCAGCGAGTACGACTGCTTTTCTTCTGTGCACAGTAGAATTTAAAGACTGCGGTACAGTGCGATTACCTTACCGAGCACTGTGACATCTTTCACGATAATCGGATCCAGCGCATCGTTCTCCGGCTGAAGGCGATAGTGCCCGTTCTCCTTGTAAAAGCGCTTTACGGTCGCGCCGTCCTCAACAAGCGCAACCACAATCTCACCGTTTCGCGCCGTGGACTGCCGCGCAACAATAACCAAATCCCCGTCCAGAATTCCGATTTTGATCATGGAATTGCCCTGCACCTGCAGCATGAAGGTCTCCTGGTTCGGCAGGTTCTCGGCGGGAATGGGGAAGTAATCACTGATGTTCTGCTCAGCAAAGATCGGAACACCGGCGGCCACGCGCCCCAAAATCGGTACATTGACCACTTCACGGCGGGAGAGATTGAACTCCTCATCGACAATCTCAATGGTGCGGGGCTTTGCCGGGTCACGGCGAATATAGCCGGCTTCCTCCAATGCGCCGAGATGCGCATGAACCGAGGAGGTAGAACGGAGCTTAACCGCCGTGCAGATTTCCCGTACGGACGGCGGATAGCCTTTTTTCAAGATACACTCCTTGATATACGCAAGAATTTCCCTCTGTTTTTCCGATATGCTATCACGGCTCATAGGCTTTCCTCCGGATTTTTCATCTTTACAGCTAAAAGTTTACCACGCGGCTCCGCAAAAAGCAAACGATTGTTCGCGAAATTTTGTTCGATTCCCTCTTGCCGAACTGCCGTTCGTGTGCTAGGATACAAACAGATGTTCAAGAACAAAGTTTCGAAGGAGGAAGCCATGCGCCGGATCACTTACGGGAATCAGAAGCAGCAGTTTGAACAAAGACGGACTTACGGACGTATCGTCCGGAAGCAGAAGAACAAGACGCCGGGATTGCGCGGTCTTTTGCTCCTGATACTCTTTTTCCTTGCCTTTTTCGCGGGACGTGCATCGGTAGCGCGCGCCGGTGAAATTGCAAGCCACAGCGAAGCTTACCGCTATCGTTCCGTTAAAATCAGGATGGGAGATACACTTTCCGATTTCGCGACTCGCTATAATAAGGGGCTGTATCGCTCGGATGAGCTTTACTTGGAAGAGCTCTGCCGTGTCAACGGTATCGATGAGACGACACGCCTTTATCCCGGTTGCTTCCTGACTGTTTTGGAGCCTGTGGAAGAGAAACTTAAAAGTGAGTAAAACAATATACGGACAAGCACAAGAATTTGTTACTCCTGTGCCTGTCCGTATGTTTCGTTTTCGCGCAATCTTACCTTGTTGCGGGCGCTGCGCCTGTGATCTTCCTGAATGGCCGCATAATGCTTTTTGGTCGTGTTGACATCGCTGTGCCCCAATACATCCGCGACCAGATAGATATCACCGGTTTCCCGATACAGCGTTGTGCCGTAGGTACTCCGTAACTTATGCGGGGTGATATGCTTCAGAGGAGCTGCGATAAGCGCGTATTTCTTGACCAGCTTTTCAATACTTCGAACCGAAAGACGTTTTTGTTGGAGCGACAGAAAGAGTGCCTGTTCCTCAAAGTCCTCGGTTTGCAGCGCCATGCGTTCCTCCATATAGTTGAGCAGGGCTTCCTCTACTTCATCCCCAAAGTAGACGATTTGTTCTTTGCCGCCTTTACGGTGAACGCGCACGCCGTCATTCTTAAAATCGACATCCGAGAGATTCAGGCCGACACACTCCGAGACACGAATACCGGTTCCGAGTAAGAGGGTAATGAGTGCCAGGTCCCGAACTTTGGTTTTCTCATGGTAGCGCTGTTGACGTTCGCTGAGTTTTTCTCCGGATTCAATTTGGTCGAGCAGATCCGCAATTTCATCGACATCGAGGCGGATAATTTCCTTCTCATGTAATTTGGGGAGAAGCACTCGATCCGCCGGGTTGCTCTCAATCATTTCTTTTTGGTAGAGATACTTGTAGAAGCTGCGCAGAGAGGAGAGTTTTCGCTTGATCCCGGTCACTTGGTTCAACATACCGTCCCCTTGCTCGGTGGGACGATATTTCAAATACTCCATGTATTCCTCCAAATCGGTAGAATGCAGTTTTTCCAGGAGAGAGAGCGGAATTTCCTTGGCACTGCCGTAACGCGCCGCAATCGGATTTTCCCGCATCAGATATTGAAAGAATACGCGCAAATCATAGGCATAAGCAATTCGCGTTCTGGATTGTGTTCTTGGTTCAATGCCGCGGAGATAGGTTCTGCAGTAGTCGGGGAGATCCGCGAGCAATTCGCGTAGATGTAAGATGTTCGCACGGTCCAGTTCCGCAAAATAGTTGTTGGTTTGTGTTAAATTTTTCGCCATGATAAGCCTCCGCATGAAAGTTACGGTTCATAAGCAATTCGAATTCAGAGGGTTCAAGATAACCTGTTTGCCATAGTATATCATCAAACTATTCGTTAAACAAGCATTTCGCGAATAGTTATATGTCGGTACACACTGCTCTCTGTATGGCACGTGCCGGACTTTTAAGCACACTTCCGTACATTCAAATGAAATTCAAATGAAATTCAAATGAAATGCAATGAATCACTTCATTGAACGCACATGGCATTTCATTTGCTACTCCCGCTTTACGCTACGCAGCAAGGTCTGCGATTGCTCTGAAACGGATGTAATCCGAATATCTCTGACACAGATATAATCCGAATATCGTCCATTCGTATGATGTAGTTCCGTCTGCGTAATTCCCGTAACACAAAGCGCTTTATCGATGATCGCATGCAAATACCCACATCCTGATTTCGCAGCAAACGCTGTGACGGCTTTTGGGGAATTTATATCCTTAACGTCTGTTTTTTAGATGTAACTGTTTTACTTCCATTTAAATCTACTGTTCCGGCATAACACTTCCGGATACCGTTTGCATGCGTTACAAGAAATGCGCGGCAAAATCGAATGTAAAAGAAAGGAGAGTAAAGCATGAGTCGCTGCTCTATATTTAATCTGTAAAGCCTCACGCAATTCTTTTAGGTTGACATAATCTATTTATGTAATTTATCGTCCCTTCCGAAGCAATTTGCTTCGCACTGTTGCCTGTGACTTTAATCGAAGCGAAGGGCTTACCCACGTCTCATACCGAGCCCTTGCTCCGAGGTATTGCTTTGGAGCAGGGCGTGACGTCCTTACGACAAAAAAGCACCCGTGACTCTCAATCTGTTTCCGAGAGCACGGATGCGACACAAAATTAACGACAAACGAAAATCAATATCCAAGTTCTTTGATCAAAGCCGGGACTGTGGTCATCTGCTTCATCTTCCCCACATTCTCGCCCGTAAAGAAAAGACCTGCTTCCAGATTTCCCTTGACGGCTTCAATCAGCGCATTTGTAATACAGAACGGAACCTGCGCGGGATTGCACTTCTTTATACAGCGCGAGCAATGACTCGGCGGAATGCGCCCGGCATCCACAAGTCGCTTCAGCAAAGGCGTGTGCACGGCTCTTCCGGGCATACCGACCGGACTGTGAATGATAGAGACATCTTCGCGATTTGCGCCGAGCAGCACGTCCTTATAGGCCTGCGAGGCATCGCATTCCTCGGTCGCGATAAAACGAGTTGCCATCTGTACCCCGGCCGCGCCCTGTTCGGTAAGGCTTTGAATGTCGTTCTGATCCCATACGCCGCCGGCACAGAATACTGGAATGTTTCTCTTGGCGGCATCCACAAACGGACGGATATTCTCCAGTACATCCTTCAGCAGGCTTGCGAGAGAGGGCGTTTCACCCGAGAGCAAATCCTCCTCCTTAAATCCGAGATGACCACCGGCTTTAGAACCTTCCAATACAATGAAGTCCGGAAAGCGATGATATTTGTTCATCCAAGACTGTAAGATCAACTTAGCGGCACGTCCGCCGGAAACGATGGGCGCAATGAGTGCACTTCCCTCGGGTACCAATTCCGGCAGTTGCAGGGGCAAACCCGCTCCGGAAATAACTGCATCGATCCCGGCAGAAACAGCGGTTTTGACGGCATCCGCAAACTGCTGGGTAGCGACCATGGCATTGATTGCAAGCAGACCCTTGCCTCCCGAAATATCGCGTGCGTCGGAGATTTCCTTCCGCAATGCGCGCAGATTGGCCTCCTCCGGATTCTTGTAAAAGTCAGGTTCGCGGTAACCGCAATCCGCCGTACTGATGCAGCCCATAGCCCCGCAAGCGGCAACACTGCCCGCAAGTCGTTCCAGAGATACACCGACTCCCATGCCTCCCTGAATCAACGGAACTTCCAATTCCCTTTGATGAACCGATAAGTGTAATTCTTCCGACATTTATGCCCTCCTAAAATAGGAACGAAAGGTTGAGAATGAAATTGTCTTTATCGTAAGTCATTTTATTGCCTAGGTCAACTGGTATTTAAAACTATATTCATGCGCACAGCGCAAGTATCTGGTGCGTCCTTCCGGTCTCCAAGCTGCAGCTTAGATAGCTCGCGGCGGAAAAACGCTCCAGCACCCGAAAGTGCGTGACGGCATGCTTTCCGCCCGGTAATCCGCTTTTCATCTTCTTTCGATTTTCCGGATCGCGCCCCAGGGGCGCATCCACCGTGCCCTCATCTTCTCGAATGACACCTTGGGCAAGCGCCAAATACCGTCGGGTGATGCTGTGCTCTTTCAGCTGTGCCGCAATGCACTGATGCGCCCTGTCGTTCTTGCACGCAATGATGACGCCGGTCGTGTCCTTATCAATGCGGTGTACAATGCCGGGACGCAGAATGCCGTTTATGCCGGACAGGCTGTCCCTGCAGTGATATAACAGCGCATTGACCAGAGTTCCGCTCGCATGGCCCGCGGCCGGATGGACTACCATGCCCTTCGGCTTGTTCACCAGAATGACATCGCTGTCTTCATATAAGATATCCAGCGGGATATCCTCCGGCAGAACTTCCAACACCTCAGGTTCCGGGAGTTCTACCGCAAGTAGCTCACCGGCGGTCACCGCATAAGCAGGTTTTCGAGGCTTCTCGTTTACCGAGACCGCCCCCTCTTTGATCAGCTTCTGTGCATGTGCACGCGTGAGCTCGGGAAAGAGCAAGCTGACAACCAGATCCAATCGTTTTCCGCTCAGTTCTTCCTGTATGATAAGCTGCTCCAAGCGGACCTCCTTTATCGCAAGAACGTGAATTCTTCTTCCTTATAATAAAAGCAAAACAGCAGAACAAAGGCAAAGGCAGATCCCGTCACAAAGATATCCGCGACATTAAACACCGGAAACGATATCGGGATAAAAGACAAAAAATCAACCACGGAACCGCGCGTGAGTCTATCCCATAAATTGCCGAGCGCCCCGCCGGTCAGAAAGGCAAGGTTCGCAACCAATAGCAGATACCTGCGCTCTGCGGGAAGGCGATGGAGTACATACAGTATCAGCAGCAGAATAACCCCTGTAATCGCAAAGAAAAAGAGCATCTGTCCCTGTAAGACACCGAAGGCTGCACCTCGATTTTCGATGCGAAGAAACTCGAGAAAGCCCGGGAGAAAAGGCCTCACCTCTCCGAGCGGCAGATGTCGCAATGCGAGAAACTTACTCCCCTGATCCAAACAGACACAGAGGGCTGCGATTGCAACATAGAGCACTCTCATTCCGATTTTGGAAGCGGTATTTCTTTTCAACTCTGCCATAAAGCCATCCTTCCGAATTAAATATAGTACGCTATGTCGACATACAGGCGCCCGCTCTTCGTAACGCGCGCTTCGGTACCGCACAGCTTAAACTTTCCTTTACCGCGCAGACTCACAAAATCTTCCGCTTTCAGTTCTGCGGAAGGGTTTTCCAGTTCGATTCCGTTCCGAAAGACCTCTCCTCTCGCAAAGGACTCTTTTGCCTGTGTCCTCGATAAGCGCCAGACCGCGGCGATTAGAACATCCGCACGCAGCGAGGCAGCATTGATACTGCGTATTTCCGTGCGTCGCACCGCCGAAAGCTCATCTCGGGCAATTTCGCTGACCCGAACCTTTGTGTGCTTAACTTCCGTCAGCTCACGAAGCAAGACCTCTCGTACGGTGGAGAGTGCCGCCAACTGCGCGCAATTCTCCGTTACGGCAAGGTCTCCGAGCATTTCTCGTTTGATGCCGAGCCCCATCAGTGCACCGAGAAAATCACGATGCGAAAGCGCTTCCGCAAACTTTGCCGCACGGGGCTCAATCCGAAAACAGCCGATCTCTTCCTCCGGCGCTTCCTCTAAATAGGAGGGCAAAAAAAAGAGCAGCTTTCGCTCCGCATCACAAAAAACGCCGTCGGATATCACACGGACTCCGTCGACGTTCAATATAAACTGTTCTGCAAGTCGCTGCTCTTCCACGGTCAAAAAGTGGGTGTGCGTCGCAATGTTTCTGTCCTCACACTGTCTTGCGAGATCCGACAGGCGATTTCGAAACAGCTGTAACTCTCTGTCAGTCATCAGACAGAGCGAGCCTGCATCAGGGGATCTGCCTGACTCTCTCCCGAAGTGAGTGCACCGGAGAGGGTGATATTACGCGGAGCGATAATGAAAATGGATTCGGAAACCTGGCCCATCTTACCGTCCACGCCGGCACAAAGTCCCATCGCATAGGTATAAAAGTTCATGCGGGTTGTTGCATCGCAGCTCTCTAAGTTCAGGATGATAACACGACCCTGATCCCGAAGATTGCTGACGGCCTCAAACATCTCTTTGTCTTCAAACGAGCGAGGCTGCATCATTGCGATGTTATCACAACCGCCGCGCGATACAAGCGAAACTTTGGAACTACGGCCTGCAGCCGCGGAGGAATGCTTCTGCGTCGAAGTATTCTTTCTGCTCTGATAAGCGGAGACACGATCTACACCGCCGAAGGGATTGCTGCCACCCATCCCGTCATCTTCCTCGTCCTCGATATAATCCTGGCCGTATTCGTCGTCCCCGATGAATTCATCGTCTTCGCCGTAGGTTCCGTAAATCTCCTCATCCGGATCCATGCCGTCATCGCCGCCGCCAAAACTTCCGCCGAACTTCTCTCTGATTGTTTTCAACAAACCCATCTCAGAACCTCCCCTTATGCTCGAGCGCCGAACAGTCCGGTTCCCACCCGAACCATGGTGGCACCTTCCTCAATTGCAACGCTGTAATCTCCGGTCATACCCATAGACAAAATATCCATACTGATATTATCCAGTGTATTCCACTTTGTGTCAATGGATATTTCTTTCAATTTTTGAAATATCTCTCGATTATTCTCCGCATTCGTTGTGAACGGAGCAACGGTCATGAGCCCGCGAATTCGCAAATTTTTATATTGGCGAAGACGGCTCAGCAGCTCCCACAGTTCGGAGGGATGAAAGCCAAACTTACTTTCTTCCTCGGCAACGTTCACTTCAAGCAAGCCTTCCACGGTAATTTTCTGCTTCATGGCCTCAAAATCGACCGCGTCCAAAAGCTTCAGCGAATCCAAAGAATGAATTAAAACCGTATTGGAGAGAACCGACTTGACCTTATTTGTCTGCAGATGTCCGATGAGATGCCAACGAATATCCGCCGGTAGTTGAGGCTCTTTTCCGAGCATTTCCTTGACCTTATTCTCGCCGAAATCACGAATTCCCAGGGCATATGCCTCCTCAATCGCAGAGACCGGCTGCGTCTTGCTCACCGCAATCAGAGTCACACTTTCCCGTGCTCTTCCGACCCGTTCGCAGGCACTCTTGATATTGCTTTCCACTTCCCGTAAATTCTGACTCAGCATAGTTCCTCCTCAATAAATCAATGCACCGTCACGCCCCTCGCTGCCGTTTAACAGAATGCGATCGTAGGGACTGATGCTGCCGCTGATATCGCGGTGTACAATGGCATACTCATCGTTTTCCTCGATGATTTTGACTTTTCGAAATTCCGCAACGCCGGCTGTCACACTGTAGACGCCGATGATTTCTCCCGTTGCTCCGACCTGAAATTTTTGATCGCGCGCATCGTTGATCAGCTGATCTCCTTCCTGTAAACCGGAGCCGCCGTCCATGCTGATATAGAAATAATCATCATCGCGATCGACAACCGTGACCGGCACATCGCTCGCCTGCTCCTGACCGTTTTCGATCTTCAGGCGATGTACGACATTCCCGTTATTCGCCCCGCCTCGGGTCAAATAGATGAGTGGAATCGCGTAGAATTTTTTCTTCGTGAGCGCACTTTTTTGCACCTTGAGACCGTCCTTGCTTCCCTCCACAATGCGGAAAGAAACAAAGCGGTCTTCGAGAAATTGAATCATATAACGCTGGAAGGTTAATACACCGTAACGCTTCTTGCTGCTCTCATCCTTGTCGGAAATCTCATGGTAGTCACCGCTCATACTGATATTGCTGCCGATAAAATTAACCCGGAGACTCTTCGTATTTTCACGCGTCTCCTTATCGCCGAGCGGAAAAATCACTTTCCACTCCTCCGAAGGAACAATGCGATACACCACATCTCCCGCGTTGACATAGTTGTTTTGCCCCTTCGTCCCCTGCACGGGCCCGTCTTGTTTCATGGTACTCTGTTCGAACAGACTCGCGCTGATATCGTCTTCTGTCAGTCCCTTTGCACTGTAGGAATCGACATGGAACGATACGACGCCCGCCAGCGGTGAGCTCACATCAGTCAACTCGATTCCTTGTTTTTGCATCTCGGAATCCAAATTATCCAAAAGACTCAGAGAAGCATAAGAAGACAGCAGAGACTGGATATTGTCCTCCGCAGCATAGTTTTGAATAAACTGATCTCTGTCATAGCTTTTACGATAGGACGAAAGACGATTTTTAATTTCGTGGATGTTATCGGCGTCCAGTGCGTTGTTTCCCGATAAACTGCTTTGAAGCAAGGGGCTTACATCCGTCGAGGTCAGCGCATAGATGCGATTCCCGACAGCCGCGCGTTTTCCTTCCTGCAAATAATAGACCGGATAACCGCTGCGCGGGGCTGTCTCAAGCTGCTCATCTCTCAGTATGATACCCGTGTAATCGGTGTTGCTGACAATCTCTCCGGGTTCTACGGTGACAATGCGCGGATGTTTCTTCATAAACGGTGCGATTATAATCAATGCAAGATAGATGATACCGCCAAGCAGGAAAATGTGCTCCGGTCGTAAGATTCCGGAGTTCTCCTGTTTCGCTTTCTTTTGATTCTCCAAAAGCACCTCCGCTTGTGCGAAAAAGCCTATACACAAGTACGGACAGCCCGAAAGGGCTGCCCGTAAAGTATTGAATCGCCTCTGTTTTAGAGTGCGACGACAACGTCTTTCTTTGCATTCTCCGGAAGATCCACAGCATCCATCGAAACGCTGAGCACAAACTTAACATTGTACTTCTCACCGATCTTCTCAAGTGCATCAATCACCGGGGTGATATCGCCGCCCTCAAGGTTTGCGAGCTTGAGGAAGCTGTCGAGGAACATGGTCTCCAAATCATGATCCTGTGAAATGATGCCGGAGACGAAACCGGTGAAGCCGTCGCTGCTCATGATGTCGAAGTCATTCACATTGATCAAGCGAATCTTATTGCTGAGCTCATACATGTGCTTTGCACTCTTATCAAGGTAGACAACCGTGCCCTTCGCGTCCTTAACAGCCTCATTTGCCATCTCAAGAAGACGCTTGGTTTTTCCCTTTCCCTTGACGCCCACAATAATCTGAACCATGTTTCTACCTCCTTGGTATCTTTCTGTTATGATAATTATACGTTAGTGCCCCAAAAAGTTCAATGGACTTGTGCGCTTTTTTGGAGCAACAGGCTGGTGTCTTGATATAAGGTATCGTGATTCGGTGATTTGAGCACAATCGAATAATACTCTCTTCCGGACTCGGAGGCGCTGAGCTGCGCAAGGCAGGCACCTGCCGCCAAGGTAGTTCCCGTCTTGGCTGCGACTACCGAAAATCCCGTCGGAAGTTTTGCCTTGCCGACAAGATAATAGTTGGTGCTGAACCATTTTTTCTGCACGGCTTGTCCCGATGCATCCACGTAGTCCGCGACATAGAGTTTCTCGCTCGCGAGTTTCCGAAATTCCGGGTATTTCATGGCCTCGTGCAGAATCAAATAGAGGTCGTAAGGCGTTGTGTAGTGATCGGGATCCGTGAGACCGTGCGAATTTGTGAAGTGCGTGCCGGTTGCGCCGAGTTCTTTCGCACGCCGGTTCATCCTCTCGACAAAGGCCTCTTCGCTGCCCGCAACGCGTGTTGCGACCATATTCGCCGCATCCGCGCCGGATCGCACCATGAGACAATAGAGCACCTGCTCCGCTGTCAGCTGATCTCCCTGCTGAAAGCCGCCCATGCTTGCGCCGGGTTCCGAGACCACAATTTCCGGTCCGGCCGTCCATAGATCGTCCATATGAATCTCCGGATCTTCGAGTGCAATCAAACAGGTCATGATTTTCGTTGTCGATGCCGGATTCATTCGTGTGTAGGCATTGTGTGAGAGCAGACTTTTTTTGTTGGTCCCGTCAATCAGAAGAACTCCTTCGGCGCGCACGTCCGTCAGATACTCGCTGCCGCTCTCCGCTTCGGGTACCGCCAAGTCCGCGGCAAAGGGGACTAGCACCGAGCTCGGATTTGTGCTCTTCAGTAGTGCCGTGCCGTCTTCCGCCGCCGCATAGCGCTTTGAAAAACGCATCCCGAACTCGCGATAGGCCAGAACTCCGCAAATCAAACAGAGCAGAAGGAACAGGCGAAGGAGCGGTAATCCTCGCTTTTTTCGCCTTCTGTTTGCCCTTCTCCGGCTTCCGCCGTACTCAGCGCCTGTAGTAATTTCGGAATTCAAACTCGCCACGCTCCATGGATTTAATCAGCAGTTCCGCGGTTGCAAGATTGGTGGCAACCGGGATGTTATGAATATCGCAAAGTCTGAGCACATTGCCGACGTTGGGTTCGTGCGGCTTCGGCTGCAAAGGATCACGAAGAAAAATAACGAGATCCAGATCATTGTCTTCAATCTGGGCACCGAGCTGCTGCTCGCCTCCCAGATGTCCCGCAAGATACTTGTGAACCGTTAAATTCGTAACCTCCTCCACGAGACGTCCCGTGGTTCCGGTTGCGAACAGCGTATGCTTCGCAAGTATTCCGCGATAAGCGACACAAAAGTTCTGCATCAACTTCTTTTTTGCATCATGTGCAATCAATCCGATATTCATACTGCCATTTCCTCATTCTTTCTTTGAAAGATTGCTCAGCGGTATCTTCCCCCAAAGCCGACTCTGCCGCGCGGCATGTCATCTTCGTGTACGATATCCCGCCGTTGCAGTCCGACATTGATTACCAAGCCAATTTGCACGTAAAAGGCGAGCAGTGAGCTGACTCCGTAACTGATAAACGGAAGCGTAAGACCTGTGTTTGGGAAAATACCGGTCGCCACCGCAATGTTGCTGAAGCCTTGGAACGCAATCAGCGCACCGACTCCGGTGCAAATAATACGCCCCTCCATGTCACGCGCCTTTCCCGCGAGATAAAAACACTCGTAAACCAAAATCGCATAGAGCAACAGCACCAGAAGGCAACCGACAAAGCCCATTTCCTCCCCGATGACAGCAAAAATAAAGTCTGTCTGTTCCTCCGAGAGGAAGTTTCCGCTTTTAACGGAAGCCAAGGTGTTATTGTTAAGGCCCTTGCCGAAGAGCTGTCCCGAGCCGATAGCCATAATGGAGTTGTCCTGCTGCCAGTTTGCATCCGCATACTTAGCCGGGTAAAGAAAGGCCAAAATACGCCGCACCTGATAATCCTTTAGGAACGGCACCATACCTCTTTGCAAGAGAAACAAAGTACTCAGACCGAAGGGAACCGCAACCAACATGGAAAGCCCGATCCAGCGATAGCTGAGCTCTGCCGCAAACAGCATGGCAAGTATGCTGACCGTCACGACGATGGTCGTCGAGAGATCCGGCTCCGAACTGATGAGACCGATCGGAATCATCGCGAACGCCGCAAACAGTAGCAAAAAACGAGGTTCGTTGACGCTCTCACGGTTCTTTCCGAGCAGCCAGGCAAAAAACATCACAACACCGATTTTGGCAAACTCGGAAGGTTGCACCTGTCCGACTCCCGGCAGTACGACCCAGCGCTTCGCGCCGTTGACGCTTCTTCCGAAAAAGCGCACCATGAGCAGCAGAATTGCACATATCGCAAATACCAGCACCGCATAGCGCAGCAATTTTTGATAGGGCACAAAGCATATCAGTGCGATGACCGCTATGCCGAGTGCCATGCCGGTCGCCTGACGCCCGACATAGGCCATGCTCTGATTCGTTGCGCTGTTGATTGCCAAAATACCTATGACATTCAGCGCGCAGACCGCAAAGAGCAAGCGGAATGAAAACGCTCTCAAAAAATGTTTTACATCCATTCCGCGCACGCCTCCTCAAATTCTAACGGAAAACCGGTAATATTTCCAGTATTTTTAGCTAAATTGTCAAAAATCTTCAAGTTTTTTAATCCTCAATCCGTGCATCGCTTGCGCGTTGCGCACCTGCGTTCAGAACCTCATCCACATTCGTATAGCCGAAGCAGAGCCGATAAACATCCTTAGCCACGGAAGCCGCGTTTGCCGAGGTATAACCGTAGGGGATGTTCACCGTAACCGCAAGGCTCGGGTTCTCATAAGGACCGAACGAAATGAAGAACGCGTGGTTTGCTCGCGTTTTCGACTCCTGTGCCGTACCGGTTTTTCCGGCGATGTTGACTTCTAAGCCCTTAAAAATACGGCTTGCCGAACCGGACTCGACCACCCCGCGCATACCGCGCTGTACGACGTCCCAGTTCTCCGCTTTTACGTCCATGGTCTTAATGACATTGGGTTCGTAACTCCGGATGGCCTCTCCCTGCCAGTCCGTCACACGATCCAAGACCGAAAGATTAAAGACCGTGCCGCGGTTGGCGAGCGCCGTCACATAGCGAGAAAGTTGTACGTTGGCAAAGGAGTTCGTACCCTGTCCGATGGCCGACTGCTCCGGACTCTGATTCGAAATCATGGGATCGTTCTCGATAATTTCAACACCGGACTTCTGGTCCAAACCAAACATGATCGCATACTTGCTGAGGCGCTCCATGCCAAGCCCCGGGTCATACTCGCCCTGCGCATTCGTCGCGAGACGATGACCGAGATCCGCAAAGAAAACGTTACAGGAATTTCGGATACCGGACTCCATGTTCTGGAGTCCGTGACGTCCCGGATAGATCCAACAGCGAAGCGGCGGCGTAATCTCATCGTAAATACCGGTACCATTAATGGTATCGGTGAGACCGAATACATTTTCCTCAAGTGCCGCAATCGCAGTGATGGGCTTAAAGGCAGAACCCGGCGCTTTTCTCGCCTGCGTCGCGTTGTTGTAAAGCGGAAGAGATTCGTCTTGTACGAGGCGCGTGTAGTAACGTGCGTCCATCGTGTTGGTCAGACGATTGTTGTCGTAACCCGGATAGGATACCAGCGCTTTTACCTTTCCGGTTGTGACATCGGTCACGACACAGCCCGCGGTACAGGGATCCAGCGCAAGCTGTGCCGGTGTGATTTTCAAATCCGACACGAGCTGTACAAAATAGCTGTAAGCGTAGGCGGGACCGTTTGAAGCAAGGGCAGCCTGTGCGGCGGGATCCGGCTCCAGCACGCCTTGATCGAAGAGCGCGAGACAAAGTTCTCTTCCGCCGACCAAATTATTTCGTATCATGTATTGGCAGAGCAGCTTTTCAAAGTCGGAATTACTCTTCAGTTCTTCCAGCGAAGAATCGATCAAAGCCTGATAGACTTCTTCCGCTCCCGCGTATTTTTTGACTCCCTTCACTGCGGTGGTATTGATCCAACCGTCTTTAATACCGTCCTGCAGGAATTCACGCAGCGAAATGGAGTCTGCCTTCCAACGGGCATAGTAATCTTTGCTGCTATCAATCTGATCTTTCTCAACAATACCGCTCTCCGAAGAAGCGAGATAGGTATAGAGGAAATAGAGAAATGCGCGCTGATCGTTCGGAAGTTCCGCCATATTGAGCGGGGCGGAATCCATGAGTTGGGATCGCATCGCGGCCAAAGAACTCTCCCCGTAGCTGCGAAGACGCTCCGCGATAAAACGCTCGGTCTCACTCGCAGACTCGCCCTTGATGTGATCCAGAGAGAGTACATTGTTTCCGATCAGCTGGTAGTAAGCATCCTTAATCGGAATGAGGCGTGCCGTTGAGTCCGTGGTATCGTTGTTCGGATTGTCCTCATTCACCAGCTTTGCGGCGAGTATACCCGCGAGATGCTGCTCGAGCTGATGATAGATACCGACCTGTAGGTCACGGTCGATTGAGAGGTACACATCGTTACCCGCGACCGGTTCGGTCTCACTCTCCACTTCCATCACGTGGCCGACGTTATCGACATACATGGTACGGGATCCCTTTTTGCCGTGCAGATCCTGCTCCATGTACTCTTCTATGCCGGTGCGTCCTATGGTATCGCTGAGACTGTAGTCCGGATTCTTTTCGCGCAACTCTTTTAACTGCTCATCCGGCACTTTACCGACATATCCGATCAGCGATGAGAACGGAACCGCATCGTTATAGACACGCTCCGTGGTCTGCTCACAGTTGACACCGAGCAACTTTGCCTGATTCTCGAGAATGTCGACTCGGGTCTCATCCTTCACGTGTGTCACAACAACGGTGCTCTCGTAGCTTCGATACGCTGTGAGCCCCATGGTATAGCGGATATTCACAAGTTCCAGCTTCTCCAAATTGCTGAGACTCAGCGGATTACCTTCTTCATCCTTCAGCTCATTTAACTTATAGCTTTGAAAACGCTTGTTCAGCAACTCTTCGGCCGTAATTTCCGAGGGGTATTTTCCGGAAGCACCGGTCAATTCCGTAACTCGCTTCAAGCCGTAAAAGTCGCGGAGAAAACGCTTTCTTGCCTCTTCATTGGGGCTCGTGAAGTAAAACGCGCCGTTGTCGTTCAGACCGATTTCCAATCGTCCGGTCACGGTCTCCCCGTGCGCATTCAAAATCCGGATCAGACGATAATACATGAGATTACGCTGCGCGGGCTTCCTGTATTCGCCGCTGTCCTTGATGGTCACATTATAGGAGAGACGGTTATACGCCAGCAGCTTTCCGTTTGTATCAAAGATATTGCCGCGTGTCGCGGGAATGGACACCGTCTTCTCGGTCTTTTGCAGATAGTTCTTCTGGTAAGACTCTCCGTTGATTATCTGCAGCTGATACAGGCGAAAGACCATGACTGCGAGCAGCCCCATATAGCCGAGGCCCAATATAAAGAGTCGCGACGTTTTTACCTCTCTGCGCAGTTCTGCAAAGCGTTCGCGCAGTAATTCCAGAAAATCTCTCAGCACTGATTTCTCCTCAGACAGTCGCCCGCCTCTGATCCAGGAACTCTAGCTTACGGTTGTACCATAGGAAGAAGCGGTAGATGACCAGCGTAAACAACAGGGAAATGATAATCTCGGGAAATACGATATTTCGGAAGTAAAACGGAAAATCGAATTTGCCCCGGATGACAAAACGGAACACGTAGATGTAGAAGTTATAGAGAAACTCGTTGATGGTGCAGAGTAACAGCGGCAGCGTGATGTAGCTCTCATAGTAGTATTTCGAGAGGGCTCCGTTTAAAAAGCCGATCCACACAAAAAAGAGCGTGAAAAAGCCGAAGGCGCCCGAGTGAAACAAATCCATGAGCAATCCCGCCGCAAGTCCGTAGAGCATGCCGTCCCTCTGCCCGTAAATAAAGGCGTAGGCAAAGGTGAAAATAAGAATCAAATTAGGCGTCGCCGAGAGGAAGGGAATAAAAGGCAGGATGGAGCTCTGCAGCGCAAAGGCCGCAACCAACACAAGTAAATTTAAGAGGGTACGCTTCATAAGGGCCTCCTCAAGGGTTACTCGGCAAACTTTCGACTGTCTGCACGGGTTCGGTGGCCGCCGCACTCTCCTGGGGCTGTGCTGCCGTTGTCTCGGTACGTGTTCTCTCTGTCTCTTGCTGTCTTCTTTCCGTGGAAGCAGAAGTTTCTCGCCGTCTCGTCTCTCGTCGTGCTTCCGTCGTCTCACGGCGGGGCTCGGTCGCACGCGTGGTACTTGCAGCGGTCGTAGAAGCGGCCGTCGTTCTCGCAGCTGTGGTACTCGCGACGGTGGTACTCGCAGCCGTTGTGGCTTCGGCCGTCGTCTCGCTTGCGGCAGTCTCAGCAGCGGCACCGCTCTCTTCCCCCGGCATCGTCTCCGAAGCTGCGCTGCTTTCTTCCGCGGCAGAGGTTTCGGCAGCGGTCAGACTTTCCGGATCCGGCAGCGATGTCCGCGGCGTCTCAAAGCTGCCGTCCTCCCGCATCTCCGACTTAAGGTCCAATATAACCAGAACTTCCTGTATGGTCTCAAAATCAGCCACCGGGACCAAGGTTCCGCTCCGCGTGAGTCTGTCCGGGTCGGTCTTCAGATCCCCGGCATAGCCGATCAAAATACCCGGCAAAAACTTGGAACTCACCGTGCTCGTCACAATGGCATCGCCGTCTTTGATATCCGCCGTGTCGGTGATATCGCTGATTTTTAACTTGCCGTTGGCATAGAGCTGCAGATTGCCGGAGACAATACAGGTATCGTTCGACTGAATCGCCATGGCACTCACGCGGCTCACATCATCGATGATCGAACGAACCGTCGCATAGTTATCGCCGACATCGGTCACGATGCCGATGAGGCCGCCGTCACCGACTACGTTCATATCCGGCTTGATGCCGTCGCGCGCCCCCTTGTCAATGCGGAACACGTGAAACCAGTTTCCGGTATCCTTCGCGATGACCCTGGCTCCCGTCATACGATACTGTCCGTAGGTCTGATTCAACTCATAGAGTTTGCGAAGACGACTCAGTTCGTAGCTGTCGCTCTGCAGACGCGTGTTTTCCATGGTGAGTGTGGCAACTTGTTCGCGCAGAGATTCATTGTCCGCGAGGGCGGTTCGCATTTTCTCCTGATTCTTGAAATTGCTGTAAACCGCACTGCCCACCCGATTCACACCGGTCTGGACCGGCAACAGAAAATAACCCACCGCAGTCCGGATGGGGCGAAGCTGTTCGTTTTTAATTGTCGTCAGTCCTATCATTCCGACGCAGGATACGCTGAGAACAATGAGAACCAAACGGTTATTCGATATTTTCACAATAGACCCCACTCCTTAAAACTGTAGTAGGCATTATCTCCGATGACAATGTGATCTTCCAGCGGAATGCCGATGAGCTTCGCGGCCGCCTGCACTTCTGCGGTCACGCGTTGATCGTCCGCGCTGGGACGCGGATCTCCGCTCGGGTGATTGTGCACGAGTATCATACGCACGGCCCGTGCACGGAGCGCGGCAATCATGAGCTCCCGCACAGAGACGACGGAGGCATCCACCGAGCCGCGGCTCAGGAGCTGATCGCTGATAAAGCGCAGTTTGGTGTCGAGAAAGGCCGCATGCAGCTCTTCCTGCTCGAGGTGGCGCAGGGCCTCCATATAATAGCGCGCGCAAAGCCCGGGATCCGAAAAGGCTGTCGTCAGATTCTTTGCGGCCTCGCGCCGCCATATGCGCTTCGATAGTTCTCCGATGGCAACAAGCTGCAAGGCCTTTGCCTCTCCGACGCCGCGAAGGCGCATGTAGTCCTGCATGCTGTTGTGCAAGAGTCCGAGCAGGCCTTCCCGCCGCGGTTCCATCTCGAGAACCAGCGCAGAGAGTGCCGTGACATCCTGCCCTCGGCAGCCGCTCCGCAAGAGAAGGGAGAGCAATTCGCGGTCGCTCAGGCTTGCAATGCCGAGGCGTCTTGCCTTTTCCGCAGGTCTTTCTTCCGGCCGTACATCTCTCAACTTTATCATTCGTCTTCCTCCCAAGCTCTCCAGGCACAGTGAGGAAATACGTTTTTATTATAGCACAGTTTAAACGAGCCCGGCGTCCGCAAGCTTCTGAAGGGACATGAGCACGCCGATTTTTGCGTGGGCATAGGTGAGTCCGCCCTGGAAAAAGGCGGTGTAAGGCGGACGCATGGGACCGTCGGCCGAGAGCTCAATCGAAGCGCCGGAGACAAAGGTGCCGGCCGCCATGATAACAGGCTCCTCATAGCCCGGCATATCCCAGGCCTCCGGTGTCACAAAGCTGTCCACCGGGGAGGCAGCTTGGATGCCGATGCAGAAAGCAGAGAGCGCCTCCGGAGACTGTAAGTCGACAGACTGAATAATATCATGACGGAGCTCTTCCGCCCGCGGCTTCACCGCAAAGCCGAGATTCTGATAGAGCTGCGCCGCAAAAATTGCCCCCTTCTCCGCGGAGGCCGTGACGGTAGGCGCGAGGAAGAGTCCCTGGAAAAACTGGCGCGTGACACCGAGCGAAGCGCCGAGTTCTTTTCCGAGGCCCGGCGCCGTGAGGCGATAGGCCGCGTTCTCGATGTACTCACGTTTTCCGGCAATGTAACCGCCGATCGGTGCAAGACCGCCTCCCGGGTTCTTGATGAGGGAGCCAACCATCAGGTCTGCGCCGTATTCGCTCGGCTCATGGCGCTCCACGAATTCGCCGTAGCAATTGTCCACCATGCAGATGACATCCGGTTTCACGGATTTGACAAAGCGAATCAGCTCCGCAATCTCCTCGACCGAGAGTGTTTTCCGCGCGGAATAACCCTTGGAGCGCTGAATTTCGATTAGGCGCGTTTTCTCGTTGATGCCTTCGCGAATCGCTTCAAAGTCAAAGCTGCCGTCTTCTTTTAAATCCGCCTGGCGATAGCTGACCCCGTACTCCCTGAGGCTTCCGCACTGCGGCCGTATCCCGATCACCTGGTCCAGGGTGTCATAGGGCTTGCCGACCGGAGAGAAAATCTCATCGCCCGGGCGCAGGTTTCCGAAGAGCGCAACCGTAAGCGCATGGGTGCCGCTCACAAGCTGCGCGCGAACCAGTGCATCCTCGGTGCCGAAAACAGAGGCGTAAACTGCCTCCAACGCATCACGGCCGAGGTCGTTATAGCCGTAACCGGTGCTCGGCGAAAGATGTGCTTCACCGATGCGATGCTTTCTCAGCGCATTGAGTACCTTCATTTGGTTGTACTCGGCAATCGCATCGATTTCCGCAAAGCGCGACTTGCACTGCGCCTCTGCCTCTTGTCCCAGCTTCATGATTCGCTCCGACAGTCCCGCCGCACGGTAAATATCATGGAGGCTCTCTTCAAAGTTCTCGCTCATTCGGTATCTTCCCTTCTGTCACGAACGCGGCGCAGCATGTCTTCGAGTATCGCTTCCTCGGAGGCATAGTCTTCCCGCATAAACCACCGCGCATCTCTCTCCCGGCGAAACCAGGTGATTTGGCGCTTTGCAAAATGTCTCGTATCCGTTTTAACCTGTTCCTTGCAGACCGATAGCTCTGCCTCTCCGTCGAGGTAAGGAAAGAGCTCGTGGTAACCGATGCCCTGCATGGAAGTCGCTGTCCGCGGTACGCCCCGCAGAGCAAGTGTACGCACTTCATCGACGAGTCCCGCCTCAAACATTGCTTCCACCCTGGCATCGATTCTACGGTAGAGCGAGGCTCTGTCCATATTGAGCACAAAGTAGAAGAGGCGGTAGGGGGAGCGGCGCTCCCTCGCCGCCGCATTGTGAAGCGAGATTTTATCGCCGCTCGAAAGATAGTACTCAAGCGCACGGAGGACCCTCTTCTCATTGTTCGGATGAATTTGCGCCGCAGCTTCCGGGTCGACCCGGGTGAGTTCCGCGTAGAGCGCCGCAATCCCCTCGCGGGCTCTTCGCGCCGCCAGGGCCGCATGCACGGCCTCATCCCGGCTTTCTTCGGAAAAGGGCACATCGTAGAGTACGGTCTGCAGATAAAATCCGGTTCCGCCGACCAAAATCGGGACTTTGCCGCGCGCCTGAATGTCCGCTATCGCATTCGTTGCGCGCTGCTGAAACTGCATCGCGTCAAAATTCTCTTCGGGCTCCAGAATGTCGATCAGATGGTGCGGAATTCCCTGCATCTCTTCTGTTCGAATTTTTGCCGTCCCGATGTCCATGCCGCGGTATACCTGCATGGAATCCGCGGAGATAATTTCACCGTTCAGTTCTTTGGCAAGTGCAAGGGAGAGCGCGGTTTTTCCGACCGCCGTGGGGCCGGTGAGCGCAATCAGCGTCTGTTTCTCACACAATGCGCTTAAACCTCCGTTCCAGTTCTGTTTTTGTGAGTTCAATGATGGTCGGTCTGCCGTGCGGGCAGTTGTAGGGGTTTTCGAGGGAAAAGAGCTCATCGAGCAGGGCTTCCGCCTCCGCAAGCGAAATGTGCTGATTTCCCTTGATTGCCGCCTTACAGGACATGGATGCCGTCTTCTCGATAATGAGGAGTGGCACATCGTCCGCGCGCTGTCCCTCTGCGAGACTCGCAAACATGGTCTTTAAGAGCTCTTCCTTTAGGACAGAGGGCAGAATATTCGGCACGGCGCGCACCGCATAGCTGGAACCGCCGAAATGCTCGACGGAAAAACCGATTTTTTCAAAGCTCTCCCGCTCACTCTCAAGCAACGCCTGCTCTTCCGCACTCAGGGTGATAAGGAGCGGCGGTTCCAAACGCTGGGAACTGAGTTCCTGCTTTCGATAAGACGCAAGCAGCCTCTCATAGTTTACCTTCTCGTGTGCCGCATGTTGATCGATGAGATAGAGTGAATTTCCGCGCTCCGCGAGCCAGTAGGTGTCAAAAACAGCGCCGATTAAGCGGAGATTTTTTCTCTCCTCAGGCCGAAAGAGCGCATACTGCCCCCCGCGTTCCACAGTTTCAAACGCCGGTTTTTCCTCGGCGACAGCCTTGCGCTCCGAAACCGCTTCTCTGTCCGCTGTCTGCCCGGAGTCCGGCTTTGCCGGGCTCTCCGCCGTCTTGCTTTCGCTCGTCCCTGTGCTCTCCGCCTTCGCGCTCTGATTGATTTGCCGCTGCCCGTAGGCCGAGAGAAAAGAGGAAAGCGAAAGCGCCTGCTCTTCTGCCTCCCGCTTACGCTCTTCCGTTAAGCGCTGCGTCTCAAAAGGTTCCGGCGGTTTTTTGTGCTGCGGACGTGCTTCCGCCCGCACTTCTTCCTGAGAAACGGAGTCGCGTCCGAGCGCCGCGCTTTGCGCAGCCTTCTTTTTGTTTTCTTCCTGCAGAGAGGAAAGACGAATCAACTCCGCGCGCTGCAGCGCATCCTCCACCGCGGAACGCAGAAAGAGATAGCAGGCCTGGGTGTCCGAAAAACGCACTTCCCGCTTGGTCGGATGCACATTCACATCGACTGTCTCCGGATCCATCTCAAGAAAGAGTACCGCAAAGGGGAAGTTATGTTGCATCATGCGGTCGCCGTAGCCATCCTCTATCGCCTTTGCGAGCAGCGGGCTCTTGATATAGCGCCCGTTCACGCAGTAGTGTTCGAGAGCACGGCTTCCCCTTGAAATCTCCGGTCTGCCGATAAAGCCCTGCACCGAAAAGCCCTGTTCCGTTCGCGAAACCGGAAGCAGCTTACTCGCAATCTCCCTGCCGTAGAGCTGATAGATGATGTCCTTCACTTCTCGATTCCCGCTCGTATGAAAGCGGCTCTGTCCGTTCGCAAGAAAACGGATGGAGATTTCCGGATGCGACAGCGCCAGTTCTTCCGCGAGCGCCGCAACATGCGCGGTCTCGGTGACCGCCGCCTTCAAAAAGCTGCGCCGCACCGGCGTATTAAAGAAGAGGTCGCGGGTGATGACGGTCGTGCCGCCCGGTGCCCCGACTTCTTCAAATACCGTCTCTCTGCCGCCCTCGACCGCGTAGCGTATACCGGTCAGCGCATCCCGCTGCCTTGTGATGAGCTCAATGCGGGAAACCGCCGAGATACTGGCGAGCGCCTCACCGCGAAAGCCGAGGCTACGAACGTGAAGGATATCCTCCGCGCGCTGAATCTTGGAAGTCGCATGGCGAAGAAAGGCGGTCTTTACCTCATCCGCCGGGATGCCGCCGCCGTTATCCGTCACACGTATCATCGAAATGCCGCCGTCGCGTATCTCTATCGTAATGACGCTCGCATCGGCATCGATCGCATTTTCCGTGAGTTCTTTCACAATCGAAGCGGGGCGCTCAATGACCTCGCCCGCCGCAATCTTATTGATGGTGCTCTCATCGAGAAGCTGAATGCTCATAGTGTCTCCTGTATACCGTAAAGAAGATTGATGGCCGCGCGCGGCGTGAGCTCCGAGAGATTGATTTCTCTGAGTTGTCTCAGAACCTTAAGCTCTGCCTCCGTGACGACAGGTTTCGCGTTCTGCTCGGAAGCGGGTACGGACGGCAAGTCAGCCCCGCGCGATGCGAGTTCTCGGGCGCGCGCCGCAATATCCGCACCCGAGAGTTCTTCCGCGATTTCCCGCGCCCGCGCTGTAACCGCCGCCGGTACGCCCGCGAGCTTCGCGACCTGAATGCCGTAACTCTGATCCGCACCGCCCTTGATGATTTTTCGGAGAAAGGCAATTTCATCTCCCTGCTCCTTCACCGCGATGCAGTAGTTATTGACCCCCGGTATGCTGCCTTCCAACTCGGTGAGTTCGTGGTAGTGGGTCGCGAACAGCGTTTTTGCCCCCGAAAGGCGTCCGACCGCAAGATACTCAACCACCGCCCAGGCGATCGAGAGACCGTCGAAGGTCGAAGTGCCGCGTCCTATTTCATCGAGGATAATGAGACTCTTCTTCGTCGCATTTCGAAGAATGTTTGCGACCTCTGTCATCTCAACCATAAAGGTAGACTGGCCGGAAGCGAGATCGTCCGAGGCACCGACACGCGTAAAGATGCGGTCGGAAAGTCCGAGTTCCGCGCGCTCCGCCGGAACAAAGGAACCTGTCTGCGCAAGCAGCGCAATCAGCGCGGTCTGACGCATATAGGTGGATTTTCCGGCCATATTGGGACCGGTAATGATGGCGATGCGATTCTCCTCGCTGTCAAGCAAGGTGTCGTTTTCGACAAAGCGCCCGCTCTCCATCATGCGCTCCACAACCGGATGGCGCCCGCCCACAATGTGCAGGGGACCGTCTGCCGTTAATTTCGGCCTCACATAGTGATAGCGCTCCGCGACATCCGCAAGGGAGAGCAACGCGTCAAGGTAGGCCACGATGCCGGCGCTCTTTTGGATGCGTGCAACTTCCGCGGAAAGCTTCTGTCGCAGTTCCTGAAAGAGATCGAATTCAAGGGTGAGGAGTTTCTCCTCCGCGCCGAGTATGCTCTCTTCGAGCTTCCCGAGTTCTTCGGTCGTGTAGCGCTCTGCATTCGCGAGCGTCTGCCGCCGCCGGAAGTAATCCGGCACCTGGGAGAGAAAAGAATTCGTCACCTCAAAATAATAGCCGAATACCTTGTTGTACTTAATCTTTAGATTCTTGATGCCGGTCTTAGCGCGCTCTTTTTCCTCGAGTTCCGCGAGCCACTGCTTGCCCTCGCTGCTTGCCCGCCGGTAGCGGTCCACATCCTCGTGATAGCCTTCTCGAATAATATGCCCCTCTCGGAGCGTGAGCGGCGGATCCTCCGCGATGGCGGAGCGAAGCAGGGCGCAGAGATCGCTTAAATCGTCGAGCTCGTTCGCAAACGTTTGTAAGAGCGGCGCCGAAAAGCTCTTGAGGAGCTCCCGTATCGGCGGCAGGGCCGCAATGGAGGTACAGAAGGCGAGCATATCCCGCGCGTTTGCGCTGCCGAGCGTAATGCGCCCCATGAGGCGCTCCATGTCATAAATCGGGGCGAGATACTCTCTCAGCTCTTCCCGGTCGATGTAGCGCTCCAAAAACGCCTGTACGGCGTCCTGTCTTTCTTCGATGGTCTCAAGGCTAAGAAGCGGCTTCTCGATGAGGTTCCGAAGGAAGCGAGCGCCCATCGCGGTCTTGGTGCGATCCAAAACCCAGAGCAGGGAGCCGTGCTTACCCTTATCCCGCATGGTCTCCGTGAGCTCAAGATTGCGCCGAGACGCCGCATCGATCAAGAGATAGGCAGAGCCGCGGTAAGCCTTGAGCTCGGTGATGAGCTCGCAGCGGCTCTTCTGTGTGTCATAGAGATAGCGGAGCACCGCGCCGGCTGCGAGCGTTCCGAGCGGGTAATCGGCCAAACCGAGCGCTTCCACCGTTGCCGTATGGAAGTGCTCGCAGAGTAAGCTGACAGCGCTGTCTCTTTGGAAGGCGGAATCCGAGAGTGTACTGGTCGCGATTTCCTCGTCTGCGCGAAGCACTGCGTCCGGGGTAAAACTCTCCCTCTTTAAGAGCTCTGCCGGATGGAACTCCGCTAAAATATCGCAGAGTTCCTTCTTTCCCTCGGCTTCGGTCACAAGAAAGCTGCCGGTCGAGATATCCGCGAGGGCCAACCCGTAGCGACCGCCGTCCTCAACGACCGCGGCGAGGTAGTTATTCTTCTCCTCCTCGAGGGCTCCGGCCGCCGTGACAGTGCCGGGGGTCACAACGCGTATGACCTCGCGTTTCACCAGACCCTTTGCGAGCTTCGGATCTTCCATCTGCTCCGCGACCGCAACCTTATAGCCCTTTTTCACGAGTCGATTGATATAGGTATCTGCCGCATGAAAGGGGACACCGCACATCGGGGCTCTCTCCTCGAGTCCGCACTCCTTGCCGGTCAAAGTGAGCTCAAGCTCCTTTGACACCAGGCGCGCATCCTCAAAGAACATCTCGTAAAAATCGCCGAGGCGATAGAACAAGAGGCTGTCCGGATAGGCCTTTTTGGTCTCCAGGTAATGCGTCATCATAGGTGAAAGCGCCACTTTAGTCCCTCCTCTCTCCCATGTAATAAAAGCCCTTGGATTCCTTGAGTAAAACCGGCACCACAGCGCCGATTAAGCTCTCGTCCCCGGGGAAATGTACCATCAGATTGTTGGAAAGTCGTCCCGTCACATAGCCCGAGCGCTGCGCGTTCACTTCTTCGACCAAGACAGGCTCGATTTTCCCTTCGTCGCGGTCCGCCGCCTTCGAGGCAAACTGCTGCACCAGGGCAATGAGCCGCTTCATGCGGTCCGCGACCACATCCTCCGGCACCTGATCTTCGAACTCCGCTGCCGGTGTGCCGCTCCGCTTGGAATAAATGAAGGTGAAGGCCGCCTGGTAGGACGCGCGGGATACCACCTCGAGGGTATCTTGGAAATCCTCTTCGGTCTCCCCCGGGAAGCCGACAATGATGTCGGTCGTGAGTCCCACTTCCGGGAGTTCCCGCCGTATTTTCTCGACCAACGCGAGGTAGGACTCCTTCGTGTAGCGGCGGTTCATGCGCTGCAAAATCTTAGAGCTGCCCGACTGGAGCGGAAGGTGAATGTGACGACAGATTTTCGGATTTCGCTTGATGGTCTCAATCAGATCGTCGGAGAGATCCTTCGGGTGCGGCGTCATAAAGCGTATGCGCTCCAGCCCCTCAACCTGACATACTTTTTCGAGCAGGGAGGCAAAACTCTCGCCCCCGGCAAGGCCCTTTCCGTAGGAATTCACATTCTGCCCGAGCAGCATGATTTCTTTTACGCCGTCCGCAACGAGCGCCTTCACCTCGCGCACAATATCCTCCGCCTCGCGCGACTGCTCTCTGCCGCGCACATAGGGAACTATGCAGTAGGTACAAAAGTTGTTGCAGCCGTACATGATGTTCACGCCCGACTTAAACCAGGTCTTACGGCGCGCGGGCATGTGATCCCGGAAGTTGTTCCGCTCTTCCGCTGTATCGATAACGCGCTGATTCTCCGCCTCGACCGCGTAGAGGAGCTCCGGAAATTTCCAGATATTATGGGTGCCGAAAACCAGATCCACAAAATGATACTTCTTCTGGATGCGGAGCACTTCATCCTTCTCCTGCATCATGCAGCCGCAGATACCGATCAGCATGTCCGGATTCAGCTTTTTAAAATGCTTCACAATGCCGAGATGCCCGTAGAGCTTTT
This sequence comes from Stomatobaculum sp. F0698, assembly GCF_030644385.1. Classification (GTDB taxonomy): domain Bacteria; phylum Bacillota; class Clostridia; order Lachnospirales; family Lachnospiraceae; genus Moryella. The sequence continues at coordinate 942,227 of NZ_CP130060.1, read as the reverse complement.
CGTTCGCATTTTCGCGCACCGTGCAGGTGTTAAAGAGGAGGATGTCCGCGTCCTCGGTCGGGATTTCCTCACAGCCGATTTCCGCGAGTATACCGGAGAGTTTCTCCGAATCGCGCGCATTCATCTGGCAGCCCATCGTTGTGATGTGATAGCGCACCGGACGCCCAAGCCGCTTGCTCTTCTCCTCAATGGTATCCTTAAGCTGCGCCACAAAGAGTGACTGCTTCTTGCTTTCCTCCATAAACCAAAACCTTTCCGCGGTTCCGTGGAACCGATATTAACATAATATATTTATGTGAACTCTCTGTGATCTGAGGCAAGCTTCAGTACTTCGGTGTATAGCGGCCGATGACCGCCTCCGCGACCCGTATGCCGTCCATCGCGGCACTGGTTATGCCGCCTGCATAGCCGGCGCCCTCGCCACAGGGATAAAACCCCCGTATGTTGGCCTGCAATTCGCTGTCCCGAAGGATACGTATCGGCGAAGACGTTCGGCTTTCAACACCCGCCAGGATGATATCCGGCGCGTCAAAGTCCTTGATCTGACGCCCGAAACTCGCCATTCCCTCAAGGAAGGCCTCCTCGAGCGGTGCATCCAGAATGCCGTTCAAAGCGGCAAGGCGATACTGTCCCGCAAAGCAGGGCTCTGTGCCGCCGAAGGCACGGCTCTCGCGCTTTGCGATAAAATCGCCGTAAAGCTGCACCGGAATATGTCCCTGTCCCGCCTGATACGCGCGACGCTCAAGGACCTCCTGATAGGAAAGCCCCGCGAGCACGCCCTCGCCGTAGCGCAGAAAGTCCTCAGGCCCCACCGAGACGATGATGGCCGCATTTGCGTTCGCCGAGCCGCGGTCCGCATAGCTCATGCCGTTCACCACCGTGCCTCCCGCCTCACTCGAAGCATTGACCACATAGCCGCCCGGGCACATGCAGAAACTGTAGACGCCGCGGCCCGAGCTCGTCTTTGCCGTGAGCTTATAGGGGGCGGGCGGCAAAAAGCCGACTTCTTTCAGGCCGTACTGCGATATCGAGATATCACTCTGTCTGTGCTGCACGCGAAAGCCGACCGCAAAGGCCTTGGCCTCCATTTGAAAGCCCCGCGCGTGGAGCGTCCGAAAGGTATCGCGCGCCGAGTGTCCGGTCGCGGCAATCAGTACTTCACAGGGCAGCTCGTACTTTGTGCCGTCCGTCTTCTCCACAAAGACCGCGCGCAGCCTGTCCCCTTCGACACAAAAATCCGCAGCGCGCGAAGAAAAGCGTAACTCGCCGCCGAGCCGCTCAATTTCTTCCCGCATTGCGGTCACGATTTCAATCAGTCGATCGGTTCCGAGATGGGGTTTTTGCTCATAGAGTATCGCACTGTCCGCACCGTAGTTGCAAAAAACTTCGAGGACCTTACGGTTCCTGCCCGCATTGTCCTTGACCAGGGTATTCAGCTTGCCGTCGGAAAAAGTCCCGGCACCGCCCTCGCCGAAGGAGACATTGCAGTTCGGGTTAAGCTTCCCACCCGCCCAAAAAGCATCGACCACCTGTTTCCGCTCTCTCGCGGGAAGTCCGCGCTCCAGAATAATGGGGCGGTACCCCGCCTCCGCGAGCATGAGCCCCGCAAAGAGTCCCGCGGGACCGCTGCCGATGATGACCGGACGCGAACCGAGCGCGTTCTCCCCTCGTTTCGGGAGCTTGTACGGAGCGCGCATATCCGCACTTACATTCGGGAGCTTTAAGAACTTTGCTTCGTGTGAAAGCTTTAGCCGAAGCAGGTAGACATAGTTCACCTCCGGCTTTTTTCGCGCATCGATCGAGCGGCGCACAATCTCGATTTCCCCGAGTTCTTGTTCCCGAATCCGTAGCAGTTTCGCCACCTTTTTCCGGAGCATCTCCTCGGTGTGGCGCACCGGCAGGCTCACATTGTTTAAAAGTATGGCCATCAGAGCACTTCTCCCGTCATGGTCTCATGCTCCGCACGGATTGCGTCGTAGAGTTCGCGCAGGGTCCAGCTCGCATTGGTCTCCGTGAGCGCAGCCTTTAGGGGTGCGCGGAGCTTCTGTTTCCGGAGCTGTGCGAGAAAGGCGTCGAAAGTCGCGGCACTGAAGCCGCAAAACAGAAAGAAAGGCTGTGCATGCTCCCTAAGTCGCACCGCTTCGGGCGCGGGCTCAAGGACGCGTCTGCTCTCCTCGTCAACTTCCTGCCCCGTGAGCAAAAAGCCGATGTGACGATCCAGTTCGGAACTGCCGAGCTCCTTATACTTAACCTTTAAGAGTGCACAGATGCCCGCGACCTTCGGCGCTTCCGCCCCGTCCGGAACATAGCAGAGCAAAGTACCGCCCTTTTGATTTGAAAAAATTCGATTCATCGTAAAACCTCATCGTTAGCGGCACTCTGCCCGGCAAGAAGACCGCTCGCAAAGCACCAGTGAAGATTATAACCGCCGCAGGGGCCTGTCACATTGAGCATTTCCCCCGCAAAATAGAGCCCCGGAAATTGTTTTGCTCCGAGTGTACGCGGATCTAGCTCTCGTAAGGAGATTCCGCCGGCCGAAACCTGCGCTTTATCGTAGGCCGCAAGTCCCTGAATCGGAAAGCGCGCTGCCGTTAGCTGTTCGGCGATTGCCGCGAATTCCGCTTTCCGAAGGCTTCCCGGCGCCGTTCCCGCCGAAAGACCTGCGCGCCGCAAGAGAGCAAGCCAGAGATTCTTCGGCACAAGGCCGTTTCCGTAGGCTTCCAGTGTCGTCGCAAAGGGCTGTGCGCCGCGCTTCGCAAAGAAAGCAAAATCTGTCTTCAGATCCGGCAGGAAATTCAGCACAAGTTCTGCCTTCTGCTTATTTTGCAAAGCCCGTCCGGCAGGCAGAGAAAGCTGGAAGACGGAAATCCCGGAAAAGCCCTCCTTCGTGAGCTGGAGCTCTCCCGCTTCTTCCGCAGTCTTCTTTCCGTCCACCCAAAGACTGAGAGCCGCCGGGACCCGCACGCCTTGGGCGGCCCGGAAAAAGGCATTTTCCCGCTCTGCGGAGCGAAGCGGGCAGAGCGCCGGACGAAAGGGAAGCGACTTTAGCCCGAGCGGCGCAGTTATCGCCGCGCCGCTGCCGTCGGATCCCGTTTTGGGAAGCGCCGTACCGCCAAGCGCAGCCACAACGCGGTCCGCATGAAATTCGGCTCTTTCCGTTTTCACCGTAAAGCCGACCTTTTTATTATGCCGGACGCCCAGTATACGCGCGTCCGTCTCAATCTTAACCCCGCGCCGTTCCAATTCCGCGCGGAGCGCATTCAGTACGGCGGCCGCCTGTTCGGCGTGCGGATAAATCCAAGTGCCGTGCCTCGTAAGCGGAGGAACCCCGAGTTCTTCCAGAAAACGTATCACCGCCTCCGGCGGAAACGGTGCCAGAACCTCTGAAAGCATAGATGGCACATCACAGTCGTAGCGCTCCGGCCGAAGATCCAGATTGGTAAAATTACATTTTCCGTTTCCCGTGAGCAAGAGCTTTTTGCCGATGCGATCGTTTCGCTCGAGCAAGCTGACCGCCGCTCCGCCTCTTGCCGCCGCGATTGCGGCCGCCATGCCTGCGGGGCCGCCGCCGAGCACCAGAACTTTCATCATCCGTTCTCCGTCATTCTCAAAGTAAATGCAGGCGCTTTGCGAGACGGCAAAGGCTCGCTCCCTTCGGGAAGCGCAGCAGTTCCTCCTCGCGTATCGCACCGGTCAGCAGAAGCAGAGAGCCGTAGACCGCCACCGCAAGAAAAATCGGCAGCAGGGTGTAGAATACCACCCGGCCCGTAAGGCGCTTTAAAGCGTATTTTGCACCCGCGGTCGCAAGTCCCATGAGCAGCGCGCAGAAGCCCGGCAAAACAAAGCTGCGCCCGATTTCCTGCCGGTACTTTAAGAGACGTTTGAGACTACCCGCATTCAGGATGCACATGCTGACCGCAAACACCATGTCCGCAATCACAACGCTGACGACACCGAGCTCAAAGATGCGGAGCAAAGTTTCCAGCACCAAGACATGTATGCCGAGCGAGAGCGCCGCATGTGCCACCGGAATCTTCATGTGATTGGTTCCCTGCAGAATCGCATTGCTCACGGTGGAGAGCGAGTAAAAGACCACACTCGCACAGCCGAGATGCATAATATGAACCGCCAGTTCGCTCTCCCCGAAGAGCAGCGGGATCAGAGGATCCGCCATGACCCCGAGTCCGACGGCCGCGGGGATCGCTACAATCATCGAGAAGCGAATGGCAAGCGCAATGTTTTTCCGCACTTCCTTTTTCTGATTTGCGCCGACCGCACGGCTCAGCGCGGGCACAAGAGCAGAGCCGAGAGAGTTTGCGATCATAATCGGCACATTGAGCAAGAGCTTATATTTTCCCGTATAGACACCGTACTGCTTCGCGATTTCTCCCTGCTTGCCGAGATCGAACATGGCCTGTCCGAACAGCGCATTGTCGAGGATACCGCTCACATTGTATATGGCGGTCGAGAGTATGACCGGAACCACGGTGAGTACCAGGAGCTCCGTGATTTCTTCATAACTCTCTGCCGGGTGCTCGCGGTCCCGGCGTGCCTTTCGAAGCCTTGAACGCCTTGTTATCAGAAACAGCAGTATGAAAATCAAAAGGGCGGAGGCAGCGCCGACACCGGTTCCTATGGTGCCGCCCGTTGCGCCGAATGCGCGGGCAAGCGACTCATTTTTTCCCTGTCGCAGCGCCCACTTCATCAGGAAATAGGCTGCGCCCACGCTGACCGCCGCATTTAAAATCTGCTCGACAATCTGGGAGATTGCGGTCGGCACCATGGTCGACTGTCCCTGCCAGTAACCGCGGCATACGCCGAGGTAGGACACAATCCAAACCGTGGGTGCGAGCGCTCGCAGCGGGTACGCGGCTTCCGGAATGTGAAGAAACGAAGCCGCAAGCCAGTCCGCGCCGAAAAAGATTGCGGTAAAGCCGATGCCGCCCACCACGGTCGCGTAGAGCAGCGCCGCGCGGAGGATGCGCTCGGCATTGCGATAGTTTTTTGCGCCGACCCTCGCGGAGATCAACTTGGACACCGCAAGCGGCAAACTGTAAGACGAAAGCAACAAAACAATGGCGTAGATATTAAATGCCGCCGCATAATAGCCGTTGCCTTCGTCGCCTATGATGCGCGTGAGCGGCATGCGATACACCAAGCCGATTAAACTTGAAATGACACCGGATGCCGCATAAATGGAACCCTGCGCCAAAAAGCCGCCGGATTTCGGTTTCTTACTTTTGGGAGCGAAATTCTCTCTTCTCTCTTCCATACAGCTCTTCAGCGCCGATAGCCGAGCGCGTCGAGTATCTCTCTCTGCCGCGCCTCCATGCCCATGCGCTCCTCTTCCTCCATGTGGTCATAGCCCATCAGGTGCAACATGCTGTGTGCAATCAAAAACGCAAGTTCGCGGGTCTCGCTGTGCCCGTATTCCGCCGCCTGCGTCTTTACGCGGCGCACATTGATCACAATGTCGCCGAGCGGAACTTCCCCCGTGTCCGGGTTTATGTCCTCTTCGCCGATTTCCTCCGGAAACACGGCCGGAGCTTCAAACTCGAGCATAGGGAACGAAAGCACATCCGTCTCGCGGTCCAAGTCACGAAAATCACGGTTCAGTTCTCGTATCGCCTCTTCGTCCACGAAACTGAGCGACACCTCCGCCGCAAAGGGACAATGCTCGGCACTGAGGCAGGCATTTACCACCTTCTCCGCAATCTCCTCATAGGGGAGTTCCAGACTCTCTTCCGCCTCGTAGCAGATTTCAAGGCTCATCGCTTATCACCTCGCTCATTCCGTTTTCCTCTGCCCTGCGCGTCCTTTCGCCAAGCACTGCGACGCTTCTTCTCGGCGCTCTCCTTTTCCTCGTACTTCTCGTAGGCATCCACAATCTGCTGCACCAGGGGGTGGCGCACCACATCACGGCTTGTGAGACGGCAAAAACCGATCTCCTCTATGTTCGAAAGCACACGGGAAGCCGTATCAAGCCCCGAAACCGCATCCGCAGGCAAGTCCTTCTGTGTGAGATCGCCGGTGATGATGGCCTTCGAGCCGAAGCCGATGCGGGTTAGGAACATCTTCATCTGCGAGGGTGTGGTATTCTGCGCCTCATCGAGGATGATGTAGGCGTTGTCCAAGGTGCGACCGCGCATATAGGCGAGCGGTGCCACCTCAATGAGTCCCTTCTCCGCGTTGTGGAGATAGCTCTCCGGCCCCATAATCTGGTAAAGCGCATCGTAGAGCGGGCGCAGATAGGGATCGATCTTGCTCTGCAGATCACCCGGGAGGAAGCCGAGCTTCTCGCCTGCCTCCATCGCGGGGCGCGTGAGAATGATGCGCTCGCAGTCCCCGTCGCGGAAGGCGCGTATCGCCATGGCCATGGCAAGATAGGTCTTACCGGTACCTGCCGGGCCTATGCCGAAGGTAATCATGCGCTTTCGTATGCTGTCCACATACTCTTTCTGACCGAGCGTCTTCGGTTTCACCGGACGCCCGGATGCCGTGCGGCATATGAGCTCCCGGTCAATTTCCAGTATCTTCTCTTCGCCCTCCGAAAACGCGAGGGAGAGCGCGTAGTTGACCGTCTGCTCCGAGACGGTCTCACCGCGCCGTGCGAGCGCAACCAAATTCTCAAAGACGGAGATGGCCTTTTTGACCTTGCCCTCTTCGCCCATGACCTTGACGCTGCCGTCACGCTCTATCATTGTGACCTGCAGGGTGCGCTCAATTTTGTGAAGGTTGACATCCATGAACCCGCAGACATTCTTCTCTAACTCTGCAGGGATATCAATTGTCTGCTCTGTGCTTCCCATCTTAACTCCCTCATACGTGCAAGACGCCCGGTCTCGTTGAGACCGGGCGTCAATTATGCATTAGTTGAATTTACGCTTTCTTGCAGCCTCGGACTTCTTCTTGCGTCTGACGCTGGGCTTCTCGTAATGCTCTCTCTTGCGAATTTCCTGCTGAATGCCTGCCTTCGCACAGTTTCTCTTGAAACGTCTCAGTGCGCTGTCCAAGCTTTCATTTTCTTTCACAATCACGTTTGACATGAAACGGCCTAACCTCCCTCCCGGTTGTGAAATTGAAATCCTGTTTAGTATACCACAATTTCCGCTTGCGTCAAGTGTATTTTCGGGCATTCTTTCCTCCTTGCCGCTCTCCGCATTTCAGCTTTCGCACCCGGCTTTCGGCGGCATTTGCTTGCTTTCTCAGGTGACTTCGACGGCTGCCCGCAAAGCTTTTTCGGCGTGGCCGCAGCTGCTTTGCATCACAGAAAACTCGGGAGCAGGCCAAAAGGGGACTGTGCGCTCGCACAGTCCCCTTCCGCTTTCTTCACCGATGCATTTTATGCATCCGTATTTTACTGCTCTTTTCTTCTTCTGCCGCAGATTGCGTAAGCCGCAAGCAGGAAGCCCGCTGCGGTGCCCGCAAAGTTCAGCGCAAACGGCGCCTCACCGGTCTTCGGGAGTCTGCCCTTGTTGGTGCCGACTGCCGCACCGCGGTTCGTTGCTCTCTTACCGCTGTTCGGAGAAAGCCCCTCGCCCTTCCGCTGGTTCAGCGTATCCGCATTCTTCTGCGGGTTCGGCTCGGTAATCTGCAGCTTATCATCGTTCCGGTTCGCTACCGTGTTCGACTGCGTGTTGTCGGGCTTCGTGTTATTCGGCTGCGTTGCGCCCGGCTGCGTGTTGTTCGGCTGCGTTGCGCTCGGCGTTCCCGTCGCGACATTGTTCGGGGTCACCGTGCCGCGGCGTCCGCTGCTGCGGCTGCCGCCGCCACCGCCGCTGCCACCACTGCCGCCGCTTCCGCCGACAGCGTTCTCGCCGTCGCGGTCCGTCTGATAAACAGCGACCAGGTCAACGTCATGCGTGGTGCCTGCCGGAATGGTGTTTAAGAACTTGCCGCCGACAACCTTCCAAGTCCAGAACTTAACGCCCTGCTTCACAGCGCCGTTCGGGTTAATCTCGTCCTCAATCGTAAAGGTGGTCGGGTTTGCGGCGTCGTTCACACCGCCTGCCGTATCGTAGGTGATGCGATAGCGAATCGGTTCCCAAACTGCTCTGAACACGACATCGCCGTCGCTGCCTGCGGGAATCTGATTGACAGCGACACCCGGTGCCGATGCCATCTCCCAACGGGTGAAGGTGTAACCGATGCGGCTCGGGGTCGGCAGGGTGATGGCTCCGTCCTCAATCGTATAGCTGGTCGGAAGCGTGCCGAGTCCCTGAATCGGGCTGTTCGCCGTCTCGCCGGTGTCGTAAGTGATGCTGTAGTGGTTGAGGGTCCAGTCTGCCGTTAAGTTCTGCGGACCCGTGGTGCCTGCCGGAATGCTCGTCACGGTCTGTCCGTTCAAGTTCCAGCTTCCCGTGTAACCGCGGCGCACCGGCGGTGCAAGCTGCACATCGTCATCGACCGTAAAGCTCGGCACATTGGAAGCCGGATTGGTCGGGGTTCCGATGCCCGTGCCCGGGTTCAGGTTGTAGTTGATGCTATAGCTATTGAGCTGCCACTTTGCGTAGTAGGTCTTTGCCGCCGCATCCGCGGTGTGAAGGGTCGTGATCGGCGTGCCGGTAAGGGCCGCGTTGTCATACCAACCCTGGAAGCTCGCGCCGTTTCTGGTCGGAATGCCGAGTGCAAAGTCCGCATCCTCAACCGTGTAGGAATTCGGGGTGACCGCAGTTGCCGGGCTGGCCGCCGAATCGTTCATCACATAGGTGATCGGATAGCTCAGCGCATTGCCCCACTTTGCGTAGTAGTGCTTGTCTTCCGCATCCATCGTGTGAAGCGTCGTGACCGGCGTGCCGGTAAGCGCCGCGTTGTCATACCAGTTTTCAAAGGTATAACCGGTGCGGGTTGCCGGGCGCAGGGTGTAATCCGCGTCTTCAACCGTGTAGCTCGTGAGCGAAGCGTTCGGGTTTGCCGCTGTGAGACCTGCCGGAACTGTGTCGTTCAGCGTCCACTGCACGTTGTAGGCATTCGGTGCGCTCCACTTTGCGTAGACCGTGTAATTGACCGCCGACGCCGGGTTGATAGAAGAAATCGGAGTCGTGAGACCCGCATCCGCATACCAGCCGAGGAAGGTGTAACCCGTGCGGGTCGGTGCCTGCAGGTTAATGCTCGGATCCGTCACATCGAAGCCGCCCGGGTTGGTCGCCGGATTGCTTGCCGTGTGGCCCGCCGGCGTCGTATCGTTCAGCACATAGGTGATCGAATACGGAAGCGGTGCACTCCACTTCGCATAGAGATCGGTCGGGTTCGTATCGCCCTGTGCAGTCACCAGCGTTGCCGGTGCCGCAGTCGTGAGACCCGCATCCGTAAACCAGCCGAGGAAGGTATAGCCCGGGCGGGTCGGGGTGCCGAAGGTATGATCCGGAGACTCCGCCGTGTAAGTCGTAAAGCCCGCATCCGGGTTGTTTGCCGGCTGCGTTGCGGAATCGTTCAGGTGATATGCGAGGTTATAGTTCTTAGCGGTCCACTTCGCATAGTAGTGCTTATCTCCCGCCGGAACCGCACTCGTAACCAGAGTCGAAACCGGGGTGCCCGCGAAGAGCTGGTTGTCATACCAGCCGTCAAAGTTGTAGCCCGGCCAGGTCATGGGCTGAATCGTGACGTTCGGATCCGTGACCTTATAGCTTGTCACGGTGTTCGGGTTCACCGCAGCGCCCGCGGTGCGGGATGCCGGGTTCACATTCGTCGTGTACTGAATGTTGTAGTTGTTCTCGGTCCAGTTCGCGGTCATCGTAATCACACCGTTATTCGTGGTCACGAGGTTTGCCGGAGTCGCTCCGTCCGCATAGGTCTGGCCGTTCGAACCGCTCCAGCCGTTAAAGGTATAGCCGTTCACAGCAAAGCCGTTCGTCAGGTTTGCAGCTGCAGTGCCGGTGATGGTCTGATCCGCCATGGTGCCGGTCGCGGTCTGTCCCGCCGGTGCGTTCGCAACAAACTTCACCGTGTACTGGTGCGGGTTTCTGGTCACCGGGCCCGGTACGTAGGTAATCGTATAGGTACCGATTGCAGCGCTGCCCGCCGTGCCGTTATCAAAGGTAGTCGGCGCAAGCGGCGTCGCATTGTCCGTCGTTGTCGCTGCGACCGGCTGACTGTTGTCAAAGTTCACACTGACAGCCGACACGCGGTCGTTGCCGATGAGGCCCGTCACCGTCACATCGGAGGGATCCCAGGTGAGGGGCTCGGTCGCCGTCACGGTGCGCGGATTCACGGTAATCGTGAGCGGCACATTGACCGCGCCGTTGCCCGCATTGCTGAAGTTGCCGTTTGCACCCTGCGCAACAAAGCTGCTTCCCGCAGGCGCGTTGATGGTGCCGTTGTTCACAACCGTACTGCCCGCCGGAACCGTGAGCGTGTGACCGTTTAAGTCAATCGTAACACCTGCCGGAACATTGGACGTGAGTGTCGTGTTGCCAATCAGGCTGACCGAAGCATTGCCGTTCTGCGTAGAGAACGCAATCGCATCGTCCGCATTGTTAAAGTAGTAGGTCTGGCCTCCCACCGTAACCGTCGCGGTGTGCGCCGTGACCAGCGGCACCGATTCATTCGCGGTGTCACCGGTCTTGTTGTATCCGCTGAACTCGATGTAGTAGCCCTTGACATCGAGACCGCCGCCGGTGTAATCGCTGCGGTTATGAAGGTCGTTCCAGTAACCCGCGTTGTGTACCTGCATGACGCCCTCGTAACCGCTGACCGCAACGCCGTGTCCGGCTGCGGAATTCGGCTCGCCGGTCGGGCGGAAGTGCGTGTATGCCGGATTGCCGCCGGAATAAGGCGTGACGAGCGGTGTTCCGTTACCCAGGGGGGCCGCGCCGCCGTTGCCCTGTACGAAGTAATCGATATTAGACTCCGGTCCGTTCTGCCAGCGGAAGGTTCTCGCCGCCGTCGGCGTAGATGTAGAAGATGCGTTCACGTTCTGATTTGCGAAAACGGTACCGGTGCGTCCCGCAACCGAGTTGTCGGACCAAGCCGGAACACTTGTCGCGTCGTTGATGCCCTCAAAACGCGCGCCGCCGGACCAAGCGCCGGTGGTCGTCGAGGTGATCTGGTCGAGAACCTGATCCTCTTCTGCGGAGGTAATCGTGACCAGGTAGCCTCGCATGCCGTCCAGATAGCTCTGCTTTGCGGTGTTGTAACTGTCAGCCCAGCTCACAAGGCCTGCAGGCTGCGGCTCCACATACATATAATAGTGTTCCGCGCTGTCATTCGGCATCGGGTTCGGAATGGTCTTCTTCGAAATCTTGATGGTTGCGTTGGTCGGGAAGTTGTTCTGGCCGTTTCCGAGCGTAATCTTAAGCTGCTGGTTTGCACCCGGGCTCGCAAGCTTAAACTTCATCTGCTGTTCAATGAAATCCTTTGCCTCGGCCGCCGTCAGTGCGGTCGGGAAAATGAACTGGTAGAACAGGTGGCTGCCCGCCGGATTAATATCCGTAAAGCTCTGGTAGGTCTTGCTGCCGACCACCGTGCCGCTCACAGGCATATCGATAATGTTACCCGTGTCGACCTGGAAGTTCATCGAGGTGATGCCGTTGCCGGCGCCGTCTACCACGGTCACATCGCTGAGCTTATACGTCTGACGCGTCGCATCGCCGTCGTAGTCGAGAAGCTTAAAGGATGCACCGAGCTGGGTGTTTCCGGTCTGATAGTTGACGACCGCGAAGGGCGAGAAGTGCTCTGCTGCCGCCTGCAGCACCGGTGTATTCTCATCGAGACCCGTGCGCAGCGTATCCACCTTCGAAGCCTCTTCATCGATGTGAAGCACCGCTACGTTCGTGTCCTGTGCCTCACTGTCCTCTCCGGTCTTCGAGACCTCGGCGGAGACAATGCTCACGTTACGGAAGGAGACCGCAAGACTGCCCTTCGTGTTGTCCGGCTGAATTTCTTCGCCCGCTGCGTTTAAGACCGTGAGATCGCAAAGGAACTGCGCCGTTGCGGTCTTGCCTGTCTCACTCGCGTGCGCCGCAATCTTTGCGAGTGCTTCCTGCTCCTCTTCCGCAGTCAGTGCTCTTGCACGGAGTCTTGCGCCTTCCGGCAGAACGCCGGCCGGAGCCGTCACTTCGATTTCAACGCCGTTTAATTCGGTGCGGAGTACCTTTGCCGCGTTGGACGGTGTACCCCAGCGGCTCGAACCGACAAGGATATCCGCTGTCTTTTCTCCCTGCTTTGCCTCCGCAGCTGCCGTTGCATCGGAAGGGCTTGCCGTGCCCCTCTGCTGCAATTCTCTCTGCTCCCCCCTCAAAAGTCCGAGGTCGTTGATAAGTTCTGCGTCCTCGCGAAATTCATCCGCCGAGGGGGCCGCATAGACAGGCACCGCGGTCGAAACGTTCAATACCGCCATCGCAGCACTGAGCATCACCGCAAGCAAGCGTTTTGACTGCTTACCACGTTTTACCATACCGTTCCTCCTAATAATTAACCACATTGCTCTCAATTCTAACTGTCTTATACTCTACCCAAAAAATCAATTATACGCAAGAGCTTATGAAGATTTTTTTAAGTTTCTTAGGAATATGCTAATTATAGCTTCATAATCTTTGTGTTTGAATTAACAATCCAAAGCGCTTTCTGTCTTGCTTTTAATTTGTATTCATCGCCGCCGTATTGCAGCAATCACGATATTCTCTTTTCTTTTCGAGAGCCGAACTTCCAGAACCGCCGGTACATTACGCGCATTTTATAGTACAAATTTCTCTTACAGCACCGTCTCTCACACCGTAAAGCGCAAGCAAAACGAGCTGTGCATACGCACAGCTCGTTTTGTATTCCGAGACGGATTCCAAAGAAGCCGCTCTTCTTATGCCAGTTCCTCTTCCAGTGCTTCGGCCGCCTTTTCAAGCGCCGCCTGCACGCCCGCGGGGTTCTTGCCGCCCGCCTGCGCAATGTTCGGTCTGCCGCCGCCGCCGCCGCCGATTAGCGGTGCAATGGCTTTAATGAGCTTTCCGGCATTGGCGCCCTTCTCTTCCGCCGCTTTACCGACCATCACGAGGAGATTTACCTGCGACTCATCCGCACTTGCAAGCACGGCCACGCCGCCCTCGGTCTTCTGAAGCAGACTGTCGCCGAGATTACGGAGCTCATTCATCTCAATCTTTGCGAGTGCTGTGGTGAGAAGTTTGACACCCTTCACTTCCTGGATGTCTTCGCCCGCAGTTGCCGCCGCATTGCGCGCAAGCTCGGCGCGGAGCTTCTCGTTCTCCTTCTCGCTCTCACGGAGCTCATGCTGGAGCTGTAGGACGCGCTGCGGCAGTTCCGCACGGTTGGTCTTTAACTGCGCCGCGAGCTCCTCAAGCTCCTGTACCGCCGCTTCATAATAAGCGGTCAAGGCATCGCCGGTCAGCGCTTCGATGCGGCGCACGCCCGCCGAAATGCCGGTCTCGGAGACAATCTTCATTGCGCCGATGTTCTCCGTATTCTTTACGTGGGTACCGCCGCAGAGCTCGGTCGAGAAATCACCCATGCGCACCACACGGACCTCATCGCCGTACTTTTCGCCAAACAGTGCCTTTGCGCCGGCCTTCTTGGCATCTTCGATGCCCATGACCTTGGTCTCAACCGCGTGTCCCGCCTTGATCTCGCGGTTCACAAGTTCCTCGACCTTCTTGATTTCCTCGGGCGTGAGCGCCGCGAAGTGCGTAAAGTCAAAGCGCAGTCTGTCCGCGCTCACAAAGCTACCCGCCTGGTTCACATGGTTGCCGAGCACTTCGCGAAGCGCTTCGTGCAGCAGGTGGGTGCCCGAGTGGTTCTTTGCCGTATTGTCGCGGTTCGCGGCATCGACCGCAAGGGTCACGCTCTCGCCGATACGGAACATGCCCGAGAGTACCTTACCCGTGTGACCGACCTTGCCGCCCTTTAAATGGATGGTTTCGCGCACTTCAAAGCGATTATCCCCCGCCGATATCACGCCGGTATCGCCCTGCTGGCCGCCCATGGTCGCATAGAACGGCGTCTTGTCGGTCACAATCGTGCCCTCATCGCCCTCTGCGAGCGCCTCGGTAAGCGCCGTTGTATCCTCCTCGCTCTCCTCCGGGAGAATGCGGACCATCGCCGTAATCTTGCCCTCGTCCGTCAGCTTGTCGTAGCCGGTGAACTCGGTCGTGAGCGTCGGATCAATCTGCTGGTAAGCGGTCTGCGCCTCACCCATATAGTTCGTCGCTTTTCTCGCCTTCCGCGCAGTCTCCCGCTGTACCTGCATCGCCTTCTGGAAGCCTGCCTCATCGACCGTGAAGCCGCGCTCTGCGAGAATTTCACGCGTCAAATCGAGCGGGAAGCCGTAGGTGTCGTAGAGCTTAAACGCGTCCTCGCCGGAGAGCTCGGTCTTTTTCTCCGCGGATAGCGTCTCCTCGAGCTCCGCGAGAATAGAAAGGCCCTGGTCTATCGTGCGGTTAAACTTCGCCTCTTCCTCGGTCAGAACCTTTAAAATCATTTCGCGCTTCTCTTCCAGCTCCGGATAGCCGTCCTTCGAGGAGGCAATCACGGTCTCGGCAAGCTTGCCGAGGAAGGCCCCCTCAATGCCGAGGAGTCTGCCGTGGCGCGCCGCGCGGCGCAGGAGTCTCCGGAGCACATAGCCTCTGCCCTCGTTGCTCGGCATGATGCCATCCGAAATCATGAAGGTGCAGGAACGCACATGGTCGGTAATCACGCGCAGCGAAACATCCTTCTTCTCATCCTCGTGGTAACGGGTCGAAGCAAGCTTCGCCGCCTCATCGAGCAGCGCGCGAATGGTATCCACTTCGAAGATGGACTCGACATCCTGGACCACAACCGCAAGGCGCTCCAGTCCCATGCCGGTATCGATGTTCTTCTGCTTGAGTTCGCTGTAGTGACCGTGACCGTCGTTATCGAACTGACTGAACACGTTGTTCCAGACTTCCATGAAGCGGTCGCCCTCGCCGCCCATCACGTCCTCGGGGCCGGTTCCGTACGCTTCGCCGCGGTCATAATAAATCTCCGAGCAGGGGCCGCAAGGACCGGAACCGTGCTCCCAGAAATTGTCCGCCTTGCCGAAGCGGTAAATGCGCTCCGGTGCGATGCCGATCTCGTCTCGCCAGATATCGAAGGCCTCGTCATCTTCCTCATAGACGGAGGGATAGAGACGATCCGGCTCGAGTCCCACAACCTCGGTCAGGAACTCCCAGCTCCAGTGAATGGCCTCACGCTTAAAGTAATCGCCGAAGGAAAAGTTACCGAGCATCTCAAAAAAAGTGCCGTGGCGCGCGGTCTTACCGACATTGTCGATATCACCCGTGCGAATACACTTCTGACACGTTGTCACACGGCGGCAGGGCGGAATCTCCTGGCCGGTGAAATACGGCTTTAACGGTGCCATACCGGAATTGATGAGCAACAGACTATTGTCGTTGTGCGGCACCAGGCTGAAGCTCTTCATGATTAAATGTCCCTTGCTCTGAAAGAACTCAAGATACATCTTGCGGAGCTCATTGACTCCGTATTTCTTTGCAATCATTGCACTGCCCCTCTGTTTTGATATTTTATGATTTTCCTAAATTTCTATTGTAGCCGTAAATCACCGTTCTGTAAATCCGCTTTACACGCGGCACTAACGCAGACGCTCCTTATATTGTTCCAAAAGCGCATAGGCCCGCGCTCTTGTATTCTCCGCCTGCTCCTTTGCGGAAAGAACCGTTCTGTTCTCCCCTGTGCCGCGCTTTTTTCGCCAATCCTGTTGATCTTTTAAAAAGGCCGCAGCTTCCTGATCGCTCAGTACATAAGGAAGAACCTGACAGAGCGCATTGAGCTGTGTCTCCCAGTAGCGCAATTCTTCGCTCGCAAAGCGCTCACTGTCCGCCTCGCGCTTCTCGGTCTTCTCTCTCTCCCGGAGCAGGGCAATAATACGATCGGTGTCCTCGAACTTCTTTTTAAAGTCCCGATAGCCGTAGCCCACTTTCAGACTGTTTTCCCCCTGTACCCTTTCTTGCAGCGCAACACGCGCAGCAATGCGACGCCGCTTTTCATTCAGTACGGTATTGATGAGGAGTGTCAGCAGGATGCCAAAGAAGAGGACAGTTGCGAAAAGACGCCATCTCTCATGCCGTCTCATCGACCTTGTCCTCCTCAAATGCGCGGTGATCCGCGGCATCGGTTGCGAGCGCGTCACAGCGCTCGTTTTCGGTATGCCCCGCATGCCCCTTGACCCAACAGAATTCTACCCGGTGAGGCGCCATTGCCTTTAACAGGCGCTTCCAAAGATCTATATTCTTGACCGGCTCATTCTTACCGCGCGTCCAGTTCTTTTTCTGCCAACTGTCGATCCAGTGCTGATTAAAGGCATCGACCAAATAGCGGGAATCCGAGTAAACCGTCACCTCACAGGGGCGTGTCAGTGCCTCAAATCCCGCAATGCAGCCGAGCAGCTCCATGCGGTTATTTGTGCTCTTTCGAAAGCCCTGTGAGAGCTCTTTCTCGTGTATCTTCCCGCTGCCGTCCGTTACCTGCAAAATAGTGCCGTAGCCCGCCGGTCCCTCCGGGTTCCCGCGCGCGGCGCCGTCCGAAAATAACTTGACCTTCGTTAAGCTCATATCTCCATCTGCCTTATTCGCTGAGATAAGCGCTCTTCACTTCGGCATTGTTTAAGAGCGCTTCCGCCGTACCGGAAATTCGTATGGTTCCCGTTTCCAGGACATAGGCGCGGTTTGCGATGGAGAGCGCCTTTTTCGCATTCTGTTCGACCAGAAGCACCGTGGTTCCGCTCTCATGAATGGACTTAATGATATCAAAAATCTCATTCACATAAATCGGCGAAAGTCCCATCGAGGGCTCGTCGAGCACCAGCATCTCCGGCTTACTCATGAGAGCGCGTCCCATGGCGAGCATCTGCTGCTCACCGCCCGAGAGTGTTCCCGCGAGCTGATTCTTTCTCTCCTCAAGTCGCGGGAAGCGGCGATAAATTTCCTTTAGGGTCTCTGCCTTCTCTTCCTTGCTGCGGCGCGTAAACGCACCGAGTTCCAGATTCTGTAAGACCGAGAGCTGGGAAAAGACTCTTCTGCCCTCCGGAACATGGGCGAGACCGCGCCGAACAAGCTGATATCCCGGAACATGGGTGATGTTTTTCTCGTTATAAATCACCTCTCCGCCGGACGAAGGCAAGAGCCCCGTAATCGTGTGCAGCGTGGTCGTCTTTCCGGCGCCGTTTGCGCCGATCAGCGTCACAATCTCACCGCGATTCACTTCAAACGAGATACCGCGTATCGCATGAATCATTCCGTAGTAGACATGTAAGTCCTTCACCTTGAGCAATGCGTCCATAAGTCCTCCTTACTCACCGAGGTAGGCCTTCACGACCTCGGGATCGTGAAGCACTTCCTGGGTATCTCCCTGTTTCAACAGTTTTCCGAAGTTCAGGACAGTCAGGCGCTCGCAGATGCCGGAGACCAACTTCATATCGTGCTCAATGAGCAGTATGGTCATGTGAAAGCGCTTCCGCACCAGCTGTATGGTCTCCATGAGCTCGGCGGTCTCATTCGGATTCATGCCGGCCGCCGGCTCATCGAGCAATAAAAGCTTCGGCTCGGTTGCCAAGGCGCGTGCAATCTCAAGCTTTCGCTGCGAACCGTAGGGCAAGTTCTTGGCTTTCACCTCGGCCATCTGTTCCAGATGAAAGACCGAGAGCAACTCTTCGGCCCGGCGATTCATCTCCTTCTCCTGTGCACGGTAACGCGGCAAGCGGAAAATCCCCTCAAAAGTCGAGTAGGAATGATGATTGTGAAGTCCCGCCTTAACATTGTCGAGCACCGAGAGGTTCGAGAAAAGACGAATGTTTTGGAAGGTTCTCGCGATGCCGGCTTGGTTGATCTCGATGATGGATTTTCCGGTTAACTCCTTGCCGTCCAGGCGAATGGAGCCGTTGTCCGGACGATAGACACCGGTCAACAGATTGAATATGGTGGTCTTTCCGGCACCGTTCGGCCCTATCAGTCCCGAAAGTTCATTCTCCTGTAATTCCAGCGAGAAATTATCGACCGCCTTCAGACCGCCGAAGGAGATGCCGATATTTTTCACTTCTAACATAGCCATAACTTCTCCTCCTTTATGCCTGTTTCTCGGGCTTGCGGATGCCGGAGAAAATTCGCTCTCGATACTGTATAAACGCGGGGGCGGAGGTAAAGAGCATCATAAGAATCAGGACAATCGCATAAATCA
This sequence comes from Stomatobaculum sp. F0698, assembly GCF_030644385.1. GTDB lineage: Bacteria > Bacillota > Clostridia > Lachnospirales > Lachnospiraceae > Moryella. Next base: position 924,071 of record NZ_CP130060.1, on the reverse strand, counting down.
GCATGCGGAAATCACTGAGTCCGCGGAGCAACTCCGGCAGCGCGGTCAAGACCACCGCCGCAATGACGGAGCCGCGCATATTGCCGATTCCGCCCATCACGACAAAGACCAAAATTGCGATGGACATATTATAGCCGAAATTCTTCGGCAGTGCCTGTAAGGTACTCAGATTGTGCGCATAGAGCACACCTCCGACGCCCGCAAGTGCCGCTGAAATCGTAAACGCGAGGAGCTTATAGCGGGTCACATGAAGACCGACCGACTCCGCCGCGATTTCATTGTCTCGAATGGCCATAATTGCGCGTCCCGTGCGGGAGCGAATCAAGTTCTGCACAACAACGAGCGAAATCAGCAAGAGGACGATGCCGGCAAAAAAGCTCGAGAGCCGCGGCGTTCCGGTGATGCCCTGCGCCCCCTTAATGAGAATCTTGCCGCCGGTCTCCAGTTTTAATGCCGCCGTATCTTTGAGCGATACATGAATGCCCTTCGCATCCACACCGAGATAAAGCGCGTTGATGATATTTTTGACAATCTCACCGAACGCAAGTGTCACGATCGCAAGGTAATCGCCCTTAAGACGAAGCACCGGTATACCGATCAAAAAACCGAAGAAAGCCGCAACCGAAGCGCCGATTAAAACGGCGAGTGCAAAGTCAAGCCCGCCCGGGAGTTTGCCGGCCATGAGATTCGTAAAGAGGGCCGAACTGAATGCGCCCACACACATGAATCCCGCATGCCCAAGCGACAGCTCGCCCGAGATGCCGACCACCAAATTCAGACTGACCGCAAGTATCGCATAGGTGCAGAGCGGCACGAGCAGTCCCTTAAAGAGGGAGCTCACAGCGCCGCCGTTCACCAAAAGCTGTACGATGACAAAGGCGATGACGACAAGGGCATAGGTGATGCAATCATTGATAAATGCTTTTTTTTCAGAGCTTCTGTTCATATTACACCTTCTCTCTCATCTTTTTCCCGAGTATGCCGGTGGGCCGCACCACCAGAACCAAAATGAGCACCGAGAAAACAATGGCATCCGAGAGTTTGGAGGAGATATAGGCCTTCGATAGATTCTCAAGCACACCGAGCAGCAGTCCGCCGATCAGCGCGCCGGGAATTGAACCGATTCCGCCGAGGACCGCGGCGACAAAGGCTTTGATGCCGGGCATCGCGCCGGTGGTCGGCGTCAGCGTCGGGTAAGCCGAGCAGAGCAGCACACCCGCAAGCGCGGCAAGCGCAGAGCCGATGGCAAAGGTCAGTGCGACCGTCGCGTTGACATTGATGCCCATCAGCGTTGCAGCGCCCTTATCCTCCGCCACCGCAAGCATGGCCTGACCGGCGCGGGTCTTGTTGATAAAGGTCGTGAGCGCCACCATGACAAGGAAGCAGGCGGCAATGGCAGCGACGGTCTCACCGGATATGACCAGTTGCCCGTTTGCGAAACTCATCGACTGAATCGGAACCACCGAGCGAAAGCTCTTCGGATTTGCACCGAAGATGAGCAAGGCCAAGTTTTGTAAGAGATACGATACGCCGATTGCCGTAATCAAGACCGCAAGACTGTTCGCGCCGCGCAGCGGCTTGTAGGCGACACCTTCGATGATCACACCGAGTGCCGTGCAAAACAACACCGAGAGCAGTACGGCTACGGAGGCCGGTAGGTTCAGCGCGGACATCGCCGTAAATGCGACATAGCCGCCGACCATAATGATATCACCGTGCGCAAAGTTCAACATCTTCGCGATGCCGTAGACCATTGTGTATCCCAGGGCAATGATGGCATAGATGGATCCCAAACTGATGCCGCTGAGAAAATAAGACAAAAATTTCATAACCGCTCTCCTTTTATGATAAAGAAAGGGCTGCAAACTACGCAGCCCTTTCGCTCATTCCGTTCGTATGCGTCAGTCTTCAATCGACTGGTAAGCGCCGTCCTTGATCACAACTGCCTTGGGCTCCTTGGACGGAGAACCGTCCGCATTCCAGGTGATGGTACCGGTGAGACCCTCAAGCTGAATCTCCGTGATTGCCTG